>NZ_JAPUED010000189.1 GCF_027492755.1 Micropruina sp. | reverse complement strand
GACACGGCCGAGGTACGGGCGATCAGGTTGAAGCTCTGGAAGATGAACCCGATCTTCCGGTTGCGGATCTTCGACTGCTGATCGTCGTCGAGCAGCCGGACGTCCACCCCGTCAAGGGGGTAGGAGCCGCTGGTCTGGGTGTCCAGGCAGCCGATGATATGCATCAGCGTGGACTTTCCGGAGCCGGAGGCGCCCATGATCGCGACGTAGTCGCCGCGCTCCACCCGCAGGCTCACTCCGTCCACCGCTCGGACGATGGCTTCGTCCTCGCCGTAGGTCTTGTGGATGGCACGCAGGTCGATGACGGGCCGGCCGGACCGCTTCGACACGGTCACTGTCCCGTGCTCCCGCCGGCCGCCGGGAACGGCAGGCTCGCCGCGCCGCCGGTGCTGGGCAGCACCACGATGTCGCCTTCGGCCAGCCCGCTCAGTATCTGCGTCCCGGTGGTGCCGACCATGCCGGTCGTCACCTCGACCCGGGTCTGTACCCCGTCGGCGAGCCGGGTCACGTAGCTGGAGGCGCCGTCGACGGTGATCGCCGAGGTCGGGACGAACAGCGCGTCCTCCTCGCTGCCGGTGATGATCGACAGGCTGGAGGTCTGGCCCACCCGGACTTCGGCCGGCGGGTCGGTCAGCGACACCGTGGTGAGGTACTGGACGACGTTGTTGCTGACAGTGCTGGCGATGTTCACGGCGATCACCTCGCCGGACATGTCGATCCCCGAGGCGGGCAGGTTGACCGTCGCGGGCTGGCCGACCTGCACGGCGGTGGCGTCCGCCTCCGCGATGGCGGCGGTGACCCGCAGCCCCTCGGGATTGACCAGAACGACCAGGCCGGAGGCGCCGGTGGCACTGGCCACCACCGTGGCCGAGGACTGCCCGACCACCGCATTCACCGTCGAGACCACGCCGTCGAACGGGGCGACCAGCACCGTGTCCTCGATCGCCTGGCGTGCTTTGTCGACCTGCAACTGTGCGGACTCGACCTGGGCGTTGGCGGCGTCCACGTTGCCCGGCTTGGGGCCCTGCTGGTTCACCGCGACCGTCGCCTTCTGCTGAGCGAGGGATTTCTTCGCCGCGTCCCGGCTGCCGGTCTGGCTGGTGAGGCTCTGCCTGGCCTGCTGGAGGGCGGTGTCGCGGGTCCGCTTGGCCTGGGCCAGGGAGGCGTCCGCGGTCTTCAGGGTGGCCTTGTCGATGGCCAGTTGCGACTCCACCTGCGCGATCTGCGCCTCCAGCGCGGCGATGGCGGCCGCATCGGCGGGGTCGGTGGCGGAGAGCTGCTGCTCCAGCGCCGCGAGTTGCTCGCGACCGAGATCGACGACGCGCTGGGCGGCGTCGGCCGCATCCCGCGCGATTCCGACCAGCTCGGCCTGCTGGTCCTTGACCAGGTCGTAGTTGTCCTGGGCCGCAGCGAGGCTGCGCTCGGCGTTCTTCAGGTTCTGTTCCGCGGCGGCGATCGCCGCCGCGTCGGCCTGTCGTTCGGCGCTCGTCCGTCCCTGGGTGGTCGTCCGCAGCGAGGCTTCGGCCGAATCCAGCGCGACCAGCGCCGATTCCAGCTGGGCCCGGGCGTCGGTGTCATCGACCCGAACCAGCTTGTCGCCACGACTGACCTGCTGCCCGGTGGCGACGTACACCTTCGCGACGATGCCGCCGGCACCCCGCATCTGCAACGAAGCGGTCGCGCCGCTCTCGATATTGCCGCTCGCCGTGACGGTGGCCTCCAGGAACCCGCGCTGCACCGTGGCGGTCGGCAGGTGCGCGGTCGGATCCTCCCGGGGAGCTGCCAACGCGGCCACGCCGGCCACCGTCAACCCGAGGACGAGGACGCCCAACCCGGTGTTGATCAGAATCCACTTGCGACTGATCGTTCCGCCCCCCGTGCAATGGTGCGGCTCACGCGCATCCGGTCTGCTTGCTGCATGCTGATCAGGGTGACCGGCGCAGATGGGGAAACGGCGGGAGGTTTCTGACAGTTCGGTGAGAACCGCCGAATTCTCATGAAACTGTCATCTTCGGTGGGGATGCTGAGGTCCATGGCGGAGCACCAGGAACGAGCCCGCGTCCTCGTTGTGGACGATGAGCCCTACATCGTGGAGATGATCGCGATGAGCCTGCGCTACGTCGGCTATCAGGTGGAGACCGCGGCTTCGGGCGAGCAGGCTCTCAAGGTCGCCGGACGTACGCAGCCCGACCTCATCGTCCTCGACATCATGCTGCCGGACATTCAGGGCTTCGATCTGCTGCGCACGCTGCGCCGTGACACCGGCACCCCGGTGCTGTTCCTCACCGCCAAGGACTCCGTCGAGGATCGCGTCCGCGGACTCACGCTCGGCGCCGACGACTACGTGACCAAGCCGTTCAGCCTGGAGGAACTGGTCGCCCGGATAGGCGCGATTCTGCGCCGGACCTCCGGCGGCGCCGACCGCGCACCGGAGGAGTCGAACCTGCTGCGCTACGGCGACCTGGTGATGGATGAGGACGGCCACGAGGTGTGGCGGCAGGGGCAGGCGATCAAGCTCTCCCCACCGAGTTCGCGCTGCTGCGGTTCCTGTTGCGCAACTCCGGCCGCGTCATGTCACGCGCTCAGATCCTCGAACACGTCTGGCACTACGACTTCAACGGCGACTCCAGCGTCGTCGACTCCTACATCCGGTACCTGCGCCGCAAGGTGGATGTCTTCGACCCGCCGCTGATCGAGACCGTCCGCGGCATCGGCTACACGCTCCGCCTGCCCAAGGAACTGCGATGAGAAGGTGGTCGCTGCGCAAGCGACTCGTCACGGTGTCGGTGAGCCTGCTCGCGGTTGCATTGCTGCTGGCCGCCCTGGCCAGCGTGGCGCTGTTCAAGGTGTTCCAGATCCGCCAGATCGAAGAGCAACTGCAGACCCCGTTCGGGCAGAGCCCACCCCAGCAGCTCCAAGCGTGGCTCAACCAACTCTGCGACGGCTCACCCGGTGTCGAGGGCCCTCGGCTGCCCACCACCTTCGCGATCGGCGTGTTCGACGCGTCCGGGGCGCTGTCCTGCCAGCTGCCGGACGACGACCGGCCGGCTCCCGACTGGCTCGGCGTCGATGCCGGCGTCCTCGCAGCAGCGGCACCGGACCAGTCCGTGATCAGCCTGGACTCGGCCGCCGGCGGGTCGAGTGGCTGGCGGGCTCGCGTCCTGGTCATCGACGACGGCTACGTCGTGATCGCTCATTCACTGGCCGATCTGGACTTCGCAGCCCGCCGGCTCGCGCTGATCTGCCTCACCGTCAGTCTGCTCATTCTCACGATCGCCACAGCGGCCGGGGTGGTACTGGTCCGGTTCGGGCTGCGTCCCCTCACCGAGATCGAGCGGACCGCCGGAGAGATCGCCGCAGGCGACTACTCCCGTCGCATCGATGTCGCCACCACCGACACCGAGGTCGGCCGGCTCGCGACCTCGCTGAACGTGATGCTCGCCCAGATCCAGGCCGCGTTCGCCCAGCGCGACCGCACCGAGGATCGCCTGCGGCGCTTCGTCGCCGACGCCAGCCACGAACTGCGCACCCCCTGGCAACCATCCGCGGCCACGCCGAACTCGTCCGGTCCGGCGTCGTGACCGAGCCGGACGAGATCCAGAAAGTCGTGCAACGTATCGAATCGGAATCGATCCGGATGGCGTCCCTGGTCGAGGGTCTCCTGTTGCTCGCCAGGCTCGACACCACCCGCTCCCTCGAACAGCGACCCATCGACCTGCTCAGCCTCAGCATCGACGTTGCCGCCGATGCCCGGGTGAACGCCCCCGACCGGTCGATCACCGTCGCCAACCCGGTCGACCCGCCCTGGCAGGGTCAGCCGCCGAGCGCGCTGGGCGACGAGGCGCGGCTACGCCAGATCATCGCCAACCTCCTCACCAACGCCGTCAAGCACACCCCTGCCGACACCCCGATCGAACTCGCCGTCGGCGTCCGCGACGGCTACGTCGAACTGGCTGTCATCGACCACGGCCCCGGCCTCCAGGTCGGCAACGAGGATCGCGTCTTCGAGCGCTTCTTCCGCGAGGACCCCGGCCGCGGCCGCACCAAGGGCGGCGCCGGCCTCGGGCTCTCGATCGCCTCCAGCCTGGCCCGCAAGCACGGCGGAACCCTCACCTACCGTCCCACCGCGGGCGGCGGCAGCACCTTCGAGTTGCGGCTCTCCCCCGCCGAGCCCTATCCCGACTCCGGCAGATGAGCAGCCTCAGCCACCCGATGACTCTCACCCAACGACGAGGAGCAGCCGGGATCGCCCTGGTGCTCCTCGCAGGACTGACCGGCTGCACCGGTACGCCCCTCTCGCAGCCTCACCCCACGCCGACGGCCTCGGCACCCTCGACCACCACGCCGCGACCCTCCCCCACGACCACGCCCACCGGGTCGGTGATCGAGTCGGCAGCCTTCGTCTCGGTGGTGGACGGCGACACCATCACCACCAGCGCCGGCACGATCCGGCTGATCGGGATCGACACCCCCGAGCGCGGCGAGTGCGGCCATGACGAAGCCTCGGCAGCCATCGGACGCCTGCTCTCCTCCGGAGACCCGGTCACGCTGGAACTCCCGGCCGGGCAGAACGACCAGGACCGGCACGGACGGCTGATCCGCTTCGTCACCACCCCCGACGGGGTCGATCTCGGCCTGATGCAACTCCAGGCCGGCAACGCGATCGCCCGCTACGACTCCACCGACGGCTACCCCGCCCACCCCCGCGAGGCCGCCTACCACGCCGCCCAGATCGCCACCCCCGGACCCGACCGGAGTGTCATCACGACCGCTTGCCAGAACCCCACCCGCAGTACGTCGCCGACGTCGGGACGGTGGTGGGAGCAGTACACCTCCTGCGGCCAACTCAAACGCAACACCGTGGGTGATCCGACCGGGCCGTTCCATCGCGATGATCCCGCCGAGGCTGAGATCTACGACTGGTTCGCCCACCGCACCGGCAACAACGGCGACGGCGACAACGACGGCCTCGCCTGCGAGTAACGGCCGCCGCTGGACACCGCCTGAGACCAGAACTGAGACAAACGCCCCAGGACGAGGAAAGGTCCCTCCCGACAATCGTTCAGGGGGGCGTTTCCCCTTGTCACAGCGGAGGCGGTGAGAATTGAGCCCGCGCTCCTCAGCGGCGAGCCTTCAGGACTTCGATCGGGCAGCGGGGGCCGGTCGCCTTCGACAACCGCGCGTCGCCGGTCAGCAAGGTCACGCCCAGCGCCTCAGCCACAGCCACAGAGTCGGGCGGACTTCACAGCCTGACCGAACGGCTCCGGACAAGGATGAACAGCCAAAATCGAACAGTCCCAGCGAGCCCTCGGCGGACCACAACTGAGACTAAAACTGAGACTAGAGCCCGGAAACGCCCCTCCCGATGATCGTTCAGGAGGGGCGTTTCCCCTTGTCACAGCGGAGGCGGCGAGATTTGAACTCGCGATCGGGTTGACCCCGAAACCCGCTTAGCAGTTGGGCTACCGGGGGTCCGGGCGTGTTCGTACATGGCTGTGACTAGCCGGTTCACCTGGCCGGCGAACACCCGCGGACGGCTCTGAACGGGTGCGGTGGAGACCATTTCTTGGCCCAGCCTCGACACGACGGTGTTCGAATTCGATGGCCTGGCGCACGGTCTGACTCCGGACTCGGCACTGGCCCGGGCCACGAGCGGGCGGTGGACCGATCCCATCCCACTGACTTTGTCCAGCAGGCTGCTGGACAAGTTATCCACAGGCTGGGAACCCGGTCCCGGGGTACCTCATGTGGCGCTGTCGACTCCCCCCAACTCGATCGCCACAGCACGGGCAATCACATCCTCAGTGGGCAGCGCGGCACGAACGGAGGCGGCCAACTCGTAGCGGGACACCGCAATCGGTTGAGTGGTGCCGGCGAGGGCGTACCTGACCACTGAGTCGTTCTTGTCGGCCACGAGCAGCATCCCGACCGTTGCCTGGTGTTGCGGGCGGCGTAGCCGGTCCTCAACCAAGGCGACGTAGAAGCCCAGTTGTCCGGCGTCCCGCGGTTCGAACTTCTTAGCCTTGAGTTCGATCACGACGTACCGCAGCTGCTCGACGTGGAAGAAGAGCAGATCTATGAAGAAGTCGTCGCCGTCCACTTCGAAGTGGACCTGTCGACCCACGAACGCGAAAACCACGCCCTATTGCATCTAATGCAGGTCTGCGTGAGTTCTAGGTGTCGTTGATCGTACGGGGAGCCTTCTGGGTTCCGCTTCCTGACTGGGATCGACTTGCGCTCGCTCCAAATCTTCGCGTTAAATGCTTATTGTCTGCATTTGATAGGAGCTTTTCGGATGGGTTCACGGCCGGTGGCGCATGGTGTTGCGGGGTTGTATCTCGCGTCTGGCGTGTCGTTCCTGCGTGCTGAGGAGTCCGTGTTCGAGGCGATGGTGACGGGCTGGCGGGCGCAGCAGTTGGGCGGGCGCGGGCTGGGCGAGGACTACGTGACCGGGACGGTGCGCGCGGTGCGGCAGTTCCATGCGCACGCGGGGTCGTGGCCGTGGTTGTGGTCGGCGGGATTGTTCGATGAGTGGATGCTGGATCTGGTGTCGGTGCGGCAGTTGGCGCCGTCGACGATCCGCGGCTACCAGCTGGCGGTGCGGCAGTTCTGCGACTATCTGACGTCGGAGCACTACGGGTGGGTGGCGGAGTGCGAGCAGCGTTTCGGCACGCATCCGGTGCAGGTCTGCCACGACTGGAACACGAACCGGCACCTTCAGGACTACGACGGCCGGCCGGGGCGGCGTCCGTTGACGCGAGACGAACTGCAGGCGTTGTTCGATCGTGCCGACGAGGAGATCCAGCGCCGTTTGAAGAATGGCCGAAAGGGCGCGCTGCCGGCGTATCGGGATGCGGTGCTGCTGCGGGTGGCGTATGCGTGGGGGTTGCGGGCGAACGAGGCAGTCCACCTGGACGTGACCGACTTCTACCGCAATGCGCACGCCCCAGGTGGAAATGACACTCTGATTTGGCCCCACCGTGACGGCCTGATTTGGCCCCGGC
>NZ_JAPUED010000188.1 GCF_027492755.1 Micropruina sp. | reverse complement strand
CCGCCCTGCTCAGCTGGCTGGAGGCTGCTCCACCGGGGCAGGGGCATCAGCGGCGCCGGGTTTCCTGACCAGCGGTTCACCCGGCGGATGCCCGCGAGGATTGGCAGCTCAAGGTTCGCGATTGACAGAGCCGCTTACGACGACCGTAGACTGTCAACGGCGACGACGACGTTGGCGACGAGAGGATCATTGTGAAACGGCGTACAGTCATTGGATGGTGCGTGGTCGCTGCGTGTGCGATGGTGTTCGCGATGGGCGGAGGCGCGGCAGTCGCTGGGCCCGTTGATCCCGATGACCGCGACGAGCAGAACGAGATCGACAGGACCCAGGACGTATTAAGTATGTTCACCCCGGAACAGCGGGATCGCATTGAGATCGTGGCTCCACTGTCGGATAAGATCCTCGAACTTGCAGGGTCCACGGACGACTGGCATCCAGGCCAAGAGCGGGCGGTCGACGGCTACCTTTTAACGGTGCTGGGCGATCGCACCCTTGACATATTCTGGAAAGGGGAGTTGCCGCCCGAGGTTCGGGATGTGATCGCGCAGCACCCCTCGGTGAAGGTCGTAGTTCACGATGTCCCCTACGACGAGGATGAATACCTCAGTGCACAGAAGTTGGTTGTGGACAGACTCATTGCTGATCCCCCCGCGGGCGCGAGATACGATGCCGTTCTCCATGCTGAGAACCGCGCGTCACTGAATTTCGTCTTGGTCGGGACGATGTCCGATAGCGACCTTGCTGACATCGAAGAGCGCATCGCATCGTGGATTAGCATCCCCTTCACAGTCGAGATTGTGGAGGAGCCTACGACGGTTGCGCTGCTGGGTCGACAAGATGATCAGTCGCCTTGGAGGGGTGGCGCACAGATCCAGATCATCGACAACGGCGGGTGGTGCACGACCGGTTTTCCAGTCACGATGAACTCGACTGGCAACAAGTACGTCACCACTGCGAGACACTGCATCACCACATCGACCGGGACCTATATCGGATCGAGCGGGGATGTTGAAGACGCTGCTGGTGATGATCTGGGGATCTGGAAGAACTCGTCGGCATGGAATCGCGCCGCGTACGACGTGACCTTGATCAAGCCCGATAGCGGAACTATTGGCGCCTCCGTGTACAACGGCGGTATCAATTCAACCACGACCGTGTCCCTCTCCGGAGCCAAGAGCAGTCCCGACCCAGGTGGATTTGTTTGGGGTTCGGGCGCGAACTCCGGTGCAAACACGCTCGAGGTCGTATCAAAGAACACCGGCTACACCGTTAGCGGGACGGCTATTACTGGGGGGCATGTCCTCGCCAAGCGAACGTCTTCAACCGACACCGCTGGCGCGCAGGGAGACAGCGGTGGCTCAGTAATGAGGGTGGTCAGCGGGAAGAATTACGGGGTTGGATCGTTGAGTGCCATTCCAGCCGCGTACTTGGTGACATGTCCAACCCTGGCTCACAATGACGGTTCAGCGAAGTGCGCATCAAGAGTCTACTACACGAGTCTCACCGGTGTTTTGAGTAGCTTCGATGCGGAGGTTGGCAACTGATCGGCCCGCCGTGCGTGCATCGTCAAGATTTTTCGGTTCTTACACGAACGGTGGTCTCAGTTGCATCGGCGGCTAGCGCCTTCCCTCGTCGTCGACGGTGCCACGATCAGCACCGTCGAGTGCGCACCCAAAGATAGTGGCTGTTTCTGATTGATCAGGTGAAGACCTGCAATTCAGTTCGCAGCGTACGGGCCCGCCTTGACACGACCATGCGTTGTACTCGGTTCGGTGATCAATCGTCGGCGCTGACGAACACCGCTCGGGTCGGACGGAGTGCGGTCGGCTCCCGGCACCCACAGTACGTCCCCGGCCTCCTGTCCGACCACGCGGGCCAGGATGAACAACAGATCGGAGAGACGGTTCAGATAGGTGATTGCCAGCGGGTTCACTCCGCCCGCCGTTGTCGCGGGTTCCCCCTCCGCACGATCCCTCAACTTGGATTCCTCGCTTCCCTCGTCAACACGTCGCGCGGGGTTGCGGTTCCCAGTTCCTCCTGCGTCCGTCGCGAAGGGTCGTTCCGCCGGTTCCGTCCCGTACTGCTCGGCGGCCCGCCAGGCCTCCCGCTCGGCCCGGCGCACCACGGAGCGGGCCTGGTGCAGCAGGGCGGCGGTGAAGCTGCCACCGGGCAGGATGAACGACCGCAGCGCCGGCAGCGGGTCGCCGAAGGCGTCGCACCAGCCCTCCAGCCGGTCGATCGACGCCTGGACGATGCGCAGCGGCTCGTAGGGCGGGTCGGCCACCAGCGGGAAGGAGAGATCCGCCCCGGCGTCGAAGAGCTCGTTCTGGATGTGCCGCAGCACGGCCCGGACGTCCTCGGGCAGATCGGGCTGGGTCACCACCATGCCCAGGATCGAGTTGGCCTCGTCCACCGCGCCGTAGGCCTCCACCCGCAGATCGGTCTTGGCGGTCTCCGACATATCCGAGAGCCGGGTCATCCCCGCGTCGCCGGTGCGGGTGTAGATCCTGGTGAGGTTGACCATGGTTTCAATCTAGCTGTCCCCGCGGCCTCCTTCGTCATCCCTGACCCGTCCTTCGTCGTCTTACTCCCTTCTTTTGTCATCCCCGGCTCCCTTCCTTCGTCATCCCCGCGAAGGCGGGGATCTCGCAGCACCGGCCGCGCTGCGCGCGCTTGAACGCTTCTGGCAGGGTGGTGCCGTGAAGAAGCTTCTGTTCCTGCCCGCTGCTCTCCTGGTTCTCGCGGGCTGCACCTCCCCGGTCGCCGCGACCACCACCGCTCCCTACGAAAGCGGTGCGCCGTCCACAGACGCGGCCCCGAGCCAGTCGGTCGCGCCGCCGGCCACCGGGACGGTCGCCTGCAGCTATACCGAGACCGGCGATGCCAGCAAGCCGGTCTCGACGCCCGCCGGGTCCGAGGTTCCGGCGACCGGCACGGTCGACTACGTGATGACCCTCAACGGGTCTCCGATCACCCTCACCCTCGACCGTGAGCTGGCGCCCTGCACGGTGAACTCGTTCACCTCGCTGGCCGACCAGGGCTACTTCGACGGCACGGTCTGCCACCGGGTCACCGACGCCGGCATTTTCGTGCTGCAGTGCGGCGACCCGAGCGGCACCGGCAGGGGCGGCCCGGGGTACACCATCCCCGACGAGTTCGAGAAGATCCCTGGCTACCCCGCCGGTGTGCTGGCAATGGCGAACACCGGAGCACCGAACTCCGGCGGCTCGCAGTTCTTCATCGTCTACGCCGACACACCGCTGCCCCCGCAATACACCGTCTTCGGCACCATGGACGACGCGGGCGTCGCTCAGGTCGCGGAGATCGCGGCCGGCGGCAATGACGGCTCCTTCGGCAACGCCGGCGGCGGTGTGCCGAATCTGCCCGCTGAGATATCGAGCATCGCCGCGGCGTAGCGAGATCCCCGCCTGCGCGGGGATGACAGAAAGGGAGCCCAACTCCGTCATTCCCGCGAAGGCGGGAATCTCCCACGTTAGTTAGTGATCCTGGGCGAAATCGAGCAGCGAGTCGATCACGGCCTGCGGCTGGTCGGCCTGCACCCAGTGGCCGGCGTCCGCGATCGTCCGCAACTCGACGGCGGGGAAGAGGGCGCGCATCGCGGGCTCGTACTCCGGCCGGACGTAGTCGGAACGCTCGCCGCGCAACCACAGCACCGGGCCGGGGTAGCTGACCGGCCCGGGATCGGGCCAGCCGGCGATGGCCGGCAGGTTGGCGCTGAGCAGCCGCAGGTTGGGCTGCCAGTGCCAGCGCGGACGGGCGCGCAGGTTCTGCAGCAGGAACTGCCGGACGCCGGGTTCGGCGATCCGCTCGGCCATGACGGCCTCCGCGTCGCCACGACCTTTGATCTTGTCGAGTTCGACGGCCGCCATCGCGGCGACCAACCGCGGGAAGCCGTCCACCCCGGCGGAGTGGGCGGGGGAGATGTCGATGGCGACCAGCCCCGCCACCAGTTCTGGACGCCGCAGCGCCACCAGCATGGCGGTCTTGCCGCCCATGGAATGGCCGACCAGGATCACCCGGGCCGCCGACCCGAGCCGGTGGACGAGCTCGTCCGCGACCGCGTCCGCCATCGCCTCGTAGCCGAACTCCTCGGTCCAGTCGCTGGCCCCGTGGTTGGGCAGGTCGACCAGGACGCTGGCATGGCCCTGCTCGGCCAGCGCGCCGGCGATGCCCGACCAATTGCGGCCGCGTCCGAAGAGGCCGTGCAGGAAGACGAAGCGGGGACGGCCGGTGCCGACCAGGGTGGTGTGCAGCCCGCTCATCAACGCCTCCGCTGCCAGCAGGAGGTGTGCCAGTGCCGCCGGTCCGCGACCGCGGAGACCGAGCCGATGCTCGCGTCCCGTGGCCAGGCCACCAGCTGTGCGGCGCCGACCGGGATCTCACGGCTGCAGCCGGGGCAGAGGTAGGCCTTGGTGGCGCTGCCGCCCGGCATGGTCTGCACCATCCACTGGCCGTCGGTCTTGGTTACCAGTTGGGCGAAACCGCCCTGGCTGAGGGGCCGGGCCGGGCGCAGGTGCTTGGAGGGACGTTTGGCCATGGGTCAAGGGTACGGGGCGCGGCCCTTCGTCGCCTCGACAGGCTCGGCGTAAACCAAGCTCAGGGATCGGGTATGTTGTGCGGCGTGCGTCTGCTGATTGCCCGTTGCCAGGTCGACTATGCCGGAAGGCTGTCGGCGCATCTGCCGATGGGAACCCGGCTGATCATGGTGAAGTCGGACGGTTCGGTCTCGATCCACGCCGACGACCGCGCCTACAAGCCGCTGAACTGGATGAGCGCCCCCTGCACGATCACCGTCAACGAGCCGCCGGCGGATCTCGAGGCGGTGACCGCCGACCAGGAGCCGGGCCTCACCGAGGTCTGGGAGGTGCGCAACACCACCGGTGACACCCTGCAGATCGCGATCGCCGAGGTGCTGCACGACAGCAGCCACGAGCTGGGCGTCGACCCCGGCCTGCAGAAGGACGGCGTGGAGGCCCACCTGCAGGCCCTGCTGGCCGAGAACCCCGCCACCTTCGGCGACGGCTGGACGCTGGTGCAGCGCGAGTACCAGACCCCGATTGGTCCGGTGGACCTGCTCTACCGAGACGCCCTGGGCGCCTACGTCGCCGTCGAGGTGAAGCGCCGCGGCGAGATCGACGGCGTCGAGCAGTTGGCCCGCTATCTGGAACTCATGAACGCCGACCCCCTGATGAGCCCGGTGCGCGGAGTCTTCGCCGCCCAGCTGATCAAACCCCAGGCCAAGGTACTGGCCGGCACCCGCGGCATCGACTGCCTGCTGGTCGACTACGACGCCCTCCGCGGGCTCGACAACGCGGACGACCGGCTTTTCTGAGCCGAACTGCGTTAAAAGCGGTATCGGCCCGCAGGCCGGAGCGACCGGTCAGCCGCGCCAGGATGACATGTTGACCCCACGCATCCGGAAGACCGTCGCGCAGGGCGCCGTGCAAGGTCATCCCGGCTGGTGGGGAAAGGACCTCCTCGCTCAGCGGCATCCCGAACAGTCCGACCGCGTCCTCGTGGCCCAGATAGCTCCGGCCGTACTGGAAGAGGTGAATGTCGCCCTCTCGCCGGACCCGCCCACACACCACTGGCTCGGTGACGGCCGGAAGCCAGGCCCAGATGAACTGCTCAGAAGTCATTGGAAGGTGCCGCCTTCGGCATCACGCGATTGGGCATCAGGCGGACGGCCTCCTGCTGTGCCCTGGTCAGGCGGGCAAGCTCATCCCGTCCGGGTACGAACAGCGGGATGCCCAACGCGGCGCACACGTTGAGCACATGGCCGAAGGCCACCGTGGGTTTGCCCTGCTCGATCGCAGCAATGGTGTGCCGGGAGCATCCCGCGTGGGCACCCAGCTCGGCGGCCGTCCACCGTCGGTTCAGCCGTGCGATCCGGACGTTGGCACCCATCAGCGTGGCAGCATCCCGGGCGTACGGCACCAGGTCGATCGCCTCACGTCCCATAGCGGCCTCACTCATAGTTTTAGCACATGGTGCTATGTGCTAAAACTATTATACCGGCTCTGCCGAGAGCGATTGCCAAGGCCATCTCGGCGACCGTTCGATAGG
Organism: Micropruina sp.; assembly: GCF_027492755.1. GTDB lineage: Bacteria > Actinomycetota > Actinomycetes > Propionibacteriales > Propionibacteriaceae > Micropruina. Next base: position 973 of record NZ_JAPUED010000188.1, on the reverse strand, counting down.
ATCCGGGATCGTGAACCGGCAGTTGCTCAAGAAGCGCTGATTCAGCGAATGATCAGGTACTGCTCCAGGGTGAGACCCGAGGCTTTCACCTTGGTGGCGTGGTCGACGCCGAGGTAGCGCAGGTGCCAGGGCTCGTGGGGGATGCCGGTGTACTTCTGCTTGCCGCTGGGGTAGCGGATGATGAAGCCGAAGCGGGCGGCGTTGGCGCGCACCCAGCGTCCGGCGGCCGAGGAGCCGAAGGCGTAGCCGCGGATCTCCCGTCCGTTCTTCACCGCGGCCAGATCCACGGCCAGGCCGGTCTGGTGCTCGCTGGCACCCGCGGGTGCGGCGAGCTTGTTCCCGGGGTAGATCGCCTGCTGAGTCGCGTAGGAGCGGTAGGCGGAGCGGACGGTGAGGGTGTGACCGGCCCGGCGGGCCGCTTCGAAGAGGGCCTGCAGTGAGTGGCCGGTCTCCGGTTCGAGTTGCACCGAGGCGACGCCGCTGCGTCGCAGGCCGACCGAGATCAGCTTCGGGTGGTAGGCGGAGCTGATCCGGTGCCACTTGGAGACCACCACGATCCCGCAGACCACGAAGGGCTGGCTCTTGGATTCGCGGGTGTCCGCTGCCCCTTGGCAGCCCTCGGGAAGCGGGATTCGGATCGCCTTGGCGGCGACCGTCCGGGTGGTGTAGCCGGCCAGGCGTCCGGTCACCTTCACGGTGACCTTCAGCCCCTCGTCGTCCGGTGCGAGGGTGTAGTCGGCGGCGGTCGCCCCGGAGATCGTGGTGCCGGCCCGCGACCACTGGTAGGAGAACTCCACGCCGTCGGTCCCGGCTCCGGGGTCGACGGTGAGCGTCTCACCGGCCTGCTGGACGCCGGTCACGGCCGGCTTGCCGGTCTTGAGCGTGCCCGCGGCGACCTTCTTGGTGCGCTTGGACGCGGCGGAGAGCCGGGGCCGGTAGCCCTCCCGCTGGGCCTGTGCCCGGACGGTGATCC
>NZ_JAPUED010000187.1 GCF_027492755.1 Micropruina sp. | reverse complement strand
CCGATGCCGTGATGATGCGAGATCCGGGCGCCGCAGGCCAGGGTTTCGGCCATCACCGCTTCCCAGGTGGCGTCGTAGGCCTCCAGCGCGGCCGCATCGTCCGCGTACTCGCCGCGGACGATCGTGTACAGCGCCGCGCCCTGGTCGTAGACGTGCGACACGTGAGCCATGAACTCCTGCATGTGCGGCGACACAGCCTTCTTCAGCCGCTCGTACAGGCCGGGCAGCTCCGACCAGGTCGCGGTCACCTCGATCGCCTCGGCGATACCGCCCTCGTGGTCGACCGCGTCGGTGAACCAGGACCAGTTGAACCGCCGCTGCTCCCAGTGCACCGCCGGCTCCGGGCCGAGCGATTCGCCACCGAGCGAGGCCGCCAGGTCGAGCATGATCTCCTCCTGGGTGGCGATCAGCCGCTCGTCACCGTCGAAGACCAGCACCAGCAACCAGCCGGCGTCCTGGGCGAACCGGGCGTGCTTCGCGGACGCCTCGGTCGGATCGTAGATCCGCACCACGGCGGGCCGGACGCCGGCGATCAGCCCACGGCGCACCGTCTCCAGCGCCCCTTCGAAACCGGCGTACCGGACGGCGGCGAACCGTTGCGCGGCCGGCACCGGCACCAGCTTGAGGGTGACCTTGGTGATCACCCCGAACATGCCTTCGGAGCCGATGCCGAGCTGCCTGAGATCGGGCCCGGTGGACGCCCGGGGCAGCGAACGGGTCTGCACCACCACACCGGTCGGCAGCACGATCTCGAGCTCACCGACCCGGTCCTCGATGTTGCCGTAGAGGGACGAGAAGGTGCCCGAGCCGCGCATCGCCACACAGCCGCCGACCGACGCCAGGTACAGCGACTGCGGGTAGTGCCCGACCGACAGCCCCTGCTCGCGCAGCTGGGTGTCCAGGTCACCGAGGTTGATCCCGGCGCCGACGGTGACGGTGCGGTTCACCACATCCACCTCGCCGACCTCGGTCAGCTCGGCCAGGTCGAGCAGCACCCCGCCGCGCACCGGCAGCCCGCTGCCCACCACGCCGCTGCCGAGGCCGCGCGCCACCACCGGGACGCCATGCGTACTCGCCCAGGACAGCACCGCCGACACCTGCTCGGTGGAGCGCGGCGTGACCACGACCTGCGCCGCGGCGAGCGGCCGGTCCGCCGCTTCGGCCTTCTTGCTGCGCACCGAGCTGTCCTTGGAGAGTTCGCGGATCTGCGCGGCGTCGGTGCTGACCGCCTGCTCGCCGACCGCGTCGCGCAGCTGTGCGAGCGCGTCCGAGGGGATCTGGGTGAGGTGTTCCATCGTTGCTCCTGGTTCCGGGTTGGGAAGGGTGCCGGTGAGGTTCCGGGACCGACCCTGCCGCCGGCCGGCGTCGGCGCTCAAGACCAGTGACGCCGGACGTCACACTCCTTGACCCTGGAATCGACCGCTGGCGAGCATGCAGGAACAAGCCGAGGGGTCGGCGTCCGTCGCGTCAGCGCAGGAACGGGCCGGCCCGATCACGCCGGCCACGGCGTCCGGCGACACGCAAAGGAGCGGGAGGAACTAATGGTGAGCGACAACGATCCGACGGTGCTGGTTCTCGACGAGGGCACCACGAGCACCCGTGCGGTGCTGTTCGACGCGGCGAGCAAGGTGCTGGCCAGCAAGGGCGAGCCGCTCGGCATCGAGACCAAGCCGTCCGGTGCCGTCGAGCAGGACGCCAACGAGATCTGGCAGAAGTCGCAGGCGGCGTTGCGCGACGTGATCGCCGAGGCCCAGCGCGACGGACGCCGGATCGCCGCGCTCGGCATGGCCGCCCAGCGCACCACCACCGTGCTGTGGGACCGGACGACCGGCGAACCGGTCGCGCCGATCTTCAGCTGGCAGGACACCCGGTGCGCCGACATGGTCGACGAGCTGCGTCCGGCCTGGGGTGAGAAGTTCACCCAGACCACCGGCCTGTCCTTCGGTGCCGCCAACGTGCCGCTGCACCTGAGCTGGATCCTGCGCAACGACCCCGAGCTGCGACGCCGGGCCGAAGCGGGCGAGCTGTACGGCGGCACCCCCGACTCGTGGCTGATCTGGAAGCTCACCGGCGGCCCGGACGGCGGCCGTTTCGTCACCTCGGCGTCCTGCGCCGGCTCGTCGGGCGGCATGGAGCTGACCGCGCACGTGTGGTGGCAGGAGTTCCTGGACGAGCTCGGCGTCCCGGTCGGGTTGCTGCCCGAGATCATCTCCGAGGACGGCGACTTCGGCGTCACCCGGGCCGACCTGATCGGTGCCGAACTGCCGATCACCGGCATCGTCGGCGACCAGCAGTCCGCGCTGTACGGGCAGGGCGGCTTCAATGAGGGTGCGGTGAAGTGCACCCACGGCACCGGCAGCTTCCTCGACTTCAACATCGGCACCGAGGCCCGGGTGCCGGGCGGCGGCCTGGACTGCCGGGTGGCCTGGCGGATCGGTGACACCACCACCTACCTGTTCGAGGGCGGCTCGTTCGTCACCGGCAGCGGCGTGGACTGGCTGGTCGACGGCATCGGCGTGCTCGACAAGGCCAGCGTCATCGACGCCACCTACGCCGCCGCCGACCCGAACTCGGGCGTGGTCTGCGTGCCCGCCCTGGCCGGTTTCGCCGCGCCCTACTGGGACGGCAACGCCCGCGGCATGCTGGTCGGCCTGAACCGGGGCACCACCAAGGCCGACGTCGTCCGGGCCACCCTGGACGGCATCGCGCACACCATCGCCGACCTGCTGGGCGCGATGAGCGAGGCGTCCGGGGTGTCCCCGACGGTCATCGCGGTGGACGGCGGCCTGGGCCGCTCGGACGCCCTGCTGCAGGCGCAGGCCGACCTGATGCAGGTGCCGGTGATGCGGGCCGCGCAGGCGGAGTTCATCACCGCCCGCGGCGCGGCCTGGCTGGCCGGTGTGGCCACCGGTGTCTGGGCCAGCCCGGAGGAGGCCGATGCCACCAAGGAACTGGGCCAGGTCTTCCATCCGCAGATGAGCGAGGCCGAGCAGAAGCTGCGCCGTAGCGCCTGGGCGGACGCCGTCCAGCGTGCCCTGGGCTGGCGGCGGGCCGATCTGGCGGGGGTGCGGTGACGGCGATGCCCGAACCCCTCGGCGCACCCGAGCTGATCGATCTCGACCCTGACGACCTGGCTGGCTTCTATCAACAGGCCAGCCGGGTCTCCGGTCGGGACCGCAGCCTGTCCATGGAGGCTCTCCATCTCGGCCCGGACGTCCTGCTCGACTTGCCGGAGATCGCGGGTTTGCGCGGTCGTCCGACCGCGGTCGCCATGGTGGTCGACGATCAGCCGATGTGGCGCGCCGGCGCCGATCTGAAGAGCCTGGTCGTCGATCTGCTGACCGGGGCGGGGCTGCAGGTGCGCACGATCGTGCTGTCCGATCCGCATGATCTGCACACCACCACCGAGCATGTCGAAGAGCTGCGCGCGCAGCTGCAGCCCACCGACACCGTGGTGTCGGTCGGGTCCGGCACGATCACCGATCTGGCCAAGCATGCGGTGTTCGGCATCGAGCAGCAGCAGCCCGGATTGCGGATGTTCCATGTCGCGGTGGCGACCGCCAACTCAGTGGGTGCGTACACCTCGCAGTTGGCCGTGGTGACCACCAATGGCGTGAAGCGCACCGTGCCGTCGCGGCTGCCCGATCGGCTGGTGCTGGACACTCGCACGCTGGCCGATACCCCGGCTGACTACGCGCTCGGCGGCATCGGTGACGCCGCGGTGGGCTGCTGCTCGCTGGCCGACTACCGGCTGGCGAACTGGTGCGGCATGGGCGACTGGGAGCCGCTGTCCCGGGCGGTGTTCCTGCCCGGCCTGACCGGCTTCCTGGACAGTGAGCCGTCGTTCACCGCGGGCGGGACGGCGACCGCCGGCGCGATGGCGACCAACCTGGCCGCCGCCGGCTTCGCGATGAGCTTCGCCGGGGAGTCCGCGCCGGCGTCCGGGCTGGAACATGTCACCAGCCACATGCTCGACATGGCCGCCGACCACAACGGACGCCCGATCGGCAACCACGGCGAACAGTGCGGGCTGGCCACCGCCCTGGTGCTGCTCGCCTACCGGTACCTGCTGGCCGAGTTCGACCCGCGTCCGTTCCTCGACGGGCTGCCCGCGGTGGACGAGGAGCAGGCCCGCGAGCAGGTGGAGCGGGTCTTCAACGAGCTCGATCCGAGCGGCGCGATGGCCTCCGAATGCTGGGCCGACTACGCCGCGAAGTGCCGATCGTGGACCGAACACAGCACCGAGGTGCTGGCACTGCTGCGCGACTGGGAGCGCCGCAAGCCCGAGCTGGCCGAGCTGGCCGCCGACCCGGAACGCTATCTGCGGGCATTGGCCGCGACAGGACATCCGCTCGACTTCGCCGACGTCCCACCCGGGCTCGGTCCGGACGAGGTCCGCTGGGCCTTCGCCCACGCCCGGCTGATGCGCCGCCGATTGTCGGTCGCCGACTTCCTCGGCTTCCTCGGCCTGTGGACCGACGAGTTGGTGGACCGCCTGTTCGCCGAGTTCAACCAGCTCAGGGAGCCGAGCCACCGATCGCGGCGGTGAACTCCTGCGCCGCCGGCTGTAACGCCTGCAGCAGCCCGTTGCGCTGCGTGGTGGTCAGCCGGGGGTACTTGGTCGACACCACCAGGGCGCCGACCGCGCGTCCCTTCATGCCGTACACGGGTACCGCGACACAGGTGACGCCGAGCAGGAACTCCTGCCGATCCTCCGACCAGCCCTGGGCTCGGACGGCCAGGCATTCGGCCTCCAGCGCGTGCAGGTCGGTGATCGTGTACTGGGTGAACCGCTCCAACGGACGCACCGCGTAGGCCTGGAACGCCGACGGGTTCGCGGCCAGGAAGATCTTGCCGCTGGCACTGGCATGCGCCGGACGCCGCGAACCGACCACGATCGGCGGTGACTTCTGCCGGATGATCGCCTCCCGGGTGGCGCTGGCGACGGTGACGGCGGTGCCCTGGTCGTAGACGGTGACATGCACCGGCTCCTGGGTGCGCTCCCCCAGTTCTTCGGCGAACAGTCGTGCCTTGCGCAGGAACTCGCGCTGATCGGACGCGTTCTGCGCCAGCCCGGCGATGGTCGGTCCGAGCCGGTAGCGGGTGCCGTCTCCGGCCCCCGCGATCATGCCGAGGGTGCGCAGCGAGGCGAGATGGCGGTAGACGGTGCGAATGTTCAGCCCGGTCTGGATGTGCAGCTCGGTGGCGTCCGCACCGGACGGCCCCGCCTCGCCCACCGCGGTCAGGATCGTGAAGGCATGCCGAAGCACGGTCGGGATTCGTTCCTCCGGCGCCATGAGGCCATTCTTTGCAGCCCGTCCGGGCCGGACAACCCCCGATGACATGCCGTGTCACTCAACTGCCGCCGTCGCCGACGGCGGCGCATCATGGTCCGGTCGGCGCGGACCCGCTGGTCCGTGCGCGGAGATGCAGGAGGAGCAGATGCGGGCACGTGACGTCGTCGCCAACCAGACCGCCCCGGTGGCGTTCGACCGAGACACCGCTTTGGAGGCGATGACGGCGGCACCGCTGGACGTGCTGGTCGTCGGCGGAGGCATCACCGGTGTCAGCGTCGCCCTGGACGCCGCACTGCGTGGCCTGCGGGTGGGACTGGTGGAGCGCGGCGACTTCGCCTGCGGCACCTCGTCCGCCTCGTCGAAGATGATCCATGGCGGCCTGCGCTACATCGAGCAGAGGGAATTCCGGATCGTCTATCACTCCTTGCTGGAGCGGCAACGACTCTACGAACGCGCCCCGCACCTGGTCAGCCGGCTGCCGTTCCTGTTCCCGATCTATCGCGAATCGGCGGTGTTCGGACCGCGAATGGCGCAGGCCTTCCGGGCGCTGCTGGTCGCCTACGACGCGGTCGGCGGCTGGCGGATCGGCAAGCTGCACCGTCGGATGGGCGCCGCCGAGACCCTGACCCACTGCCCCACCCTGCGGCCGGAGGGGTTGATCGCCGGGCTGCTCTACTTCGACACCCGCACCGACGACGCCCGGCTCACGGTTTCGGTGGCCCGCACCGCCGCCCTGCACGGCGCGATGCTGGCCAACTACTGCCGACTGGCCGAACTGGAGCCGTTCCGCCCGGGACAACCACGCACCGCCCACCTGGTCGTCACCAACCCCGACGGCAGCACCACCGAGCGGACCGTCCGGGCGCGGGTGGTGGTCAATGCGGCCGGGGTGTGGAGCGACGGCGTCAATACGCTGAACGAGCCGGCCCATCACAGCCGCATCCGGCCGGCCAAGGGCGTCCATGTCGTGGTGCCGTGGGAGAAGGTACGCAGCCAGTCCACCCTGGTCTTCCCGATGCTGGGCGGGCTGCGCGGCAAGGGCGGCCGGGCGTTCGTCGTCCGGTGGGGCGACTACTGCTACATCGGCACCACCGACACCCCCTACGACGGCGACCCGGACGACGTCCGCTGCAACCGGCAAGAGGCCGAACTGCTGCTCGAATCGCTGAACGAAACCCTCACCACCCACCTCACCATGGACGACGTGACCGGCACCTGGGCCGGGCTGCGTCCGCTGATCGACACCGGCAAGGGCGACACCGCCGAGCTCAGCCGCGAGCATGAGATCACCGTCGCCGACGGTATGGTCACCGTCGCCGGCGGCAAGCTGACGGTGTCCCGGTCGATGGCCGAACAGGCGGTTGACAAGGTATGCGGCCTGCTGGAGGTGAAGCAGCGCTGCCGCACGACGCACGCGCCGATCGTCGGCGGCGCCGGTTTCGACGCCGAAGCGGTGGAGGCCACCGGCGGCCGGTTCGCCCATCTCTCCGGCCGGTACGGCACCGAGGCTCGATTCGTCGAAGACCTCGCTCTGGCCGACCCGGCTCTGGCCGAGCCGATCGCCCCCGAGCTGCCCTACCTGTGGGCCGAAGTGGTGTTCGCGATCAGGCACGAGATGGCCCGCACCGTCTCCGACATCCTCACCCGGCGCATCCCCGCCCGCTTCCTGCACGCCGCCGCAGCCGCCCAAGCGGCGCCGCGGGTCGGCGAACTGCTGGCCGCCGAGCTGGGCCTGCCCGCCGCCGAGATCGACCGTCAGGTCGCTGACTTCCGCACCGACGTCGCCCGCGAAGCAGAGAACCTCGGCATCACCC
>NZ_JAPUED010000186.1:29323-45446 GCF_027492755.1 Micropruina sp. | reverse complement strand
AGGCCGCCTTGAACGCCTCGATGCTGTCGTCCTTCACGTGCACGTTGCAGATCATGGTGATCGCCATGGTTGAGCCTTTCGTCTGAGTCGGGTTGGTCACTTCTCCCCGATCCTTCCAGGAAGAATGGCGAATGTGACAGCCGACGACCCGGTCGAATCATGGACGCGTGCGCTGGCGCGCGGTCTCGGACGCCCGGGCGGCGGCCCGATCGAGGTTCGGCACACCGCCTCGGCGGCCACGCTGCTGTTCCTCGACGACCTGGCGGTCAAGCTGCACGCCCCACGCACCGACCCGGAGGCTCTCGCCCTCCGGCTCCAGGTCGCCGCCGACACCGAGCAGTTCGTCCGGCCACTCACCACCAGCCCCCTCACCGCACCCGACGGGCGCCCGGCGAGCGTCTGGCCACACGTCGAGGTCGCCGATCCGGACGCCGAAGACCAGCCCTGGGCGCAGTCCGGCGCCCTACTGGCGGGCCTGCACCGCACACCACCTCCGCGCCGACTACCCGCCCACGGCTGGCAACAACGCCTCACCCGAGCAATCCACCGAGCGCCGGGCGAACTGCGCGAGCTCGGCGTCCGGCTCAGCCGCGAAACCGACCAGCCGGAAGCCCGGGAATCCCTGCTGCACGGCGACTGGCACCTGGGCCAACTCGGACGCGGCCCCGACGGCTGGCGGCTGCTCGACATCGACGACCTGGGCGTCGGCGACCCGGCCTGGGATCTGGCCCGCCCGGCCGGGTTCTGGGCCTGCGGCCTGCTCGACGACGACTCCTGGCACACCTTCCTGGACGCCTACCGCGACGCCGGCGGCCCGGCCGTTCCGGCAGCCGGAGATCCGTGGCCGAGCCTCGATCTGCCGGCCCGCTGCGCGGTCTTCGTGGCCGCCGTCCGCGCCGTCCGCTCCGACGTCGACGGCCACAGCCGACGCACAGCGGAAACACTGCTTTCTGCTTGTCGACGCATGGCAGAGTAAAAGCATGTCCTCGCCGACCGACCCGATGCCCCGCTACGAGCCGTACGCTCCCGGTGGCAATGCTCCCGCCGGTTTCACCTGCCCCAAATGCGCGGGCAGCATGCGCACCGTTGACCGCAACGGCATCCACATCGAACAGTGCCTGAACTGCCGCGGTGTCTTCCTCGACTTCGGCGAGTTGGAGAACATCACCCAGCTGGAGGCCCGTTTCGTGGCCTCACCACCGCCGAATCCTGGCTACGGCTACGGACCCGAGTGGGGCCACCGCGGCGGCAAGCGGTACCGCCGCCAGGGCCTGGGCGGCCTGTTCTTCTCCAGCTGACAAGCGAATCGGCTCGTCCCCGACGAGCACGTATCAGCGCGCGCGGATCGCGCACCTGTGGGGTGTCCACACATCACAGGGGGTCGCATGTCTCGCTCGCACCGGCTGCTTGCCGCCGTCCTCGGTCTCGGCCTCGGACTCTCCACCACCTGCCTGGCGCCGCCGCGGGCCCAGGCCGCACCCAACTGCGCAGCCGGTGAGGGGGTCGCCGGCGATCTGAACGGCGACGGCCTGGCGGACGTCGTGATCGGCGTCCCGGCCTACGACAACGAGCGCGGCGCCGTCGACATCCTGTTCAGCGACGGCGAGCGCCGCCTGTTGAAGGCGTCCGATCTGGGTCTGCCCTCCAGCAAGGGTGACCGGTTCGGCCAATCGGTGGCCCTCGGTGACGTGAACGACGACGGCTGCGCCGATCTGGCCATCGGGGCACCCGGCCGCTCGTCCAGCAAGGGCGCCGCCCATCTGGTCAAGGGCAGCGCCGGCAACACCCTGACGCTGATGACCAGCTTCACCGGCAGCGCGGCCCACGGCAGCTTCGGCGCCCAGGTGCTGCTGCTCACCCCGCAGAAGCAGACCGCGTCCGGACTGGTGAACGCCGGCCAGCAGCTGGTGGTGTCGGCACCGACCGCTGACGACGGCAAGAAGTGGGAGGCCGGACGCGTCGAGGTGCTGCCGCTGACCAAAGGCTTCGCGCTGACCGGTTCACGCACGGTGATCACCCAGAACTCGCCCGGCATTCCGGGTAGCTCCGAGAACGGCGACCGGTTCGGCACGGCATTGGCCGGTCAGGGCCGGACGATCGTGATCGGCACCCCGAACGAGGCCGTCGGCAAGCGGACCGACGCCGGTTCGGTGACCCTGCTGTCGGCGACCGCCGCCAAGCCGACGACGTTCCGCGGCGTCGCCGTCACCCAGAACTCCCCGGGTGTCCCCGGCACCGCCGAGAACGACGACCTGTTCGGCGCCGCGGTGGCCTTCCGGGACAACTACGTGCTCGTCGGCGCCCCCGGCGAGAAGATCGGGTCCGCCTACTTCGCCGGCCAGGTGCATGTGCTGAACTTCAACCCGGTCACCCGGAAGTTCCGCTCGCTGCGCGCCGTCCATCAGAACAGCGCCGGCATTCCCGGCAGCAACCACACCGGTGACTGGTTCGGCTCATCGGTCGCGCTCGGCGTCAACACCCTCGACCAGCTCACCGCCATCGTGGGCATCCCCGGCAAGTCGGTGGACAAGCAGTTCAACGCCGGCGCCGTGCTGATGTTCCGGGCCAACCGCACCGGCGGTGCGGTCAAGGTGTTCCGTCAGGGCAAGGACGGCATCGTCGGCAAGCCTGAGCCCCGGGACGGTTTCGGCTCAGCCGTCGGCGTGCTCAACGGCAACCTCAACGACGGTGAAGCGATGCGCGACGGGGTGGTGATCGGCGCCCCCGAGGAAGACATCGGCAGCGCCGAGGACGCCGGCTCGGTGACCTACTCGCGCACCTTGACCAGCTGGTGGTCGCTGGTGCTGGAGGACACCGGCTCCGCCACTCCTCCGGCCGACACCCTGTTCGGCGAGACCGTGGCAACTGCCGCCGCGGCCTGACCAAAATCCCGGGCCGGATCCGCTCACCTGTCCCTTGAGCGGATTCGGCCCGTCCCTCGTGTTAGCGTCCCTCTATGGCAAGACGGGGTGCGGCGTTGGCGGTGATGCTGGCGGCCCTGCTCGCCGGTTGCGGCGGGCCGGGTTCCGATCCGGATCCGACGGGTTCGGCGGGCAGCCCGCCGCCGAGCGTGCAAGCGCCCCCGGTGAAGGGCACCGTCCGCACCAACAAGACCACACCGCTGTCGCTGCGCGCCCAGCCCACCACGCAGAGCAAGCGACTGGCCCGGATCAAGCACAAGACCGTGATCACGCTGCGCTGCAAGACGGTCGGCGCCACGGTCAGCAACGGCTCCCGGGCCTCCAACGTGTGGAACAAGGTCACCTGGAAGAAGAAGACCGGCTACGTCTCCACCGTCTTCGTCGACGGGGGCGATTCGGCGGCGCTCTCGGTCTGCCAGGAGGCGGCGCCCACGCCGTCCACGACACCCCCGAAGCCGCCCGACGTCGAGCAGCTCATCGTCGCCAAAGCCCGTAGCCAGGCCGGTGTCGGCGAACGCAAGGGGAAGCCGAAGGACTGCACCCCCTACGGCGCCTGCATGCCGTGGGACGCGCTGTTCGCCACCTGGGTGTGGAACAAGTCGGGCGATGTCGTCCCGAAGTTCTCGTTCAGCGGCGACCTGTACACCTGGGGCCAGAAGCACAACCGCTCCCATCCGGGTGTGGACGGGGTCGGCGTCGGTGACCTGGTGCTGTCCGGCACCGGCCCGCAAAGCCCCAAGACCTCAACCCGCGTCGACATTGTGACCGAGGTGCTGGCCGACGGAACGCTGCGGGTGATCGGCGGAAACGTGAAGAACAAGGTCACCGAGCGGATCATTCCGGCCAAGGGCATCTACGGCTGGGTCGACGCCTAACCCTCGAAGCCAGCCCTCGCCTGTTCGCAGCACCCCGCACTACACTCCCTCTGCGGCCGGCCCTCGCCCGGTCGCCGGACGGGAGCACCGATGCGGTTCGACTTCGCGCCCTCGGGCGAGTCCACGATCGGGGTCGAGTGGGAACTCGCCCTGGTGGACGCCGCCACGCTCACCCTGGTGCCGCGCGCCCAGCAGGTGCTGGACGCCGTGGACGACCCGAAGTCCGGGCCGATCCGCCGCGAGTATCTGACCGACATGATCGAACTGGTTACCGGCGTCCATCACCGGGTCGACGAGGCGATGGGCGACCTGACCGAGAGCATGGAACGGGTGCAGCAGATCCTCGGCGCCGACACCCGGCTGCTCGGCGCCGGCGCGCACCCGATCGACAAGGCCGCCGATTCCGAACCGTTCGACTTCTGGCGCTACAACGTCGTGAAGGAGCGCAACGCCTACTGGGGCCGGCAGATGGCGATCTTCGGCACCCACATCCACGTCGGCATCGACCATCGCGACAAGGCACTCCCGATCACTTACGGGCTGGCCCGGTTCTCGCCGTACTTCATCGCGCTGTCGGCGTCCTCACCGTTCTGGGAGGGCGAGGACAGCGGTTACGCCTCGCAGCGCACGATGATCTTCCAGCAGCTGCCGACCAACGGCCTGCCCTACCCGATGGACAGTTGGGAGGAATTCGAGCACTACGCGACCGAACTGGAGGACGCCGGGATGATCTCGGCACCCAACGAGATCCGCTGGGACGTCCGGCCCTCGACCTTCGGCACCGTGGAGAACCGGGTGCTCGACTCGGTGCCCACCTTCGCCGAGCTGGGTGCGCTGACCGCGTTCACCCAATGCCTGGTCGAGTACATGTCGCGCGAGCTGGACGACGGCCGGGCCATCGCCCGGCTGCCGGTGTGGTTCATGAAGGAGAACAAGTGGCGGGCTGCTCGCTACGGCCTGGACACCGACGTGATCACACCGCGGGTGAAGGACAAGCTGCGGTCGATCCGTGAGGGCATCGAGGACTGGCTGAACCGCCTGGAGCCGATCGCCGCGGAACTCGGCTGCCCCGATGAGTTGCGTTTCGTCGCCGAACTGATGGCCACCGGACCCAGCTATCTGCGGCAGCGCGCGGCCGGCGACCCGGCGGCCGCGTTGCGGCAACTGGTGGACGAGACCGGCGCCGCCGCGCCCGCACGGCTACCCTTCTCGGCGTGAAACCGTTCGTGCTGCTGGCCACCCGCGACCATGACAAGGCGGCCGGCGACGAATACGAGTCGGTCCGCCAGCACGCCGGCCTCTCGCCGGAGGAACTGATCCAGATCCGGGTCGAGTCGGGCCCACTGCCCGAGCTGCGGCTCGACGACTACTCCGGGGTGTTCCTGGGCGGCGGCCCGTTCAATGTCTCGGACGCCGAGAAGTCCGACCTGCAGCTGCGGGTCGAGGCCGACCTGCGCACCGTGCTCGACCAGATCGTCGATGCCGACTTCCCGTTCCTGGGCATGTGTTACGGCATCGGGACGGTCACCGTCCACCTCGGCGGAACGGTCGACCGGACCTACGGCGAAGGCCTCGGCGCGATCGAGGTGACGCTCACCCCACAGGCCGCCGACGATCCACTGCTGGCCGGTCTCCCCGCGACGTTCCAGGCGTTCGTGGGGCACAAGGAGGCCTGCAACGGGGCGCCTCCCGGCGTCACCCTGCTGGCCACCGGCACCGCCTGCCCGGTGCAGATGTACCGGCACGGCCGCAATGTCTACGTCACCCAGTTCCATCCCGAGTTGGACGTCGCGTCGCTGGAGCAGCGGATGGCGATCTACCGCAACGCCGGCTACTTCCACCCCGACGACTTCGAGATCCTGATCGAGATGGCCCGCAAGTCCGGGGTGGACGAGCATCCGCACCGGCTGCTGCGCAATTTCGTCACCCGCTACGCCCGGGACTGAGCTAGTCGACCACCAGGTCGGCGTACTCCGGGTGCCGCTTGACGAAGATCGCCACGAACGGGCAGCTGGCCCGGATCTTCCACTGCCCTGCTGAGCGCACCTGATCGAGGGCGCCGCTGACCAGCGTGGTGCCGAGACCTCGTCCGTTGAACCGCGGCTGCACTTCGGTGTGGTCGAAATCGGCGACCCCGTTGGAGAGGTGATAGTGCGCGAACCCGGCCAGCTCGCCGTCCGCGCGGATCTCGAAACGATGCTTGCGTTCGTTGTGCTCGACGGTGTCGCTCACTGAGTCCCCTTCCCCCGATGGGGTGAAAACTACCGGCTGCGTCAGGAACTGTCAGCGGCACCGGGAACAATCGACGCGGGATGAGGTTAGGTAGGAGCAATGATCCGCTTCGACAACGTCAGCAAGTCGTATCCGGACGGCACCGAGGCCGTCCGTGACTTCAGCTTGCAGGCACCCAGCGGGCAGACGACCGTCCTGGTCGGTTCGTCGGGCTGCGGCAAGACCACCCTGCTGCGCATGGTGAACCGGATGGTCGACCCGACCTCGGGCTCGGTGTGGATCGACGACGACAACGTGGCCGACATCGCGCCGGTGCCGCTGCGCCGCCGGATCGGCTACGTGATGCAGAACGCCGGCCTGCTGCCGCACCGCAAGGTGATCGACAACATCGCCACGGTGCCGCTGCTGAACGGAACGCCCAAGGCCGAGGCGCACCGCCGGGCCCTGGAGTTGATGGAACTGGTCGGGCTCGAAACGTCGATGGCGAACCGGTACCCCGATCAGCTCTCCGGCGGGCAGCAGCAGCGGGTCGGGGTGGCCCGCGGGCTGGCAGCCGACCCCAACATCCTGCTGATGGACGAGCCGTTCGGCGCCGTCGATCCCCTGGTCAGGGCCGATCTGCAGACCGAGTTGCTGCGCATCCAGCGGGAACTGCACAAGACCATCGTCTTCGTCACCCACGACATCGCCGAGGCACTCGCCCTGGGCGACCAGATCGTGATCCTGGCCAAAGGCGCCCGCGTCGCGCAGGCCGGCAGCCCCCAGCAGGTGGTCGCCGAGCCGGCCGACGAGTTCGTCGCCGACTTCCTCGGGCTGGGCCGCGGCGGCCTCGACCTGCACCTGCGCGAGACCCCCGGCGGCACGCTGGTGGTCGACGGCCACGGACGCCCCGCCGGCCGGCTGGCCGACCCCCCGCGAGCGGAGAGCTGAGATGGGCTGGGTGCTGGCGAACCTGGAACTGATCGGTTCTCGGACCGTGTCACATCTGCTGCTCGCCGTGCCCGCCATCGTGCTGTCCTTCGTGCTGGCCCTGCCGCTGGGCTGGTTCGCGGCCACCCACCAGTGGTCGAGGGCCACCCTGCTGACCGCCGCCGGGCTGCTCTACGCCATTCCGTCACTGCCGCTGTTCGTGGTGCTGCCCACGATCCTCGGGTTCGGCGTCCGCGATGCCGCGAACGTGATCGTGGCACTCACCCTGTACGGCCTGGCGCTGATGGTGCGCTCGGCCGCGGACGCGCTGGCCTCGGTCGGTGCGCCGGTACGGCTGTCGTCCACCGCACTCGGCTACTCGGCCGCCGGCCGGTTCTGGCAGGTCGAGCTGCCACTGGCCGGACCGGTGCTGTTGGCCGGGCTGCGGGTGGTCGCGGTCAGCACGATCAGCCTGGTCACCGTCAGTTCGCTGCTCGGCGTGGACAACCTGGGCCTGCTGTTCGTGGACGGCTTCCAGCGCGGCATCCTGGCCGAGGTGCTCACCGGCATCATCGCCACCGTCGTGCTTGCGCTGGTGATCGACGCTCTGCTGGTGCTGCTCGGCCGGGCACTGATGCCGTGGACGCGGGCGGCGCGCCGATGAACTACTTCACCGAGGCGATCGCCTGGATTCTCGACCCGGCCAACGCCGAGGGCAGCGGCGGAGTGTGGGCACGCTCGGCCGAGCACCTGTGGTACACCCTGCTGGCGGTGCTGCTGGCCAGCGTCATCGCGATCCCGCTGGGCTACCTGGTCGGGCACACCGGCCGCGGGCGCGGACTGGTGGTGGCCTCCACCGGGGCTGCCCGGGCGTTGCCCACGCTGGGCGTGGTGACGTTGGTGGGCCTGATCCTCGGCATCGGGCTGGTGGCGCCCCTGGTGGCGCTGGTGCTGCTGGCGGTGCCGTCCGTGCTGGCCGGCGCCTACGCCGGCATCGAGGCGATCGACCCGCGCACCATCGACGCCGCCCGGGCGATGGGCATGTCGGACTGGCAGCTGCTCACCCGGGTGGAGATCCCGCTGGGGCTGCCGCTGCTGCTCGGCGGGGTCCGCTCGGCGACGCTGCAGGTGGTCGCCACGGCGACCCTCGCCGCCTACGTCGGCGCCGGCGGCCTGGGCAGATTCCTGTTCCTCGGCCTGAAGACCCAGGACTATCCGCAGATGCTCGCCTCCGCCCTGCTGGTGGTGCTGATCGCCCTGATCCTGGAAGCCCTGTTCGAGATCGCCGAGCGGGTCACCGCTCGCCGGCTGCACGTCGTCTGACCCCGAAACCGAGATCCGACCGAAAGGAAACCCATGAAGACCCGCATCGCCGCCCTGGTGGCGGCTGGAGCGTTGGCGTTGACCGCCTGCTCGTCGTCGAATCCACTCGGCTCGCCCAGCGCCCCGGCGCCGTCCGCCTCCGCCGGCGGCACCCTGATCGTCGGCTCGCAGCAGTACTACTCCAACGAGATCATCGCCGAGCTGTACGCCCAGTCGCTTGAGGCCAAGGGCTTCACGATCACCCGGCAGTACCAGATCGGCCAGCGTGAGGTGTACCTGCCCGAGCTGCAGGCGGGCAAGATCGACGTCTTCCCCGAGTACTCCGGCAACCTGCTGCAGTACCTGGACAAGAAGGCCACCGCCAGCACCGGCGAAGAGGTGCTGGCCGCGCTGCCGGCGGCACTCGGCCAGGGTCTGCGGCCGCTGACCGCGGCGTCGGCCACCGATCAGGACTCCTACAACGTCACCGCCGACTTCGCCAAGGCCAACTCGCTGACCAGCATCGCCGACCTGGCGAAGCTGAACCGCACGATCAAGGTGTGCGGCAACTCCGAGCTGGCCAAACGTCCTTACGGCCCGACCGGGCTCAAATCCGCCTACGGGGTCGACGCCGAAGTGGTGCCGGTGGAAGATTCCGGCGGCCCGCTCACCATCAAGGCGCTGGAGGACGGCAAGTGCGACACCGCCGACATCTACTCCGCTGATCCGTCGATCGCCAGCAACAACCTGACCACGCTGAGCGATCCGAAGAGCCTGGTGCTGCCGCAGAACGTGGTGCCGATCGTGTCCGCCAAGGTGAACGAGGCCGCTGCCGCAGCGATCGACGCGGTCGACGCCAAGCTGAGCACCGAGGAGCTGGTGCAGCTCAACGCGCTCAGCGTCACCAAGCAGCAGTCGTCCGCGGTGATCGCCAAGGCTTGGCTGACCAGCAAGGGCTTGCTCGGCTGACCCAGTCGCTGGTCAGCCGGGAAGGAGCTTGCAGAACGAGGCGTAATGGTCGGAGGTGTAGAACCACACCTCCGGTTCGGCGCCCGCTCGCGCCTGGCCGCCGGTGATCAGCCGCCGCGGTCCGGGGAACCGGACGCCGGGCGCACGCACCGTGTATTCCCGGTAGTAGCCACGCGGTTCGGCGGGCAGCAGGCCCTCCCGGTTGGCGAACGTGCCGCTGTCGTCCTGGGGTCGTAGGTAGGGCCCGCCGTTGCGTACCGCCGCGACAGTGACCGCCACCTCTTTCGGCACGTCCCGGCACGCGGGCAGGCCGGAGGAGGCCGGTGAGCTGGTCCGTGGGCTCGGCGTCCGGGTCGTGCGCGCGGAGGGCGAGACCGAGACGGGTGAGACCGAGGGCGCCGTCGTGGTGCGGCCCCCGTCGCTGTTCCACCACTGCAGCCCGGCCAGCACCAGCACCACCAGCAGGCCGAGAACAACCAGCGGACGCCGCAGGTCCGGACGGCGCCCCGGGGCCGGCCCGCTCACTGGTCGAAGATGCCGTCCAGCCGCGCCCGGCGTCCGGGTGACTGCTCGTCGATGCCCCGGCGCACCACCAGCACGTCACAGGTGGCGTGCTCGACGACCTGGTCGGAGACCGAGCCCATCAGCAGCCCCTTGAAGCCACCGGCGCCGCGAGTGCCGACGACCAGGATGCGGGCACCCTGAGAGGCCTTCAGCAGTTCCCGTCCGGGTGGACCGTGCGGCGTCTCCAGGGTCACCTCGACCTCGGGGAACTCGGCGAGCAGCGCCGCGACGTCGCGTTCCAGCCGCTCGCGAACCGCGGCCTCGAAGTCGTCGGCGGGCGGCACGTAGCCCGGCGACCAGCTGGCCGGCCGCGGTGCCGTGCTGATCGACCAGGCCCGGACGATCCGCACCGGTGCCTGCAATTGATGGCCCAACCACAACGCCCGATGCGTGGCGAGCCTGGCGAAATCCGAACCGTCGTTGCCGACGATGATGGGCAATGGCGCTTCCATGCATCGACTCTAGTGGCCAGCCAGGGCGGGGCGGGCTGGCTTCGGGCTTGATCGACGTGGTCAAGTGGAACCATGAGCGATCGACCAATCACCCCTGCGATCCCCACCCCTGTCATCGACGTGCAGGACTTCCGGATGGCCTTCGGCGATCAGGTCGTCATCGACGATCTGAGCTTCGACGTCCGTGCCGGCGAGACGTTCGGGCTGCTGGGCTCCAACGGCTCGGGCAAGACCACCACGATCCGCGCGTTGCTGGGCATCTACCAACCGACGGCGGGCAGCCTGCTGGTGGAGGGCCGCCGCTTCGATCCGGCGCAGGGTTCCCGGCTCGGCTACCTGCCGGAGGAACGCGGCCTGTACCGCAAGGAGTCGGTGATCGACGTGATGGTGTATTTCGGACGGCTCAAGGGCCTCAGCCGCGATCAGGCGGACGCCTGGTCGCGGACCTTCCTGGAACGGGTCGGGCTGCAGCACCACGCCAAGGTCAGGCTGGACAAGCTGTCCGGCGGCCAGCAGCAGAAGGTGCAACTGGGCGTCACGATCATGAATGCCCCGAGCATCCTGATCCTCGACGAGCCGACCAAGGGTTTCGACCCGGTCAATCGTCGGCTGCTGATGGATCTGGTCGACGAGCAGCGTGCCCAGGGCTCGACGGTGATCATGGTCACCCACCAGATGGACGAGGTGGAGCGCCTGTGCGACCGCATCCTGCTGCTCAAGGACGGCCGGGCCGAGGCCTACGGCACGGTCGCCGAGGTGCAGGATGCCTTCGGCGGCCGTCGGATGCGGCTCTCGTTCAGCGGCGTGCTTCCGGACTCGGCGCACTACCGGGTGGCGGTCAGCGAACGCAACTACGCCGAGCTGGAGCTGCCCGAGGGCACCGACACCGGCACCGTGTTGCGCGAACTGCTGGACGCCGGCGTCCAGCTGCGTGACTTCTCCACCGCGCGGGTGTCGCTGGAGGAGATCTTCCTGAAGGTGTACGGCGACGAGGCGGTGGCGGCATGAGCGACGGACGCGCCCCCGGGCGGCACAACCTGGGCACGGTGATCTCGTTCGAGTTCCGCCGCACCGTGACGAAGCCGCGGTTCTGGCTCATCTCGCTGTCGGTGCCGCTGCTCATCGCGGTCGTCGTCGGGCTGATCGCGCTCAGCGGCCAGACCACTGCGCAGCGCGTCGAGAGCCAGGACTCGGCCTCGGTCACCTTCACCTACACCGACGCCTCCGGGCTGATCGACCCGGCGGTGGCCAAGGCCGCCGGCGGCACCCCGGTCAGCGACGCGACAGCCGCCCGCGAGGCCGTGGCGGCCGGCACCTCGCAATGCCACATCGACTATCCGAAGGATCCGCTCAGCCAGCCGATCGACGTCCAGGGCCAGGATCTGGGGCTGTTCGACTCCAGCCGCTACAACGCCGTTGCCGCAGCGGTGTTCCAGGCGTCCATCGAGAAGAAGATCGGCGATCCGACGCTGGCCAAGCTGGCCATCCATCCGCCCGACGTGCAGTTGGTCACCTATGCCGACGGAGCGCCGACCGCGGGCATCGCCGGGGTCATCGCACCCGGCATCTTCCTGGTGCTCTTCTACATGGCGGTGCTGATGCTGGGCAACCAGATGCTCAACGTCACTTTGGAGGAGAAGGAGAACCGGGTCACCGAGATGATCCTGACCACGATGAACCCGACCACGCTGATCGTCGGCAAGGTGCTGGCACTGGTGGGTATCGGGATCGTCCAGGGCCTGGTGGTCGGCATTCCGGCGAGCATCGTCTTCGGCCTGTTCAGCAGCAGCCTCGGGTTGGCCGAACCCTCGGCGGGCGTGCCGATGCTGGGATCGTTCCCGATCAACGCCGGTTCGATGGCGATCGGCTTTCTGCTCTTCCTGTTCAGCTTCCTGATGTTCACCGGGCTGCTGGTCGCCATCGGTGCGGTGATGCCCAGCGCGAAGGAGGCCGGCAACACCTTCGGCATCGTGGTGATGTCGATGTTCATTCCGCTCTACGCGGCATCGCTGCTGGTCTCGGACCCGCACGGGGTGGTGTCGCAGATCTTCACCTTCTTCCCGCTCACTGCTCCGGTGTCGGCGCTGCTGCGCAACGCGACCGGCGGCCTCTACTGGTGGGAGGCGCTGATCTCGCTGGCCATCCTGGCGGTCTGCGGTTGGGCGTTCCTGATCCTGGGTGTCCGGCTGTTCCGGACGGGGTCGATCAGCTACGGCAGCCGAGTGAAGATCGGTCGGGCTCTGGGTTGGAGGCCGGGGCGGTAGCATGCTCTCGACTTCCGTCTAGCGCATGCGGACGTCCTCCGCTACCCTTACGCTCGGCGCTTTATTGCGTCCTAGAACGTTTCGACCGCAAGTCTTGCGGTCGAAGAGGTAACCGAGCGGAGGATTTCGCATGACAGACCGTCGAGGACTGAGCTCCACGCAGCAGCAGGCAATCGAGCAGACCGAGACCTGGGGTGCCCACAACTACCTGCCGCTGCCGGTCGTCATCGAATCCGGCTCGGGCGCCTGGCTGACCGACATCGACGGCAACCGCTACCTCGACTTCCTCTCCGCCTACTCGGCGGTCAATTTCGGGCACTGCCATCCGGCTTTGACCAAGGTCGCCGCCGAGCAGCTGCAGAAGGTGACCATCACCTCCCGCGCGGTGTTCTCCGCCACCTACGGGCCGTTCATCCAGGCCCTGGCCGAGTTGTGCGGCAAAGAGATGGTGCTGCCGATGAACACCGGCGTCGAGGCCGTCGAGTCGGCGATCAAGCTGGCCCGCAAGTGGGGTTACGAGACCAAGGGCGTCGAGGAGCGGCACGCCAACATCATCGTGATGGCCAACAACTTCCACGGCCGCACCACCACGGTGATCTCGTTCAGCAATGACGAGACCGCCCGCCGCAACTTCGGCCCGTTCACCCCCGGCTTCCGGACGGTGCCCTACGGCGACATCCACGCCATCGCCGACGAGATCGACGCCAACACCGTCGCCGTCCTGGCCGAGCCGATCCAGGGCGAGGCCGGCGTGATCGTGCCGCCGAAGAGCT
Organism: Micropruina sp.; assembly: GCF_027492755.1. Classification (GTDB taxonomy): domain Bacteria; phylum Actinomycetota; class Actinomycetes; order Propionibacteriales; family Propionibacteriaceae; genus Micropruina. The sequence continues at coordinate 32,185 of NZ_JAPUED010000186.1, read as the reverse complement.
TCCTGCCGGCGCTGCGCAAGCTGTGCACCGAGCGGAACATCCTGTTCATCGCCGACGAGATCCAGTCCGGACTGGGTCGCACCGGCACCACCTTCGCCTGCGACCACAGCGGGGTCGTGCCCGACCTCTACATCCTCGGCAAGGCGCTCGGCGGCGGCATCATGCCGGTCTCGGCGGTGGTCGGCAACCGCGACGTCCTGGGCCTGCTGCATCCGGGCCAGCACGGCTCCACCTTCGGCGGCAACCCGCTGGCCGCGGCGGTCGGGCTGGCCGCGATCGAGATCCTGCGCACCGGCGAACTGCAGCAGCGCTCCGCCGAGCTCGGCGCCCACCTGCACTCCCGGCTGAAGGGCCTGATCGGCCACGGGGTGGACGCCGTCCGCGGCAAGGGCCTGTGGGCCGGCGTCGACATCGACCCGTACCTGGGCAGCGCCCGATCGATCTGCTACCGGCTGCTGAACCGTGGTGTGATCGCCAAGGACACCCACACCAAGACCATCCGGCTGGCGCCGCCGCTGGTCATCGAGCGGGAAGAACTCGACCAGGCGATCGACGCGTTGATCGACGCCCTGGCCGAGGCCCGCGCCGAGAAGGGCTGAGCGCCGAAGGGCCGGGCCCGCACGGCTACTGCAGGATCGCCATCAACCGGGTGACGTTCTCCTTGTAGCGCTGCAGGCGCGGCCTGGCCGCCCACTCCTGCGCGGTCAGTTCCCGGCAGATGCCTCGGTAGCCGTCGGCGACGCGCTGCAGGTCGGCGACGAACTCCGGGGCCGTTCCCAGCAGCGAGATCTCATAGTCGAGGCCGAACGAGCGGTAGTCCATGTTCGACGAACCGATCACCCCGGCCACGTCGTCGACGGTGAAGAACTTCGCGTGCAGCACGGTCGGCTTCGGATAGAGGTAGATCCGGACGCCGGCCTCGAGCAGCGCCTCGTAGTACGACGCCTGGGCGTTGTGCACGACGAACTGGTCCGCCTCCTCGGAGACGAACAACTCGACGTCGACCCCGCGGTAGGCGGCGGTGGTCACCGCCTCGAGCAGCGAGTCCTCGGGCACGAAGTACGGGCTGGTGATCGAGAGCCGGTGCTGGGCCCGGTGGATCAGTGCGGTGAACAGCCGCAGGTTCGGCATCGTCCGGTAGCCCGGCCCCGAGGGCACCAGCTGCATCGGCTGTCCGCCCGGATCGGCCCCGGGCTGTCGGACGTGCTCGGCCAGTGACTCACCGGTCTCGGTCAGCCAGTCCAGCGCGAAGACGGCCTCGATGGAGGCCACTACCGGACCGGTCAGCTTGATGTTCAGGTCGAGCCAGTGCCGTCCGATCTTGAGGTTGGCCGGCATCAGGTAGCTGGAGTCGATCATGTTCTGCGACCCCATGAACGCCACCTCGCTGTCGACCACCAGCAGCTTGCGGTGGTTGCGCAGGTCGGGGCGGCGCCAGCGTCCATGGAGTGGCTTGATCGGCATCATCTGGTGCCACTCGATGCCGTGGGCGTCCATCCACGCGTTCATCGCTTTGAAGCCGGGGTATTTGCGCGACCCGATGTGGTCGTAGAGCACCCGCACCTTCACGCCGCGCCGGACGGCGTCCGCCATCGCGTCGAAGAACTCCTCGGTCGCGTGGTCGCGGGCCATGGCGTACATCTCCACGTTGACCCGGCTGCTGGCGTCGCGGACCGCGGCGGACATCGCCGCGAGCGAGGCGGCGTAGTCGCCGTACAGTCCGTGACTGGTGCCGGCCAGCATCGGTATCGAGGTGAGGTGCCGGTTGAGTCGCGCCAGCCCGGCCAAGCCGTCCGGCAACCGGCCGGCCTCGGGCACGTCGGGCAGCGCCGCCGCGCGGCTGGTGATCATCTTGTCGCCGCGCTCCTGCACCAGCTGGCGCCGTCCGCGAACGAACGGACTGCCGATCAGCAGGAAGATCACCAGCCCCAGCACCGGTGTGATGATGATCAGCAGGAGCCAGCCGAGCGACGACGACGGGCGCCGGTTGTGCGGAATGGTGGCCACCGCGACAACCTTGATCGCCAGGTCGATGATCGCCATGGTGATGCCGAACCATCCAGCCCACTCCGTCATGTGTCCTCCTGACTTTGGAGGACTGGCCCCTCCGTCGTTGGGAGGATAGTGGCCACCGAGGCGTGCGTCAGGGACGCCGGCGCCGGACGAGCAGGGTGCCGGCGGCGGCGGCCAGCAGGACGGCCAGGATCGCCAGGCCCGGAAGCAGCCAGTTCGGCGCTTCGGCGATCCGCGCCGGCGGCTGCGTGGGCGTCCTCTGGGACGGGTCAGCCGACGGCGCCACGGCACCGGGTCGGGCTCCAGCGCCGAGCGCCTTGACGTCCAGTCTCATCGGGGCGGCGCACAGACTGGTTTCCAGGGCGTCCACCGCGCCGCTGGCGAACACGGTGACCTTGCCCGCCAGACGGATGCCGCAACTGGGCTCACCGGCGGGCGAGGAGACCACCACCTGTTCGGGCAACTGGCCCTTGTAGACCCGGTTCACCCGGATCTGGTAGCGAACCGGGTCACCGCTGCCGAGGCTGCTCGGTTCTGCCGTCGAGATCACCTCGCCGCCGAAGACCACGGACGCGGCGCCGACCGCCTCGGTCGTGGTGTAACCGACGCAAGAGCAGGCGCAGGCCACCGGGGCCGGGGCCGCGGCCACCCCACTGACCGCGAGGACGGCGATGACCAGTAGACGCAGCAACGCTCGCATAACCGAACAACGCGACAACCGGTCCCGGCGTTGCACCTGCTGAAGAAAGTCGTAGTGGCCGGGCGCAGCCCGGGCCGAACCCACCCGCCCACAAGCCCCCCGCCCCGCGGGCCCCCCCCACCGGGGGCCCGGGGGGGGGCGGGGGGCGG
>NZ_JAPUED010000186.1:0-29313 GCF_027492755.1 Micropruina sp. | reverse complement strand
CTTTCCACTAACATCCCTTCAAAACCTATACCCCCGCTCCCGGTGTGGGGTGTGCTCTTGTGTATTCTTTGGGGGGGGGGGGGGCGCGCGGGCGCCCCACTACGCCACGATCACACTCGCCACGGGCCGCTCGGTCCCCCGATCCGGGGCGCCGTGTCGGGAGCGGGATCAGGCCTGCTTGATGGCGGACACCTCGAGCTCGAGGGTCACCTTCTCGCTCACCAGGACGCCGCCCGCTTCGAGCGCGGCGTTCCAGTTCAGGTTCCAGTCCTTGCGGTTGACCACGACCGAGCCCTCGAAACCGATCCGCTGATTGCCGAACGGGTCGGTGGCGGCCCCCTGGAACTCGAACGGAACCGTCACCGAGTGGGTGACACCCTTGATGGTCAGGTCGCCGGTCACGGTGATGACGTCGCCGTCGACCGCGAAATCGGTGCCGGTGAAGGTGATCTCGGGGTACTTCTCGGCGTCGAAGAAGTCGGCCGAACGCAGGTGCGCGTCGCGCCCCTCGCTGCGGGTGTCGACGGACGCGGCCTGCATGGTCACGCTGAGCGTCGAGGCCGACGGGTTGGCGCCGTCGAGGGTGGCGGTGCCGGCAACCTCATTGAAACTGCCACGAACCTTCGTGACCATGGCGTGCCGAGCCACGAAGCCGAGCTGGCTGTGGCTGGCGTCGAGAACGTAGGTTCCCTTGAGATCAGCGATTCCGGACATATGAGCGCCTCTTTCGAGTGTGTTTGAAAACTAAACAATCATCACTATAGGCACGGGTCGTTGACCTGTCAATAACTCGGGATGAAGCGGGAGTAGGGTGGCCGCAAGCCCCTCGGCCCCTCCCGATCTTGACCCCGGAAGGAATCGCGAATGAGCACAGCCCGATACGTCCGCGACGAGCAGTCGTGCGAGCTTCCCCGGGTGCCGGCCACCGTCGGCAGCGACGGCTACGACGTCTCCAAGTTGCTGGCGAGCACCGGTGACGTGGCCCTCGACTACGGGTTCGGCAACACCGCGTCGTGCCGGTCGGCGATCACCTATATCGACGGCGATGCCGGCATCCTGCGCTACCGGGGCTATCCGATCGAACAATTGGCCGAGCACTCCACCTTCCTGGAGACGTCGTATCTGGTGCTCTACGGCGAACTGCCCACGGCGTCCGAGCTGGCCGAGTTCAGCAACTCGATCAGCCGGCACTACCTGCTCGACGAGCGGCTCAAGGAGATGTTCCGGCTGTTCCCCCGGCGTTCGCATCCGATGCCGGTGCTGACCGCGGGCCTCAATGCCCTGTCGACCTTCGCGATGCCGCCGGTGGCGCTCACCGAGCGCACCGTCGAGCAGCACGCCTACCGGCTGATGGCGAAGGTGCCGACACTGGCCGCCTACGGCTACAAGAACTCGCTGGGCCTGCCCACCTTGTACCCGGACGAGTCGCTGGGCTACATCGAGAACTTCCTGCGAATGAGCTTCGGCAGCCCGACCAGGCCCTACGAGTTCGACGAGACCGTCGTCCGGGCGCTGGACACGCTGCTCATCCTGCACGCCGACCACGAACAGAACTGCTCCACCTCGACGGTGCGGCTGGTGGGCTCGTCCGGAGCCAACCTGTACGTGTCGGTCGCCGCCGGCGCCAACGCGCTCTCCGGGCCGCTGCACGGGGGCGCCAACCAGGCCGTCATCGAGATGTTGCAGCAGCTGCGCGACACCGGCGAGGACGCCGCGAGCTTCGTCCGCAAGGTGAAGGACAAGACCTCCGGAGTGAAGCTGATGGGCTTCGGGCATCGGGTCTACAAGAATTTCGATCCGCGCGCCCAGATCGTCAAGCAACACGCGGACGCCATTCTGCGGGAGCAGCCCGGCTCGGACGAGCTGCTCGACCTGGCGCTGGCGCTGGAGGACGCGGCGCTGCACGACGATTACTTCATCGAACGAAGGCTGTACCCGAACGTCGACTTCTACACCGGCCTGATCTACCAGGCGATGGGTTTCCCGGTGAACATGTTCACCGTGCTGTTCACCCTCGGACGGCTGCCCGGCTGGATCGCGCACTGGCGCGAGCAGTCCCTCGACCCGGCCACCCGGATCGGACGCCCGCGCCAGGTCTACGTGGGCGAGGTCGAGCGCGAGTACGTGCCGGTCGATCAGCGCTGAATCAGTCGGCGGCCAGCGCCCGGATGCGAGTCGCCACCAGGGTGGCCCGCAGCACCGCGGACGGGGCAACCCGGTCAGCCAGCAGTGGTTCGATCGCTGCGGCAAGTGAACTCAGGCCGAGACTGGACGCCTGTCGGGCCCGATCCTGCAGGGTGTCCCGCTGCCGGTTGCTGAGCGCGGGGCGTCCGGTGGCGGCGAGTGCCTCGCAGACGTCGAGCACCGCCTCGGTCAGTTGCACCAGCGGCTCGTCGGGGCGTTGCTGTTCGCCGGTGTGGGCACGGGGCCGCTGATCCTTCGGCTGCCGCCGGACCAGCCAGCCGCGCCGGACCACTCGCTCGGACGGGGTCAGCGAGGGTGCGATCAGCCGCAGGTGTCCCTGCTCGACGATGAACACCGACAGCGGGCGATCCTTGTCGTCGAGCATGACAGCGGCGATCTGCTTGCCGTCGCGGAGCAGCCAGCCGATCACGTCCTGCTCCGAGCCGGTGGCGGGCATTCGGGCGAGCTGGCGCGTACCGCCCCGGTCGGTGAGCGGCCAGACCAGTTCCTGGCTCACCTCGTCGAGTTCGGGTTCGCCCACTCCGCGCAGCCGTCGGGGCAGCACCAGCCGCAGCGAGGCGGGCGGCGGCAGGAAACCGGTCGCGGCAGCTGCGCGGGCCGAACCCCGGATCGCCTCGGCCAGCCGGTCGAGATCGACGGGGGTGCCGGCGAAGCGATCACCGGGGGTGGCACGGGTCCGGGTGGTAGGGCTGAGCGTGCCGTCGTCGCGGCGTTCGGCGCCGTGCAGGGTGAACAGGCCGCCGGCCAGCGTCTGGGCCGACATACCCCACAGCAGCGGGGCGTCCCAGGAGCGGTTGAATGACGGGTCGGAGCCGGCCGCCCGCCCGGCGGTGGCCGTCTCGAGTCGCTGGTGGTCGGTGTCCCACAGGGTCACGGTCAACCCGCGGGCACCGGACGGCGCCGTCCACCAACGCACCGCCAGCGGCAGCAACACCCCGGTGTCGGCGGCTTCGCCGGCACCCCGTCCGCCCACCAGGGGCGCCGACAGCGGCGGTGCCGAACCATGGAGAGCGACGGCCAGCGTCCAGGCCCGGGCGAGGGCGTCCAGCAGTTGCCGCTCGGAGGTGTCGTCGGCGCGCCCGGCCAGGGCGTTGGCGCGTCCGGTGGCCTGGGTGAGCAGGGTCGCCAGCAGCGGCAACGCCTCCAGCCTGGCCCGCTGCGCCGCCGCGGTGAGCCGTTGGACGCCGTCCACGCCGACCCGGCTCAGACCGGCTTGCAGCAGCGCCTCGATAGTTTCCCTGGCCTGAGCCATCGCCTCGCGCTGCCCCGGGTGGACGACATCCGGCGAGCCGACCTTGTCGGGCCAGGTCCAGGGCCGATCGTGGACCGCGAACAGCCGGACCAGCGCCTCGAGCCGCCAGGCCCGCTCTGCGGTATCGCTGTGACTGCCGGCCACCAGCATGCCGGTGAACCCGCCGTCCGGTACCGCGACGATGTCGGGTGACCCTGGCCAGGAGATGTGCAGCGAGCCGCCGCGGAGGCTGATGGTGGTGGGAGTCGGCTCGACTCCGGCCGCAACCTTGCGGACGGCAGCGATACCGGCTGAGCGATTCACCGCGGCCGGGGTGAGAGCGAGCAGCTGGGCTTCAACCTCTGGCTGGTTGAGCTTGTCGAAACCGTCCTCGCGAGGGGTCTCGACAAGCTCGACCGACGGTGGCTGGGTGTCGACCGGAGGCGCACCAGGGGTCTCGACAAGCTCGACCGACGGTGGCTGGGTCTCCACGGCGCCGACGGGCGAGCTCTCGCGGGCCCAGACACAGGCCGCCACGATGTGCACACAGACCCCGGCCACCGGGCAGCCGCAGGTCGCATTCCGTGGACCACCGGGCAGCAGGCGGACCTGCGCCGGCGGCGTCCCGACATAGCGCAGCTCGACGGCGGTATCGGCGGCCGTATCCAGTTCGATCCGCGCCGCCTCCTTGGCCGCGCGACGGACCAGCCCGCGGTTGGCCAGCACCGCCAGCGCGGCGTCGTCCAGCCGGTAGCCGGCGAGCCAGCCGGGCAGGCCCGTCATCGGATCGGTCCCGTCATGCCATCACCTCGGCCAGCCATTCGGCGAACCGGTCCGGGGTCATCGCCGCCACCGGCATCCCTGCGGCGACGAGACGTCCGGCTGTGGTGGCGTCGTACCAGGGTTCGCCCTCGTCGGACAGTGCCGCCAGCCCGAGCAGCCGGACGCCGCCGGCAGCCAGCCGGCGCACGCTGGCCAGCAGCGCCGACACCGAGCCGCCTTCCTCGAAGTCGCTGATCAGCGCCACCACCGTCCGGGACGGCTGCCCGACCAGGGTTTCGGCGTGCTGCATCGCCTGGGCGATGTTCGTGCCGCCGCCGAGCTGCGCGGTGAGCAGCACCTCGACCGGGTCATGGGCCAGGTGCGACAGGTCGACCAGGCTGGTGTCGAACAGGATCAGCCGCACGCCGACCCCCGGCAGCCCGGACAGGATCGACGCCGACACTGCAGCATGCAGCAGCGAATCGGCCATCGAACCGGACTGATCGACCAGCACGATCACGTCCCAGTGCAGGTTGCTGCGCCGCTTCCGGGCAGCGAACCGGATGTCGTCGATCATCATCCGACCGGTGGCCGGGTCGACGTTGGCCAGGTTGGCGGCGATCGTCCGCCGCCAGTCGAAATTGGCCAGCGACGCGTGCGGGGTGCGCCGGGAGCGATCCCGGGTGCCGGTCAGTGCCGTGGTGAAGCGGGGTTTGAGCCGTTCGACGATCTCGGCGACCACCCGGGCGATCAGGGCACGCAGTCCGTCGGCGGCGGCCGGGCTCAGTTTGCCCTTGATCCGCAGCAGCGCGGACGCCAGCTGCTTGTTCGGTTGCAGGGACTCGACGGTGGCCGGGTCGGCGAGCAGGTCGTCCAGACCGTAGCGGGTGACGGCATCGGCCTGCAGCCGCTCCAGGGTGGATGCCGGGAACAGCCCGCGGGACTTGCCCAGCCAGTTGATCGCCGTCACCGCCGACGGGTCGAGCGAGCCGCCGCCGCCCTTGGCGTGCCGGTGTCCGCGGGCGGTGTATTCCCGGTCGTACAGGTAGCCGAGTGCCTGGTCGAGTTCGGCGTCGCCACCACCCCGGGGCAGGTTGGATTCTGCGTAGCGGCCCAGCACCAGCCGCCAGCGCCGGCTCTGCTCTGCGGTCACGACGCCACCCACGCGGTCAGCCCGTCGCGCCGCAGCGAGGCCACCAGGTCGCGTTCCACCGACGCCGCCCGCTCGGCCAGCAGCGGATCGGCCTCGAGCACCGTGTCCAGCTCGGTCACCGCGGCCCCGGTCAGCCGGGCCAGCATCGCCGCCAGCGCGTGGGTCTCGGTCGGCTTCAGCCAGGTGAAGGCGCGACGCAGATCGGGCAGCACGGTCAGGAACGCCTCGGGCTCCATCGCCCCGAGTGCGGTGTTCAGCGCCTCGACCAGTTCGGGGGTGTGCAACAACAGATCGGGGGCGGCCTGCAGCAGACCGAGGACGAAGTCGGCCACCCGCTCGGGGTCGGCGCCGGGCGCCAGATGCGCGGCGGACGCCCGGGCCAGTTCGTCGGCGTCCAGTTCGGCGTCGGAGAAGCCGAGTCCGAGTAGGCAGCCGTGCAGCCGGGCCGGGGTGCGGGGGTCGCGACGCAGCAGCCGCAACTCGCGGCGAAGCGCATGGCCGCTGGTTGAGCTTGTCGAAACCGGGAGGGTCTCGACAAGCTCGACCAACCGCAGCAGCAGCGAACGCAGCCCGATCAGGTCGTCACAGGCGCCCGGCTGGTCCTCGGGCCGCAGCCCGGACAGCGGCGCGATCAGATGCGCGGCGCAGGCCAATCCGGTGCCGATCAGCTCGGCGACAGCGTCGCCGCGCGCGCCCAGAGACAGCCGACCCTGCTCGGCCGACAGGCTGACCAGCGCATGCAGGCTGGCCACCACCGAGCCGAGGTGCACCTCGTCGTCGTAGCAGCGGCGCAGCGCATCGAGTGCGGGGCGCAGCGCGTCGGGTTCACCCATCACCAGCAGTTCGGTGATCAGCCGGGCCACCCGTCCGGCACCGAGGTGTTCGTCGTCGAGCCGTTCCGCCACCCCTGCCCGGACCAGTTCGGCGATCGTCGCACCGCGCGCCGAGGCGGCGATCAGAGCCGCCTCGACCAGCGGCGTCCAGGCGTACTCCCAGTCCTCGAACAGCAGTCCGGCACCGGTGCCCTGGACCAGGTCGGCGCCGCCCAGCTGCCGCGCGAACCCCGAACCGATGAACCGCATCCGGGCCAGGAACTCGCGCCGTTTCACGTGTGACGGTTTGCGCTGGGTGTCCAGGCTGACCTGGCGCAGGGTGGCGTCGTCGATGACGAAACGCAGCCGGGACGCCTCGCGGCGGGCTTCGGCGACCAGCGGCGGGGCCGCCAGGCCGTCCGGGATCTGGCCCAGCGTCGGACCGCCGAACACGCCGCGCAGCGCGTCGCCGATCGCGCCGGAAAGGCCGAGGTCGTCCTTGACGAAGCAACTCAACAGGGCGTCGGTGAGGTCGGTGCGACCCGGCCAACCGCGTCCGCGCAACTCGGCCAGCCGCAGCGCCTGTCCCACGGCGTCCAGCGCCGTCGCCGAACCGGCCGGCTCGCCCGCCGCTCGCAGCCGGGCAGCCACCTCGAGCACCACCTCGGTGGCGAACCGGCGCGGGTCGACCCCGTCGCTGCGGGCCTGCCAGGCACGCTGCCAGAACCCGGGTGCCGGCATGCCGGCCCCGTAGCCGCGGAGGCCGTCCAGCCGGTCGAAGTCGTAGCGGATCAGCCAGGCGTCCCGCTTCGGATCGAGCGCGGCGCCCGCCTTGGCCCGCACCCAGGCCGCCTCCGGGGCGTTCTCCAGCACGTCGAGCATGGCCAGGGTGTGGAAGGCGCCGGTGACCACCACCACGCCGCCGGAGGTATCGCGGTACCGGTCCAGGATCGCGGCCATCACGGCTTCGCGGGCGTGGGTGCCGTCGGCGTCCAGCAGCTCGCGGTCGGCGTCCAGCCGGGCCATCGCACCCCAGGCCAGGGTGTCGGCGAAGAAGCGGCGCCAGTCGGCCAGTGCCTCCGGGGAGCGCACCTCGAACAGGTGCTCCCAGGTTTCGTCGTGGTCGCGGCAGCCGAGCCGCTCGCCGACCGCGGCGATCAGCGCGCTGCGGGCCAGGTGGTGTTCGGCCTGCAGGGTGCGGACCTCGACGCCACCGGGATCGGCGATGTCGGCGTAGCTGGCGTCGATGAAGTCCACGGTGGCGCCGCCGGCCATGCCCCAGCGCAGCGCCACCCACTCCGGAGAGAAGTCGGCCAGCGGGTAGAAGCCGCTGGCCCGCTCGCCGACCGACAGGATCGCCACCGGCGGCTTGGTGCGCTCATCGGCCAGCGCCGGCAACAGCGCACCGTACTCGCGCGGCCCTTCGATCAGCACGACCGAGGGACGCACCTCCTCCAGTAGCGCGGCCAGCGCCGCCGCACAGCCGGGCGAGTGGTGCCGGACGCCGACCAGGTGGATTCCGGCGTCGCCCCAGCGCGCGTGCGCAGCCAGGGCAGATTGCAGCCGTCCGGGCAGCGCAGGGGTCTCGACAAGCTCGACCAGCGGGTCGGTGGGGTCGACCGGCGGCACAGTCAGCCCCACAGCCCCTCGGCGGCGTCGAAGAACTCCCGCCAGTGCGGGTTGCCGCGGGCCCGCTGCCGGACCACGTTGTCGACGTAGTGCCGGACCAGCCGGGCGTCCTCTTCTTCGCCCTTCTGCGCCACGCCGACGATCTGCCGGGCGATGTCGCCGGAGCGCACCGTGCCGTCGCCGAGATAGGTGGCGGCCATCGACGCGGCGATGGCCACGTTGACCGCCTCGGCGGTCGACATCACCGCGTCCGGGCGCTTCACCGGGGCACCGGCGTCGGTGCGTCCGGTGCGCAGGTCGGCGAAGGCGGTGACCAGCACCTCCATCACCGGCGGGGTCAGCGCCGGACGCCGCGGGCCCAGCTCCGCGTCCAGGGCGCGTCCGATCAGTTCGGCCTCGAACGCCCGGTCGCTGATCGGCCGGACGGTCTCGAAGTTGAACCGCCGCTTCAGCGCCGACGACATCTCGTGGACGCCGCGGTCGCGCAGGTTGGCGGTGGCGATCACGTTGAACCCGGGACGGGCGGCCAGCCGGGCCTCGTCGCCGAACTCGGGGATCATGATCTGCTTCTCGCTCAGGATCGACACCAGGGTGTCCTGGATCTCGGCCGGGCAGCGGGTGATCTCTTCGAAGCGGGCGATCGCCCCGCGCGCCATCGCCTGGTAGACCGGCGACGGCACCAGCGCCCGCTGGGTCGGCCCTTCGGCGATCAGCAGCGCGTAGTTCCAGGAGTACCGGACGTGGTCCTCGGTGGTGCCGGCCGAACCCTGAATGGTCAGGTTCGAGGTGCCCGAGATGGCAGCGGCCAGCAGTTCGGACAGCATCGACTTGGCGGTGCCCGGCTCACCGACCAGCATCAGTCCTTGCCGGCCGAGCAGAGACACGATGGCCCGGTCGACCAGCGGGTCGTCGCCGTAGAACTTCCGCGAGACGCCCAAGGACGGCTCACCCAGCACGAACGCCCGGACGGCCCGGGCGCTGAGCCGCCAGCCGGGCGGGATCGGCGCTCCGGTGGCCGCGTCGGCGCGGGCCAGGGCGTCCAATTCGGCGGCGTAGCGGGTCTCAGCCGGGGGCCGCAGTTCAGCGGCCGGCGCGGCGGTCGGTTCGGTCATATCCCTGTCTTCTTCCCCCAGTCGGGATCGAACGGTCCCAGCGCCGCCACCGCCGCGTAGTCGGCATAGCACTCGGCGAGCAGCACATCGGGCACGTCGGCCAGCCGCACCGCGCGCCGCCGTTCCCCACGGAAGTTCAGCCCCATGGTGGCGCAGGCGAAATTCTCCTCCGGCACGTAGCTGCCGGTGAACTCCAGCACGGCGGTCAACCCGGCGGCCGGGAACTGCTTGGTGTACTCGGAGAACCAGGCGCCGTCCTCGGCCGGGCCGCGCTGGTAGCCGCGTTTGGTGGCCACCCCGCGGAAGCTGAACGTGTCGGTCAGGTGGCCCTGCAGCGCGTAGGTCTCGCTGGCACTGCGGTCGATGTCGGGCACAGCGTTGTCGAACTGGGCGAACAGCGGGGTCACCTCGTAGTCGGCGAGATGCGCCTTCCAGCTGGCGGCCACGTCGTCGCTCACCAACACCCGGTGGGCCAGCCCGACCGTGGCGTCCGGCTCAAGTTCGATGGTCTCGTCGTCGGCGTCGATCAGGCTGCCGTCCTCGGTGGGCCGGAAGGCCCGCTGGCCGGGTCCGGGGTTCTCCAGCCAGACCAGCCGGCTGACCAGTTGCCCGACCAGTGGATGCTCGAGCAGGAACTCACGCCAGTCGGCGGCGGTCCAGGTGCGTTGGGCGCACATCGCCTCGTAGAGCCGTGCGGTCTGCTGGGTGAGCACCGCCTTGAGCTCCTTGCGGGACGCGGTCAGCTGCTTCTTCGCCGCCTTGACCTCGTCGGCGTCGTCGCTGGCCCGGGCGGCCGGCAGCGATCTGATCGTCTTGCCGTCGGCGGTGCTCAGCTCGATCGCCCCGGACGGCGTCGCCCGGCCGACGAACTGGCGGCTGCCGTAGTCGAGCCGCAGCAGAGCGTCGGCGTCGAAGCCGGCGGTCGGGATGGTCCGGTCAGCGAGCTCGTCGGCCGTCCAACCGAGCTTGTCAGCGAGACTTTCGACCAGTTTGGCCGCGGTGGCTTGGACGCTGGCCTGTTTGAACCGTCGCGAGATCGATAACAGCAGCTGCACCGCGGCGGGCTGCCCGTTGGCGTACAGCGGGTACATCAGCGAGTCGACCTGGGCCCGCCGGGCGCCGTGGTTGCGAATGTAGGACTGGACGGCGTTCGCCAACTCGATGCCGGGCACTCGCGTGGTCAGCGCCAGCAGGCCCCGGTTCGCCGACGCCGAGCCGAGATAGGTGCCCTGATGCATCGCGTAGGCGTCACGGATGTGCTGTTCCAGCGGCACGGCGGCAGCCTGATGCACCCAGTCGGCGTACTGGGCCTGATTCGGGTTGTTCAGCACCCGCTGCAGGTTCTTCTGGGCCCAGTCGTAGCGGCGCTGCCCGTCGGTCTGGGCGTGGGCGCGGCTCTCCTCCTCGGTGGGGTGCCGGGTGTCCTGGGCGATCCAGCTGTCCAGCACGAACCGGCCCAGCGCCTCACCGGACGCCGGATCGAGCTGCCCCAGGTAGAGGTCGAGCAGGCCGGAGCCGTCCGGATCCTTCACCTTGTTGGCCAGCACCACCCACCAGGTCGGAATCACCGGATCGACCTCTGTCCCGTCCGCCCAGCGCAGCGCCGGCAGCCGGTCGAAATCGAACCAGTCCAGGGTGGCCGGCAGCTTCGCCCGCAGCCCCTTCTTCGCCTCGGCAAGCAGCCTGTCGGGGGCGAGGTCGGCGGAGATGTCGTCGTCCAGGTCGCGCAGCGCGTTCAGCATCGCCGCCCGGGGCACCTCGCGCTTCTCCTTGGCCAGCGCGGCGCGCAGCGCTGACACCGCCGCCGGGTCGGCGGCCTTGGCCAGCCAGGATGCCGACGCGGCCCGGATCTCACCCCGCCCGTCGGTCAGCCCCTGCTCGGCCAGTTCGCGGGCCAGGCCGTGTTTGGCCAGCAAGGCCTGAGCCGGTGGCCGGTTCTTGCGCGATTCGCCGACCGCCGCAGCGGCGATGCTGGGCAGCAGGTTCGCCGGCAGCGACGGAAAGGCGTCCAGAATGGCCAGGGCTTCGCCGGCGTCCTGGGCCGACGCGGCCAGCCAGGCCTGCAGCACGTCGAGATGCTGAGCGAACCAGGGCCAGGCGGCTTCGGGTTCGATCGATACCCACCAGTCGGACGACCGGGCGATCCGCGGTACCTGCTCAAGCGTCTCGCGGGTGTTCCAGGTGCGGCGGACGGCGTCCTCGACCTGGCGCAGGTCGGTGATCGTGTCGGCGCGGGGCTGCATCAGCCAGCCCAGCCGGGAGTTCCGGTCGGGGCGGTGCAGCCGCATCAACTGCACCGGGTTGAACGAGCGGACGGACTGGCTGATCAGCGTCAGGTTGAACTGGCCGAGGACCTGCGGCGGGTTCCCTCGCCCGGCGGCCGCCTCGACAATGTGCCGCAGGTCGGCATCCGAGATCTGCTGCAGCTGCTTGCGCCGCTTGACGCTCCAGGCGTGTTCTTTGCCTTCCAGCCGGGCGATCTGGGCGTCGACCATGTGGCGCAGTTCGTCGAAGGCTCGCTGTTCGTCGAACTGGTCGGGGAACGGGGTGAAGTCGGGCAGCACCAGCTGCTGCACCTGCGTCGCAGCGGACTGCAGGGCGTCGCGGCGGGCGTTCGCCTTCTGCACCGCCGCGCCCAACTTGGCGCCGGCGGCGACCGCCTGGTCGAGCAGCGCGCCACCCGCCGGGGTGCGGGACAGGTACTCGACCAGTTCACCGGCCGCCGAGGCGGGCACGGTCAGCAACACGGGCGCCAGGACGGCCGCCTGCCGCTGATCCGGCAGCATCGGCAGGACGCCGATCGCGGCGGTGCGGACGCCCTTGGCGCGGTCGGCAGCCAGCTGGGCGATGATCGGCGCCAGCACGCCGGCCAGCTGCGGGTTGTCCTTCAGCCTGCGGGCGAAGTCGGCCCGGCCGTCGGCGGTCAGCTTCGACACCGACGCCGGCGCAATCAGCTGCCCGAAGCCCAGCAGGTAGTTGTCGATGCCGGGCAGTTCATGCGGCTGCACCATGCTGGAGCCCCACACCTTCTCCTGCTGGCACAAGGCGAGGACGACGGTGGCCGGAATCTCGGGCTCGCGGCAGCCGTCGTGCCGCAACAGGTCGGCGAACCGTTCCGGCGGCCACTGCAGGTGCGGCAGCGCAGACTGGCCGATCACCGAGGCCAGGTCGTTGAGCAACGCGGTCAGCCAGGCCGGGACGCCGTCCACCCGCCGGTTCGGTCCGGTGCCGAGCGCGGCCAGCAGGTAGCCGAAACGAAGGAACTCCGGCTGCGTGATCGAACCCTCGCGGTAGAACTGCGAGCGCGCGTGCGGCACGGTTTTGCGCGGATCGCCGCCGACACCGACCTGGGCCAGTCGCTTCTTCAACGGGTCGGGGACCCAGGGACGCCACGAGACCAGCTGCCCCGGACGGCCCATCAGCTGGTCGAGATCGGCCTGGTGCGCGGCGTCCACCTCGAGCAGGATCTCGGGCCCGCTGCCGTCGTGCACATACCGGACGGCGCGCTCGAACAGCTCCTCGGAGACCGCCTTGAACGGCGCCAGCGCCGCCTTCAGCTGCGGATGCGGACCGGCCGGCTGACCGGACAACGCGGATTTCAGACGCTCGAACACCATCGCTCCCTCACAGAACTGCTGAACGGCATCCTGTCAGGCCGCGGTGACACTTACGGTGGGGAGCACTCGCTCTTGACGCGATCGGGCTGCGCGCTACCAGCCCCAATGCCGCCGTTGCGCGCTGATCGCCCACGCCGAGATCGCCTCGACATCGGCGCCGGCCGGAAGCGGGCAGCGGCCGGAATCCAGCAGGTCGCGCACCGCCGCCTCCAGCCGCCCGATCTCGGCCGAGACCTCGTCGCGGGGCACCTCGCCGCGCTTCACGGCCAGCACCCGCTCGCGCTCGACGTCCGGCATCGGCAGGGTGAGCCTGCCGGCACTGGCGATCTCGTAGCCCTGATGGGCAAGTCGCAGCGCGTGGCTGCCGTACTTCACGTCCCAGCCGTGCTTCGCGATCAACTCGGGCCGGTTCGGCACGTTCCGTTTGGACTGGCCGAGCATGCGTTCGTGCTGGGAATGCATGTAGCCCAGGAACCGCTCCACCGCCTGCCGGGAGAGGAAGCTCGATCGCAGCGCGCGTAGTTCCTCGCCGAGCGGGGTGACCTTGACCAGCGACTCTTCCGGCGCGAACAGCGGCAGCATCACCGTCGGATTGCCCTTGATCGCCAGCCGCAGGTATTTCGCCAGCGAGTACAGCACCAGGTCGGTATCGCCGGGCCCGCTGCGCGCACCCTCGGGCTGCGTGCGCCAGATGTAGTCGTCGCGATGCTTCCGCACCCCGAGCACGTACTCGGGCGGCTCGATGTAGACGCCCATCTCGTCATGGTCATCGGTGCCGGCGATGGCGATGCCGTGCACCCCGCTGCCGACCACCGAACGAAGGATCTCGTTGGGTAGTGCGATGCTCGGGTCGCCGTACTCGACGTTGACCGGCGTGACCTGGTTGTTCATCGGGTCACCGTAGCGGTCTCACCAACCGCCACCGCCGCCGCCGCCGAAACCGCCGCCGCCGCTGAAGCCGGAACCGCCGCTGGAGGCCGTGGTGGCGCTCTGCATCGACGACGACATGGTCGAGGTCAGTTGGCTCATCGACGAGACGAAGCCGCTGCTCAGCACGTTGCCGTAGGCGTAGCCGACGTACCAGGAGTTGTCGGGGGTGTAGACGCCGCGGGCGGCCAGATCCTGGAAGATCTTCGCCCAGCGTTCGGCGACACCGAAGACGATCGCGTAGGGCAGGTAGCGGGAGAACACGTCGATGCCCTCCTCGAATTTGATCTGGTCGGCTTCGGCGGTGGTCAGGTAGAGCTCGAACCCCTTCGCCTGGGCCAGCACGGCCGAGCCGTCCGCGGTCCGGGCGCCGAAACGGTTGTTGAGCGCCAGCATCACCAGGCCGCAGATCACGCCGGCCAGGCCGAGCAGGCCGAAGCCGACGAAGCCCAGCCCGAAACCGAGAACGACACCCAGACCGACCAGCCCGATGCCGCCGAGGATGGCCACCCCGCGCACCGTCACCGGGTTGCGGCGGAACCAGTGCAGTTCGTCGGTGACCCGCTTGTAGAGCCGCTGCCGGGTGCCCTCCAGGGTGCCCGAATAGTCGGAATCCTTCAGGTCGTCCGTGCTCACCGTGGAGCCGTTCTGGAACAGCTTCTTGACCAGGTACGACTCGTAGCCGATGAGCTTGCCCTCACCGTTGAGCCGGGTGAGCGTCCAGTCCTTCTTGCCCTGCTGATCGATCCGCAGATGGCCGCGGACGGCCAGGTCGATGATGGTCGCGGTGATGTCCACATCGTTCGCGGTGGAATCGACCAGGACGCCGATCTCGCCCGGACGTGCCCCGCGCGGCGGGGTGAACGCGACCGCGACGGGCCCCTTGTTCGCACCGTGTCCGATGGCGACCTGCTGCCCGGACGCCGGGGCCACCCCGGGCGTGAGGCCGAGGTAGACCTCGTCCTGGCTGCCGCGGCGGGTGCGGCGCAGCAACGGGATCAGGCCGATGACGGTGAGTGCCGCGGTGAGTCCGCCGGTCAGCGGGGTGACCGGGAACATGTTGCCGATCCAGAACCGCTTCTCGAGCCGGGCCTCGGCACCGACGAAGGTGCCGGCCGGGAAGCCGGCGACGATCTGCAGCGAGGTTTCGCTGGGCAGCGAATCCTGGGTGAAGGTGACCGACTTGCCGGACTCCTTCACGTCGCTGCACGGCTGCTCGGCGTTGCCATTGACGAAGCAGGCCGCCTTGGTCACGTTGACCGGGCCGGTCACGGTCGCCGTGATGTTCCGGAACGGCACCTCCCAGGCGCCGCCGATCACATTCCAGTTGAACTCGTCCAGCCCCGACTGTGCCTGGTTGGGGGCGATCAGCCCACGGACGGTGTAGTTGACCACGTACTGCTGGGTGCCGGTGTAGGTCTTGTTCTCGCTGCCGATCCGGACCATCAGGTTGCCGTCCTTGGTCTCGGTCTGCACCTCCGGGCTCGCCCCGGAGGGGCTGGTCACCTTGCCGAGGGTGATGTCGATCATCCGCCAATGGTCGGGGTCGTTGGCGATCTCCTGGCGCAGTGGAAGCGACAGGTAGGGGCCGTGACCCGAGTCGGAGCCGAAGTTGAAGTCGAACGCGATCTGGACGGCCGCGGTGCCGTCCTTCGCCACATCGGTGGTCACCGTGTACTTGTCGATCCGGTCGTCGTCGGAGTCTGCCCGCGCCACGGACGCCGGGAGGACTCCGAGCAGGAAAACCCCTAGACCGACAAGCAGCAGAAGGATGCGTCGCATGCGTCCACGGTAACAACCGGGGGCGCAGCCGACTATCGATCCGCGAGTGTGGCTCGCCTGCGTCCCCAGGGCACGGACGCCACAACGACTGAGAGCAGGGCGACCACCACCATCGCCAGCTCGTGCGGCAGGTCAGGACTGGCCGGGGTCGGCCAGGCGACATCGAGCACCACCGACATGGCCAACTGCCCGGCTACCGAGCCGAGGGCGAGCAGCAGGACACCGGTGTGCTGCACCAGGTTGGCCGACACGAAGATGTAGATGACGCCCAGTGAGCCGCCGATATAGAGCCACCATTCGCCGGGCGGTGCCGCCGGAGGGTGCGCGACCAGGGCGTGCACGGCAGCCGCGATCAGCAGCACCACCGTGCCCGAGACGAAGTTCATCAGCGTCGTGGTCAGCGCGCTGCCCACTCGGGCGCGCAGCCGTCCGTTCGCGGCCTGCTGCCAGGCGACCGCCAGGCCGGAGAGGAACGGCAGGATCAGCAGCCACCACAGCACCGCCCCGGAGCCGCCGGCGGCCAGCGAAATGCCGACCGCGACCAGGGCCAGCGCGCCGCCGATCAGCCGCGGCAGGGTCACCGCCACCGCACCACCGGGACCGAAGCCGATCCGGTCGAGCACCAGTCCGAAGACCACCTGTCCGGCGACGAAGCCCACGGTGAAGAGTCCGACGCCGATGATGCCGACGGCCAAGCCCTGGGTCGCGACCGTGAGAGCGCCGGCCACCCCGGGCATCAGCATCCACCACGGAATCCGACCGTCGCGGACCCCGTTCACGAGGGTCCGGACGCCGCGGCGACCGCCGGGCAGTCCCGCGGCCAGGCAGATCAGGATCACCAGGCCGGACCCGAACGAGATCGTCGCCGCCGTGAGTCCATCGTCCAGCCGCACCCCCAGTTGACCGTTGATCCTGGCCTGGATCGCGGCCAGCGCACCCATCAATGCGGTGATGGCAAGTGCGGGAGCCGTCCCGATCCGGGTGGGTTGCGGTGCCGGCAACACAACGGCGCCGGAGTGTCGAGTCGATTCACTCACGGCGCCATTGTGACCCCCGATGTCCCCCAGATGGGTACGGCCCGACGTTAACCGCGCCGCGGGTGCGTGCGACGCCGGAAGCGGATACTTGGTCCGCGCTATGGTCCGCACCGCGCGGCGCGGACTACTGTTTCGCCAGAACAGACGCTGGAGTCCGATGCCCCCTGACACCCCTCTGACTCGGCTGGCTACCCAGGCCGACGCCGCGTCGCCGCAGGAAGCGAACGCCGTCCTGCCCCGTCCGATCGTCGACGATGTCCATCGCCGGCTGGCTCAGCTACCTGCGCCGCTGGCCGATTGGGCACTCCGTCTCGGCGTCCACCGGACAATCACCGCCGCCTCGCTGGACGTTCTGCCCGAGCAGCTGGTGAGCCAGGCGCGGGTCGCCATCGACGCGTTGGTCCGCGAAGGCCTCCTCGTCCCGGACGAGAATCGCGAAGCGACCTGGAGCGTCGATCCGATGGTTCATCGAGCGATCACCCAGCGGCGTCACGATCAGGATCCACGGGCATCGCGTCGGATGCACAACGAGCTGGTGACGGTGCTCGCGATGGCCGACGACCCGCAACTCGATGAGGATCTGCTGCATCACGCCCGCTGGGCGGCCCGCTGGGATGTGCTGTCGCAGCTGTGGTGGCGCACCGGGCAAACGCTGCTGTTCAGGGGTTCGCCGGTCGCCGCCTGGGCGTACCACGCACTGCCGCCGGGTGTCGCCGGCCGTTACCCGACGCTGGCGCTCGCCGAGCTGATCGTCGATTCGGCGTCCGGTGGTGTTCACGAACGGAACGGACGCCTGCTGCGGGCGATCGCGTCCGGTTCGGCCGCCGGCCTGGTCGAGTTGGCCCAGACGTCCTCAGCCGAATCGGTGCTCGCCACCGGGACGCTGCACATCATCGCGCTGTGCCACACCGGCGATCCGACCGCCGCCAACGTCTGGGTCGACGCGGTCGAGGCGGAGCTGGCCCGGCGCGACGACGGCGGGTCCACGGGAGCACGCAGGCAGTTCCAGGTCGAGGCTGCCGCCGCACGGATGCTGGTCGGACGCACCCTCGACGTCCGGCACTATGCCGGCGCCGTGCTCGCCGAGTCGTCCGGACGCGAGGACGATCCCGACCCGGCGGTGCAGCGGGCTCGCGGACAGCTGGCCCTGGTCAGTTCGATCCTGGGCTGGCCGCAGAGCAGACCCGCCTTCGACGCCGGGTATGAACCCGAACCGTCGGCCCCGTTGTCGATCCGGATCGCGCTGGCGCATCGTGCCGCCGACGATCTCGACCGCGACTGGTTGCGCCGGTTGATCGACGGCATGGACGAGGGGCAGAGTCCGCTGTGGGCTTTCGTCCTCGTTGCCCGCACCCTGCTCGCGCTGCTGGAGGGGCGTCCGCTCGACGATGTGCCCCGGCTGGATCTGGCGGAGTCCGACCATCGGGAATGGTTGCGCGACGAGGGCTTCGCGTTCCGGCTGCTGCGACGCTGCCGTTCGGAGTTGCTGCTGGCCGGTGGTGAGCTTCAGCGGGCCTCGGCCATTCTGCTGACCCGCGAGCCGCTGGCGCCCGAACTGCGGGTGCCCCTGGCTCGGCTGTATCTGCACACCGAACAGCCTCGGACGGCTCTCGACTTCGTCACCCAGGTGCTGACCGACCCTGCACTATCACCCCGCGAGCGCGGCACCTTCGAAACGATTCGGACGGTCGCCCATCTGATCATCGGTCAGGAAGCGGAGGCACGCGAGGTCACCCGCACCATGTTCGCCCGGTATCCGGGGATGCCGCCCGGTTGGAGCGTGCAGACCATGCTGCTGCCTCGCGAGCTCCGGTTGCGCCTGCTGGACCTGACTCCGGACGGGGCGGTGCCGAGCCAGCTGGCTGAACGGCTCACCCGGTTCGGCGGCCCGCTCCCCGCACCGTCACCGCACCTGATCGCGCTCACCCCGCGGGAACGGATCGTGGTGGCCGAGCTGCGCCGCGGCGGCACCCTGGCTGAGATCGGCGCGCGGCTGTGCGTGTCGTCGAACACGCTGAAGAAGCAGACGATCTCGATCTACCGCAAGCTCGACGTGGACGGCCGTGAGGCCGCCGTCCGCCGTGCGATCACGCTCGGCCTGCTCGATCGTGAGCCCTAGCCAACCCGTTCTCAGGCTGCAGGTCTGAGGGGACAGCGGCAGGGACGACGGCGCCGGCACTCAGTGAAGCTCGTCCGCGCCGCGATCACGGAAGGTTCCGGCCCACTGCATGAAGCGCCACACGTCGGCGAAGTTGGTGGCGATGCCGAGGGAGATCCGCAGCGCACTGGAATCCTTGCCGAACTCGCGTGCCTTCTCGTACATCTGTCGAAAGGTGACGGGTTCGGGGCGACCGAAGAAGGGGCCCATCATGTCGCCGGCGAGGCAGTTGGCGTGCTCGCCCGACCCCGGATTGCAGAAGCAGCCGGTGCGCAGCGAGATGCCGGCGGCGCCGGCGTCCGTCTCCAACAGCTGATAGTCGAAGGAGCGTCCTTGGTCGTCCAGCAGCAGGAAGGCGATGGTGGCGCCCCGGGCGAGAGTGTCGGTCGGGCCATGGACGTGGAACAGCGGCGCACCATTGCTGTGGGTGGCCCCGGTCATCGCCTCCAGCAGCCAGCCGGTGAGCAGCATCACCCGGTCGTGGATGCGTTCGATGCCGATGGATTCGATGTGGCGCAGGCCGAGATCGACGGCCGGCAGGCTCAAGTAGTTGACGGTGCCGTCCTCGAAGGCCGCGACTCCGTCTTCCAGGTAGTGCCAGCCCTCACCCTGGACCGACACGATGCTGATGGTGCCGCCGGCGAACCAGGGACGGCGCAACCGCGCCAGCACCTCTCGCCGCACGATCAGTGCGCCGACGCCGGTCGGATAGCCGAAGATCTTGTAGAACGACAGCGGCACCAGGTCGGGCTTGATCACGCTCAGGTCGAGTCGATTGGTGGGCACGAAAGCCGCACAGTCCAGCAGGACGTCCCAGCCGAGATCCTTCGCCTCGGCCACCAACTCGAGCGGATGTTGCACACCGGAGAAATTCGACTGCGCCGGGAAGGCGAACAAGCCGGGCGGCACGTTCCGTAACCCGTCCCGCACCTGTTCGATGTCGATCCGCAGCTCCGGGGTGGCGAAGGGCAGGTACCGCACCGGCGCACCCTTGGCACGGGCGAACTCACGGACGCCGTTGACCGAGTTGTGGTTGTCCCAGGTGAGCGCATAGGGCCGGGTCGCCGAGAACGGGTACGACTCACCGACCACACGCAACGCGCCGCTGCAGTTCGGGGTGAAGATCGCCACGTACTCGTCAGGATCGGCGCGAAAATAGCGAAGCACCGAGCGACGCGTCGCCTCGACCAGTTCGGTCATCGCCCCGGACGTGGGGTTGGTGCTGTGCGGATTGCCGAAGACCCGCGACTGGAGCAACGCGAGATGCTCTCTCAGTTGCGATTCCGCATAGAGACCGCCGCCGGTGTAGTCGAGGTAGACCGAACCCGTGGCATCGAGCCGGTGATACTCCCGGGCCCGCAACTCGTCGAAGAAGACGGTGTCGGCGTAGCCGGGTGCGCGACTGCGGAGGGCGTCTTCGGCCTCCCCCACCCCCTGCTCCCTGACCGTGCGCACCGGCATGCCCGCACGCTAGCCACGGCCAGAACGCCGGTTCTCCGAGGATCGGTGACTTGGTCCAGCAGATGGTCCGAACGGCCAGCGCCTTCAGCCACGAATCACATGGCTGTAGTTCTCCACAGCTGTGGACGACGCTGTGGACGCCGCACCTGCGGGGTCCCGGCTGGTGAGGTCGTGTTTACCCGCGCGGCACAATCCCGAAGCGGGAGTGAAACCCGCGCTGCTCACCATGACACAGTGACCCGCCCCGAATCCGGCACCGTGCGATCGGCCTGCTCCTATTGCGGCGTGGGCTGCGGCATGCTGCTGCAGATCGAGACCGACCCGGCGACCGGACGCCGCCGGGTCGCCAAGGTGTCCGGCGACAAGCAGCACCCGGCCAATCGGGGCAGGCTGTGCACCAAGGGCGCCACCAGCGCCGAGATGCTGGCAGCGCCGGGGCGGCTGGAGCGCGCCATGGTGCGGCCGGCTCGCGGGGCCGAGCCCGAACCGAGAGACACCCGCGAGACCATCTCCGAGCTCGGACGCCGGCTGCGCGCGATCGTCGAAACCGACGGTCCGGACGCCGTCGCGCTCTACGTCTCGGGCCAGTTGTCGCTGGAGGCCCAGTACCTGGTGACCAAGCTCGCCAAGGGGTTCATCCGCACCAGACATCTCGAATCGAACTCGCGGCTCTGCATGGCCAGCGCCGGTTCCGGCTACAAGCTGTCGCTGGGTGCCGACGGACCGCCCGGTTCCTACGTCGACTTCGATCACGCCGACGTGTTCTTCGTGATCGGCTCGAACATGGCCGACTGCCATCCGATCCTCTACCTGCGGATGATGGACCGGGTCCGGGCCGGCGCGAAGCTGATCGTGGTCGACCCGCGCCGCACCAACACGGCCTCCGCGGCCGACCTTTTCCTACAGGTCAAACCGGGCACCGATCTGGCGCTGCTCAACGGCTTGCTGCACCTGCTGGTCGCCAACGGGCACGTCGACGAGGCGTTCATCGCCGAGTACACCGAAGGCTGGGAGCAGCTGCCTGCCTTCCTGGCGGACTATCCGCCGTCCGTGGTGGCCGAACTGACCGGCATCGACGAGGCCGACCTGCACCGCGCCGCCCGGTTGATCGGCGAGGCGGGCAACTGGATGTCGTGCTGGACGATGGGCCTCAACCAGAGCACCCACGGCACCTGGAACACCAACGCCCTGATCAACCTGCACCTGGCCACCGGCGCGATCTGCCGTCCGGGCAGCGGACCGTTCTCGCTGACCGGCCAGCCCAATGCGATGGGCGGCCGCGAGATGGGGTACATGGGTCCGGGGCTCCCCGGCCAGCGCAGCGTGCTGGACGCCGACGACCGTGTGTTCATCGAGCAGGCGTGGGGTCTGCCGCCGGGCACGCTGCGCAGCGAGGCGAACACGGGCACCGTCGACCTGTTCCGGGAAATGCAGACCGGCGCGATCAAAGCGTCCTGGATCATCTGCACCAACCCGGCCGCCTCGGTGCCCAACCGGGCCAACGTCATCGCCGGGCTGCAGGCCTGCGATCTGGTGATCACCCAGGACGTCTTCGCCGAGACCGAAACCAACGCCTGTGCCGACGTGCTGCTGCCCGCCGCATTGTGGGCCGAATCGACCTATGTGGCGGTCAACTCCGAACGCAACCTGACCCTGCTGCAGCAGGCGGCCGACCCGGTGGGCGAGGCACTGCCGGACTGGCGAATCATCGCCGACGTGGCCTGCGCGATGGGCTACACCGACGCGTTCGACTACGCCTCGTCCGAAGAGGTGTTCGACGAACTGAGGCAGTTCTGGAACCCGAAGACCGGTTACGACCTGCGCGGCGTCAGCTATGCCCGGCTGGCCCGGACGCCGGTGCAGTGGCCGGCGCCGCCCGTCGACCCTGACGGCGGGGCCGATGACGGCCGCAACCCGATCCGCTACCTCAACGACGGGGTCAGTCAGCAGCCGCTGGAGCGTCCGGACGGCGTCCGGCCCCGGTTCGCGTTCGCCACCCCGAACGGGCGCGCAGTGTTCTTCGCGCGTCCGCACGTCGACCCGGCCGAGCTCGCCGACCCCGACTACCCGTTCGTGCTGAACACCGGACGGGTGCAGCATCAGTGGCACACCCTGACCAAGACCGGCAAGGTCGCCAAGCTCAACAAACTGAATCCGGGGCCTTTCGTCGAGGTGCACCCCGACGACGCGGCCCGGCTGGACGTCCACGACGGCGACTCGGTCGAGGTGGCGTCGCGCCGCGGCCGGGCGGTGCTGCCGGCGGTGGTCACCGACCGCGTCCAACCCGGCAACCTGTTCGCGCCCTTCCACTGGAACGACGTATTCGGCGAGAACCTGGCGGTCAACGCGGTGACCAACGACGCGGTCGACCCGGTCTCGTTCCAGCCGGAGTTCAAGGTGGCGGCGGTCACTCTGGCCAAGGTCGCAGTGGCGCTCGAGCCGCTCGCGCGGAACGAGGGGTCCGGCCCCACGGACCGGTCCGGGTCGGTGACCGCCGGTCTCGGCTTGACTCGTGCCGAACCTCCCACTCTGAGTGCCGAACAGAGCCACTACCTACAGGGCCTGCTGTGGGCGCTCGACACTCGCGCGTACGCCGAGCCGGCCCGGCTGCCCGCGTCCGCCCCGTTCGACCCCGCCACCCGGGCCTGGCTGGACGGCATGATCGCGGGCCTCTACGGACCATCGGCCACCACCGCGGTGCTTCCGAGCGAAGCGGACGACCGCCAGTCAGTGCTGGTGCTGTGGGCGTCCCAGACCGGCAATGCCGAGGATCACGCCAGCGACTACGCCGAGCGGCTGCGCACGGCCGGGTTCACCGTGGAGCTCACCGGCATGGACGACTTCGTCCCCGCCCGACTGCCCTCGGCCAGGACTGTGCTGTTGATAACCAGCACCTTCGGCGACGGCGGGCCGCCCGACAACGGCGAAGCCTTCTGGGACGCCCTTGCCGACGCCGAGCGACTGACCGGAGTGCGCTTCGCGGTGCTCGCCTTCGGCGACTCCAGCTACGACGACTTCTGCGGGCACGGCCGGCGGCTGGACGCCCGGATGGCCGAACTGGGCGCCGAGCGGCTCGTCGACCGGGTCGACTGCGAACCCGGCGACGAGGAACCCGCCGAGGCCTGGTTCGCCGGAGTCCTCGACCGGATCACCGCATCGGAGGACGCCGACACGCCGCAGACCACCTACGTCGCCACCAGCGCAACCAGCGCCGAGCCGCGACAGCCACCGGCCGGCACCACTGCGGGCCGGCACTCCCGGCACGAGCCGCTGCTCACCCGAGTCACCCTGAACAACCGGCTGGGCAGCTCCGGCAGCAGCAAGGACGTCCGCCAGTTCAGCTTCGCCATCGACGACGACTTCAGCTACCGGGCCGGCGACGCGCTCGGCGTCCGGCCGGTCAACAGTGCTGACGCCGTGCAGAGCTGGCTCACCGTCACCGGCCTGAACGGCGACGCCGCCGTCGAGCTGGACGGCGGTGCCACCTCGCTGCGGGACGCCTGCACCCGGCACCTGGAGATCGTCAACATCACCCCGGGACTGCTCCGGTTCGTCAACGAGAGAGCCGGTGATCGGGAACTCGGAACCCTGCTGCGACAAGGAAACACGGTCAACCTGCAGCGCTGGCTGTGGGGCAAGCAGGCGGTCGACGTGCTGGCCGAGTACCCGGTCGCCGCGTCCGTCGAGGACTGGGTCAGGGTGCTGTCCCGGTTGCAGCCACGGCAGTACTCGATCTCGTCCAGCCCACTGGAGCACCCGAGCGAGGTGCAGCTGACGGTCTCCGCCGTCCGTTACGAATACCGGGGGCAGCCGCGGCACGGGGTGTGCTCGACCTTCCTCGCCGACCACAGCGAATCGACCGACGTGCCTGTCTTCGTCCAGCCGACCAGCCACTTCCGTCCCCCGGCGGACTCCGAGGTGCCGATGATCATGGTCGGTCCGGGCACCGGGGTGGCACCGTTCCGCGGCTTTCTGCAGGAACGCCGGGCACTGGGCCACAGCGGCCGGAACTGGCTGTTCTTCGGTGAACGCAACGCGGCCACCGACTTCTACTACGCCGACGAGCTGACCGGGCTGCATCAGGCCGGGGTGCTGACCGAACTCACCTGCGCGTTCTCCCGCGACCAGCGGCACAAGGTGTACGTGCAGGACCGGCTGCGCGAACAGGCCGCCCGGGTCTGGGACTGGCTGCAGGACGGCGCACACTTCTACATCTGCGGCGACGCCAGCCGGATGGCGAAGGACGTGGAAGCCGCACTGACCGACATCATCAGTAGCCAGGGCGCCATGTCGGACGAGGACGCGGCCGCCTACCTGAAGGCGATGGCGAAGCAGCGGCGCTACGTCCGAGACGTCTACTGAGGCTCCCCTCACTCAGCCACCAGCCACCTGTGAGCCGAGATTGAACCAGCCGTAACCGCTGCTGCCGAAACCCGAAACACCGGCCCCGTTTACTCATTGCCAGCCCCTTTCGAAGGAGACTCCGATGAGCACCACCACCCGGACGGTAACCAGCCGTCCCCGGCTCGCACCCCGCCGCATCGGCCGTTGGATCGACGACTGGCGCCCCGAGGACGCCGCCTTCTGGAACGCCAGCGGTGCCACCATCGCCCGCCGCAACCTGATCTACTCGGTCGCCAGCGAGCACATCGGCTTCTCGGTCTGGACGCTGTGGTCGGTGCTGGTCCTGTTCCTCGGGCCGGACTACGGCTTCGATGTCGGCCAGAAGTTCCTGCTCACCGCCGTGCCGTCGCTGCTCGGCTCCTTCGTGCGGGTGCCCTACACGTTCGCCGTGGCGAAGTTCGGCGGCCGCAACTGGACGGTGATCTCGGCGGCCCTGCTGCTGGTGCCCACCGTGGCGATCGCCCTCGTTCTCGAGCCGGGAGTCTCGTTCGAGACGCTGCTGTGGGTGAGCGCCTTGGCCGGTGTCGGCGGCGGCAACTTCGCCTCGTCGATGACCAACATCAACGCCTTCTTCCCCGCCCGGCTGAAGGGCTGGGCGCTCGGCATCAACGCCGGCGGCGGCAATCTGGGCGTCGCGGTGGCACAGCTGGTCGGCCTGGCGGTGCTGGCCCTGACCGGCACCCAGCATCCGCGGCTGATGGTGGCGATCTACATTCCGCTGATCGTCATCGTCACCGTGTTGTCGGCGCTCAAGATGGACAACCTGAGCCAGGTCAGCAACGCCAAGGGCGCGATCCGCGAGGTTGCCACCCACGCCGAGAGCTGGGTGCTGGCGTTCCTCTACATCGGTACCTTCGGTTCGTTCATCGGCTTCTCGTTCGCCTTCGGTCAGGTGCTGCTGGTGCAGTTCCCCAAGGAGTTCCCGAACCCCGCTGCTGCCGCCGCGCTGACCTTCCTGGGACCGCTGCTGGGTTCACTCATCCGTCCGGTCGGCGGCCGGCTGGCCGATCGCTACACCGGCTCACTGGTCACCTTCTGGAACTTCGTCGCCATGGCGCTGGGCACCGCTGTGGTGCTGCTCGCCGCCGCCCTGCACTCGTTGCCGCTGTTCGTCACCGGCTTCGTCACCCTGTTCGTCTTCTCGGGTCTGGGCAACGGCTCCACCTACAAGATGATTCCGGCGATCTTCCTTGCCAAGGCCCAGCTGTCGGTCGGATCGGGGACACCGGTCGAGCAGGCCAACGCCCTCTCGCTGCGCCGCTCCGGGGCCCTGATCGGGCTGGCCGGCGCGATCGGCGCGCTCGGCGGGTTCGGAGTGAACCTGGCCTTCCGGCAGTCGTTCCTCAGCCTGGGCAACGCCAACGGCGCCTACCTGGCCTTCCTCGGCTTCTACCTGATCTGCCTGGCGGTGACCTGGTCGTGGTTCCTCAGGGCGCGTCCGGGCCGGCTCGAAGGGGTGTGAGCGGCGCACCGCTGATTGAATGGACCGGTGAAGACCTATCGCCTGCCCCAGACCGAACTCGAGGCGTCCAGCGTCATCCTCGGGTTGATGCGGATCCCCTCGCTCACCGACGCCGAGATCCGTGCGCTGGTGGGCGCGGCCCGCGAGGTGGGCATCACCATGTTCGATCACGCCGACATCTACGGAACCCACCGGCACGAGTGCGAGGAGCGGTTCGGGACGGCGCTGTCGCTCAGCTCGGACGATCGCGAGCAGCTGCTCATCCAGAGCAAGGTCGGCATCCGGCCCGGCTACTTCGACTTCTCCGCCGAGCACATCCTGACCACGGTGGACGAGTCGCTGGCGGCGCTGCGCACCGACTATCTGGACGTGCTGCTGCTGCACCGTCCGGACACCCTGGTCGAACCGGAGGAGGTCGCCCGGGCGTTCACGACCTTGAACAACGCCGGCAAGGTCCGGCACTTCGGGGTGTCGAACCACACCCCTGGCCAGATCGAACTGCTGCGGGCCTACGTCGAGCAGCCGTTGATCGTGAACCAGGTGCAGCTCAGCATCACCCACGCCCCGATCATCGCCTCGGGGCTGGCCACCAACATGGCCGGCGTCGATGCCTCCATCGACCGGGACAACGGCATTCTCGACCACGCCCGCCGCACCGGGATCACCCTGCAGGCCTGGTCGCCGTACCAGCGGGGCTTCTTCAACGGCGTCTTCATCGGCGACCGGGAGAACCACGCCGAACTCAACGACGTGCTGGACGAGCTGGCCGATGCCTACGGCGTGACGCCGACCGGCATCGCGACCGCCTGGATCACCCGGCATCCGGCAAACATCCAGGTGGTGCTGGGCACCACCAAACCTGAGCGGGTCGCCGAGGCGGCTGCGGGTAGTGACGTCACGCTGACCCGCGAGGAGTGGTACCGGCTGTATCGGGCCGCCGGTCACCCGCTGCCCTGAGCTTTCGTTGGTCGAGCTTGTCGAGACCCGGCCGTGGGCGCCCTGGAGAGGGGTTTCGACAAGCTCAACCAGCGGTGGCTGCGTTTGATCCGGGATCCTCGCTCGCCTCAGCTTCGGCGTCCGGGGTCTCGGGCAACCGGTTCGGCATCACGATGGTGACCTTGCCGGATTCCAGATCGAGCGGTTTCGGGCCCCAGCCGCCCTTGCGATAGTCGACCACCAGCATCTTCTCCAGGTCGCGCTGCTGCTGAACATGCCGCGCCCCGGGGTTGAAGAGCTGGAAGAAGTCGCTCATCGCCACAGTCTACGCACGGCAATTCCGGGTGACTCTCGGTCAGGGATCGACCAGCCGGGCGATCTCGTCCGGCCCGATCCCGACCAGGGTGTCGCCGACCAGCACGGTGTACAACCCGTGCCGCTGCCGGTACGCCGCCTGTTCCTTACCGTCCGCCGGGTCGAGGACCCGGACGACCGAGTCGGTGAACAGCAGCTTCTCGCGCCACGCCCAGGCATCGCCCAGCGACCTCGGCTTCTGCCCCTGCCAATGCAGCTTTCCGCTCCGGGCGTCCACCGCGAACATCATCGAGGAATCCGAGAGCAGGGTCAGCCCGGCGACGAAGGTGGCCTTGGGCGAGGTGATCATGCCGAACGCCGACCCGTTGCGGGTCTGGGCCAGCGGGCCGAGAGTCTTCCCGGTGGCAAGGTCGACCCGGACGGCCCGGCCGTCGGACTGCAGGAAGACCGGATCGGTGACGTCGCCCGCGCGGGGGTCACGGTCGGGGAAGGCGAGCCGGGTGTTGAGCGCTGTCTGGTGCAGCTTGCGCAGCGTGTAGCTGTAGCTGACCGCGAGCGGACCGTCGTTGCACCACAGCCGCTCGCCGTCGTCCACCAGCCGCGAACAGCGGGGCATGCCGGCCAGCTTCCCGCTGCGCAGGTCGACGAAGGCGGTGGTCTGCCCGGACCACAGCGCGGTCAGCCCGTCGGCGACCTTCCTGATCCGCGGACGGTCCAGGGCCGGGCCGTCCGGGATCGGGAGCTTGCGGTAGTAGATCCGGTTGTCGCTGAACAGGCCGTCATGCTGCGGCTGGTCCGCCAGATCGAGTTGCCAGCGTTGCCGCAGGTCGGCGTCCAGACCGGTCAGGACGGCGTGCGGCGCCGGCTGGCGTTGCTCGACCAGCATGACCCGGTCACCGTCGGCATGGATCAGGGTGAGCCAGCCGGTGAAATCGACGCCCCGGGTTTCGCGTCCGGTGGCGGGGTCGAGCAGCGAGATCCGCCATCGGGTGCCCAGCCCGGTCGCCGGGTCGGTCGCGGTGGACGCCGCACAGACCAGCCGCGATTTCACCGGGCTCGCGGCGCAGAGGCCGTTCGGCAGGTCGGTGCGCCACAGCGCCGCTCCGGTGCGGGCGTCCAGGCCATGCACGGCGATGCGACGGTCCTCGGCGTCGCCGCTGAGCACCGCCCAGGTGGTGCCGATCGCCACCACGCGATTCGGATCGAAGGTGCCGTCGACCGGACCCACCAGCTCGGCACCGGCGCCCAGGTCGGGCCGCAGTTCGGAAGGCTGCACCGACCAGGTCGCCGCCAGCTCGGGCTGTGCGGGCTGCGGTGTCCGGGGCGGGTTCGGGGTGCGCCGGCCGCCGTCGGGCAGCAGGCTCAGCGCGACGACCACCACGACGAAGATGCCGACGTAGAGGGCGAGCAGCCCAGCGGCGCGACGCACCAGCCTCTGCCGTTCGAGGGGTGTGCGCGACGCCTGCGGGAGCCGCTTTGCCGATGGCGCGGTAGCCGCCCGGGCACCGCGGCGTTTGCCCTTCTTGGCCTTCGTCCGGATGCCGTCCGTACCGTCTCCGGTGCCGTTCGGTTTGGCCCCGGCACCGGCCCGCGCGTCCAGTCCGGGCACACCGCTCTGCCTGGCCGGCGGAGGTCCGACCTGGGCCGGGGCCGCCGAGGGCCAGCGGAAGTCGGGCCCGGCGGCCTGTTCGCCCAGGCCCTTGAGCCGGCTTTTCCGCCAGCGGCGCGAGCGGGGACGCCCACGGGAAACCGTGGGAGGTTGCTGCGCGGGCGGCTCGTCCGAATCCTCCAACTTCGCCCACTCCGGCGGCCTGGCGAAGAAGTCGGGCCGGCTCATCCGGGCCAGGCTAGCGCCTTGTGGGTCAGCGAATGACCGCTGGATTCCGGGCGGGTTACGCGGGCGTAGTCTTCTCCGCATGCCTGCTCTGCGATCTCGTACCACGACCCATGGCCGCAACATGGCCGGCGCCCGCGCCCTGTGGCGCGCCACCGGCATGGGAGAGTCCGATTTCGGTAAGCCGATCGTCGCGATCGCCAACAGTTTCACCCAGTTCGTGCCCGGCCACGTGCACCTGCGCGACATGGGCAAGCTGGTCGCCGGCGCGGTGGCCGAGGCCGGGGGTGTGGGCCGCGAGTTCAACACCATCGCCGTCGACGACGGCATCGCGATGGGTCACCACGGCATGCTCTACTCGCTGCCCAGCCGCGAGATCATCGCCGACTCGGTGGAGTACATGGTCAACGCGCACTGCGCCGACGCCCTGGTCTGCATCTCGAACTGCGACAAGATCACCCCCGGAATGCTGCTGG
>NZ_JAPUED010000185.1:2597-7172 GCF_027492755.1 Micropruina sp. | reverse complement strand
CATACGCTCCCCGGGAAGGAGTCGAACCTTCTTCGCTAATCCTGATTCAAAGTCAGGCGGGCCCTGCCGGAAGACCAACCGGGGATCGATGCCACACTCTACGTCGCCCGCGCGTACCACCGCATCTCGCCGGGATTGGCGCGCTGACCCGAGGGGCGCCAGACTGGGCGGATGCCATCCTCGTCAGCTGCAGCCGGACGCGCTCGGCGCGTGCGTGTGCGGATGACGCGGGCGGAACGCCGCGAGCAACTGATCGAGGTCGCCCGCGGGCTGTTCGCCGAGCGGGGCGTCGAAGGCACCTCTGTCGAGGAAATCGCCGCCCACGCCGAGGTCAGCAAGCCTGTGGTGTACGAGCACTTCGGGGGCAAAGAGGGGCTGTACGCGGTGGTCGTCGATCGCGAGGTGCGAGCACTGCACACCGCGATCCGCACTGCCCTGACCACTCCGCGAGCCGGTGCCCGGCGGCTGATCGAACTCGGCACGCTGGCCCTGCTCGACTACATCGATGCTTGTCCGGACGGCTTCCTGATCATCTCGCGCGGGTCGTCCGCGACCTCGCCGGAGGGATCGTTCGCGACGATCCTGTCCGACGTCGCCGGTCGCGCCGAGGATCTGCTGGCCGCCGAGTTCTCCAAGACCCAGCTCGATCCGGCGCTGGCCCCGATGTATGCGCAGATGCTGGTCGGCCTGGTCGCCCTGACCGGCCAGTGGTGGCTGGACAACCGCGACAGTGGCCTGTCCAAGGACGTGGTCGCGGCGCATGTGGTCAACCTGGCCTGGAACGGCATGCGCCATCTGCAGCCCGAGCCGCGGCTCGACCGTCCCCACCGGGCGGAGAGCACCGCTACCGAAACCGACGAGTAGCCCGCGACAGAGACCGACCAAGAAGCCGTCCCGAGGACAACCTCACGGAATCGGCACGGGCCGAGGCAGCTTGCCGGCGTTGGCCCGGTCCAGCACATGGTTGCGGAACAGTTCCGCAGCCGGCAGACGCCGCCGATGTTCGTTCCAGGACAGCCCGACGGTGCGCTCGGCGTCCGGATCGGCCAGTTCGAGATAGTGCATCCGCGGTGAGGACGGCTCGATCGCCCCGGCGTCCCAGCGGGCCGGAATGATGGCCACGCCGAGTCCGGACGCCACATAGCCGCGCAGTGTGGGCAGGTCATCGGCCACCAGTGCCACCTCGACCTCGATGCCCGCGTGCGCACACAGCCGATCGAGTTGGGCCCGGAGCAGCGACGAGCTCCGCAGCGTGATGAACGGGTCATCGGCGACCTCGGCGATCTGCACTCGTCGCCGATCCGCACAGCGGTGCTCCCTCGGCAACAGCAGCCGGATCGGTTCGCGGACCAGCGGGTGCCAGGTCACCCCGTCCTCGGCGACATGGAGCGTCGACAGTTCGACGTCGACGACGCCGCGGGCACCGACTGCCGTGACCTGCTCGTCAGCCTTGGACCGCAGGTCGAAGCGCACCTGGGGATAGCGCTGCCGGAAACTGCCGATCAGATCGGGCACCAGCCAGGTACCCAGCGAGGCCTGGAACGCCACCCTGACCGTCCCCGTCTCGGGGCTGACCAACTGCTGCACGGCGGCGATGCCGTCATCGAGCCGGTGCAGTGCCGCACCGACATGTCGATGGAACGCGGCACCTGCGGGGGTGAGCGAGAGCAGCCGCCCCGACCGTTGGAACAGCGCCGCACCCACCTCGGCTTCGAGCCGGTCGAGTGCCCGCGAGATGCCCGGCTGTGAGCGCATCTCCAACTCGGCTACCTCGGTCACCGTCGCACCGTCGGCCACCATCTCGAACCAGCGCAGCGCCTCAGTATCCATCCCGACCTCCGACAGGGAGAATACATGCGCGTTACGCATGGATTTCATGACATCAGTTCATTGGACGCATCGAACCGAGTGGCGAAGACTTGTTGTCGTACCAAGCGCGAGTTAACAGATGAAGGAGAACATCATGAGATTCAGCAAGATCGCTGCCGTTTTCGGTCCCGCCATCCGCCGCGGTTCCTCCGCCCTGCTGGCCTTCCCGGTCTCGGGCGTCGTGGCCCCGTCGTACAGCGCCGCTCAGGTGGCCGCCGAGGCCTTCCTGGATCACCCGGCGAGCAAGTAAGCCCTACCCGCCCACCTGGCGGATTCCACCAGGAACGTCAGGTGGTGATCAGCCGGGCGCCCGGCACCGGGCCGGTGACCCGGCGCACCGCCCGGCACATGCCCTCGCTGGAGAGCCGCACCGACAGGTCGACGGCAGCAGCCTCATTGGGGGCGAGGAAGGCACAGGTCGGCCCTGCACCCGACACGATGGCGCCCAGAGCGCCGGCCTCGCGTCCGAACTCCAGTACCCGCACCAATTCGGGTCGCAACGACTGCGCGGCCGGCGCCAGGTCGTTGACCAGGACCGCGCCCAGCGCGCCCGCGTCCCCCGATACCAGCGCGTTCATCACCTCGTTGGGCATCGCGAGTTCGTCCGGGGCGTCGGGATTGAGTTCGTCGAAACGTCCGAACACGGCCGGCGTGGACAGCTCATCTGCGCTCAGCGCCAACACCCAGTGGTAGCTGCCGCGGCTCAGCACCGGCACCAGTTCGTCGCCGCGTCCGGTCCCCAGCGCGGTGCCGCCCATCAACTGGAAGGGCACGTCGGCACCCAGCCTGGCGCCTAACTCCCGCAGTTCGTCGGGTGAGACGTCCAGATCCCACAGCACCGAGCAGGCCAGCAGCGCACCTGCGGCGTCGGCTGACCCACCCGCCATGCCGCCGGCAACCGGAATCGTCTTGCGGATCACCAGCTCGGCACCGAAGCGGTGCGGACCGTACTCGTCGGCCAGCAGCTTGGCTGCCTTCACGGCCAGATTGCTTCCGTCGGTCGGCACCAGCCCGGCCTGATCGCCGACGACCGTCACCGGGAAGCGTCCCGGCTCGGCCCAGCGGACCGCCACCTCATCAAACAGCGACACCGACTGAAACACCGTCGACAAGGGGTGATATCCGCTCGGACGCACGGCACCGACCCGGAGGGCCAGGTTGATCTTTCCGGAGACCCGGACCCGGACCCAATCGGCCTCGGGGGCTAGGGGCGTCGCCACGTCCGCAAAGCTAGCCGATGCTCAGCCCGTTGGCATCCGCGACCACAGCCAGCCGGGCGAAGTCACCGACATCGAGCACCTCTCCCCTGGCCTGCGGGTCGATGCCGGACGCGACCAGCGCTTCGGCAGCCGCCGCCGAGGATCCGAAAACGCCTGCCAGCGCCGAGCGCAACATCTTGCGACGCTGCGCGAACGCGGCATCGACGAGGGCGAAAACCTGCTCGCGGCGGGCGGTGGTGACCGGTGGGTCACGACGCTCCAGCCGTACCAAGCCGGAGTCGACGTTGGGCACCGGCCAGAACACCGCCGGCGGCACCGAACCGACCCGCCGCGCCGCGCAGTACCAGGCCAGCTTCACCGACGGCACCCCGTACACCTTCGACCCGGACGGCGCGACCAGCCGGTCGGCCACCTCGGCCTGCACCATCACCAGCCCGTGCCGGATCGTCGGGAACTTGGCCAGCACATGCAGCAGCACCGGCACGCTCACGTTGTAGGGCAGATTCGCCACCACCGCGGTGGGCTGGGGATCGTCCAACCGGTCGACGCGCAGGGCGTCCGCCTCGACGACATTGAGCCTCTGCTCGCCTCCGGGCAGCCGCTCGGCGACGGTGGCGGGCAGCCGGCGAGCGAGCCGGTCGTCGATCTCCACGGCATGGACCCAGGAGACGACCTCGAGCAGGCCGAGGGTGAGCGAGCCGAGACCCGGACCGATCTCGAGCACCACCTCATCGGGGCCGAGTTGGGCGGCCGCCACGATCCGCCGGACCGTGTTGGCGTCGTGGACGAAGTTCTGGCCGCGCTGCTTGGTCGGCCGCAGATCGAGCTCGGCAGCCAGTTCGCGGATCCGGCGGGGATCGAGCAGACCCCCGCTCATCGCTCTCCCCAGCCCGCCGGTCGAGCGTCGTGAGACCGCTGGTTGAGCTTGTCGAAACCTGTCGCCAGCGGGCGCAGACTCAGGTCTCGACAAGCTCGACCAACGAGGGTCCACACTTCCTCAGCCATTTCGTCCCCAATCGCCGAACAGTGCCGACGCGTTCGCGTCCAGCAATCCGCAGAACTCGGCCAGGTCCGCGCCGCGTCGCTCAGCCAGGAAGCGCACGGTGTGCGGCAACAGATAGGACGCGTTCGGCTTGCCCCGCAGCGGCACCGGGGTCAGGTAGGGCGCGTCGGTCTCGACCAACAGCCGGTCATCCGGGGTGAGGTCGAACGCCTCGCGCAGCGCATGGTTCGGCTTGAAGGTGACCGTGCCGGGGAAGGACAGCCAGGCGCCCCGATCCAGGCATTGCCGGGCGAAGGCGGCGTCGCCGGAGAAGCAGTGCATCATGAACCGCTCCGGGACGCCCTCGGCGTCGAGCACATCGAGGACGTCGGCGTGCGCGTCGCGGTCGTGGACGACGATCGCCAGATCGTGCTCGCGGGCCCAGGCCAGATGTGCCGCGAACGACTCACGCTGGCGATGTTTCCCCTCGTCATCGGTGGTTCG
>NZ_JAPUED010000185.1:0-2497 GCF_027492755.1 Micropruina sp. | reverse complement strand
GGCCCTTGGCGTCCGAGCGGTCCTTCAGGGCGGCGTCGTACAACTCACGCCGGGAGACACCATGGGCGACGGCCGCCTCGGCGACGGCCTCGGAGAGGCGTCGTCCCGACCCGGTGGCGAGCCGCACGCTGGCCAACGCCTCCGGCAGGCTGCCTCCCGAAGTACCGGCGCCCTCGATCACCACCGTGATCTCGCCACGCACCTCACCTTGGGCCCAGGCAGCCAGCTCGGCCAGGCCACCGCGCAGCACCTCTTCGTGGGTCTTGGTCAGCTCTCGGCAGACCACCGCGCGCCGCTCGGCGCCGAACGCCTCGACCGCGTCGGCGAGGAAGGCGTCCAGTCGGTGCGGGGCCTCGAAGAACACCATGGTGCGCTGCTCGGCGGCCAGCCCGGCGAGCCGGGCGCGACGCTCACCGCGCTTGCGGGGCAGGAAGCCCTCGAAGCAGAACCGGTCGGTGGGCAGGCCGGAGACCGCCAACGCGGTCAGCACCGCCGACGGCCCGGGCACCGCGGTCACCGTCACTCCGGCGGCGGCAGCTGCCGCGACCAGCCGGTAGCCCGGGTCGGAGACGGCCGGCATCCCGGCGTCGGACACCACGACCACGCGGCGTCCGTCCAGCAGTTGGGCGACCAGTCCGTCCACCCGGGCCGCCTCGTTGCCGTCGAAGAACGACACCACCGACGCCTCGGGCGCCACCCCGAGCCGGCGGCACAGGTCACGGAATTTGCGGGTGTCCTCGGCGGCGATCACATCGGCCTCAGCGAGCGCGGCCAGCAGCGCCGGTGCCGCGCCGGCGGCGTTCCCGATCGGGGTGCCGGCCAGCACCAGCACACCCGGTTCGCTCATGCGTCCTACCCTTCCACATCACAGCGGCAAGAGGTTGCCCGCGATCTCCTAGGATGGCGCGGTGACCGAAGCCGCACCCACGTCCCTGGCGAGCAGCACGCCCGCGACCGCGACCGAGGTGCCCGGCGACGCCATGAGCCGGTGGACTCCGCCGGCCGTCCGCCCCGGAAGCCGCTGGCAGCCGCCGAACTCGCGCGACGATCTGAGCACCGTCGAACGGCTGCGCGACGGCACCATGCGCGACACCGCCGCCGGCTGGGTCGTCACCCTGTCGATCACGCTGCTGGCATTCCTGATCCGCATCCAGAACCTGGGCTACCCGAAGAACCTGGTCTTCGACGAGACCTACTACGCCAAGGACGCCTGGACGCTGCTGCACTTCGGCTACGAACGCAACTGGCCCGACAACGCCAACGACGCGATCGTGGCGGGCAACGTCACCGGCTGGTCCGACAGTGCCGAGTTCGTCGTCCACCCGCCGCTGGGCAAATGGCTGATCGCGCTCGGCGAGCAGTGGTTCGGGATGAACGCGTTCGGCTGGCGGTTCATGGCCTGCGTGTTCGGCTCGCTGCTGGTCTTCGCCACCATCCGGCTGGCCCGTCGGCTCTCCCGCTCCACACTGATCGGCGGCATCGCCGGCATTCTGCTGACCCTGGACGGGCTGGCCTTCGTGATGAGCCGGACCGCCCTGCTGGACATCTTCCAGGCCGTGTTTCTGGTGGCTGCGGTGGCCTGCTGCGTCGCCGACCGGGACTGGTACCGGCACCGGCTGGCCGATCTGCTGGACCGCTCCGGACGGCCCGACTTCGGCGGCAGCTTCGGCCCGATCGTCTGGCTGCGGCCGTGGCGGCTGGCCGCCGGGGTGATGTTCGGCGCGGCGCTGGGCTGCAAATGGAACTCGGTCTTCGTGCTCGCCGTGTTCGGCATCCTCGGCGTGCTCTGGGACGTCGGCGCGCGCCGGCTGGCCGGTGCCGATTGGCGCTCGTGGCTGGCGGTGCTGGTGGACGGCATTCCGGCCTTCATCCGAATGGTCGTGGTCGCGGTGGCGGTCTACCTGTCCACCTGGACGGGCTGGCTGATGACCACCGGCGGCTACGACCGGAACTGGGGCCAGGACAATCCCGACCACCCGTGGGTGGCCGCGTTCGGCGAACGATTCGCCTCGCTGCTGTGGTACCACAAGGAGATTTACGAGTTCCACACCGGCGACTACATCAACCAGGCCACCCATCCCTACGACGCGCACCCGGCCGGCTGGCTGGCGATGCTGCGGCCCACCGGCTTCGACGCGGTCAACGACATCGCCCCCGGGACGGACGGCTGCGTCGGCCCCGAGAACTGCATCCGGGTGATCTCGGCGATGGGCACCCCGGTGCTGTGGTGGATGGCCGCGATCGCCCTGGTGGTCTGCGTGGTGTGGTGGATCGGCGGACGCGACTGGCGCTTCGGCGTCCCGGTGCTGGCGGCGATGGCGACCTACCTGCCGTGGTTCAACTACACCGACCGGCCCCAGTTCTTCTTCTACGCGATCACCATCATTCCGTTCACCGTGACCGGGTTGGCGATGGTGATGGGGTTGATCCTCGGCCCGGCGAACAGTCCCGGACGGCGACGCGGCGCGATCATCGTCGGCGTCGCGGTCGCCCTGGT
>NZ_JAPUED010000184.1 GCF_027492755.1 Micropruina sp. | reverse complement strand
TGAGCGGCAACAAGAATCCGGATCGGGCTGGGACTAACCAGCCCAAACCGGATCGCTCTCGCAGGTCTTCCCCGCGGCCGGGCGGTAGGGGCCGCAGAACCACCTCCGACCCGGCCCGGATCGCTGCCTACCGGACGCTGCGAGCGATCACCGCCGACGACGCCTACGCCAACCTGGCCCTGGCCGAGCAGACCGCCGGCCTGTCCAGCCGCGACGCCGCTTTCGCCACCGAACTGGTTGCCGGCACCTGCCGTGCGTTCGGCCTCTACGACGCGATCATCGCCTCGGCCGGCGGACGCCCCCTGCGCAGCCTGCAACCGGCCGTGGTCGACCTGCTCCGGCTCGGCACCCATCAGCTGCTCGAGTTGCGGGTGCCCAGCCACGCCGCGGTCGCCGCCACCGTCGAACTGGCCCGCGAGGTCGTCTCGCAACGGGTGACGGGTGTCGTCAACGCGATCCTGCGCAAGGTCGCGGCCCTGGACGCCGACGGCTGGGCCGCCCGGCTGCGAACCGAGAACGCCGACGCCGAAGCGCTGCTGGCCCGCCATCCGCAGTGGATCATCGACGCCTACGCCGACCTGCTCCCCGCTGAGGAACTCCCGGCCGCACTGGCTGCCAACAACGAACCGCCGGTGCCGCACCTGGTGATCCGGCCCGGTCTGGCCGAAGTCACCGAACTGGGTGGACGGCCGCTGCGCTGGTCCCCGTTCGGCGTTGAGGCGTCCGGGAACCCGGCCGAGCTGCCGGCGGTAGCGGAGGGCCGCGCCGGCGTCCAGGACGAAGGATCGCAGCTGGTCGCCTGGGCGCTCGCCCGCGTCGAAGCGCCCCGGGGAGCTTGGCTCGACCTGTGCGCCGGACCGGGGGGCAAGGCAGCGCTGCTTGCCGGACTGGCCCGCGACAAGGGTGAACGCCTGCTCGCCAGCGAACTGCAACCCCATCGTGCGGCTCTGGTCGCTCGTGCCCTGGCCAGCTACCCAGAGCCCACACCACTCGTCATCGCCGCGGACGGAACCCGTCCGGCCTGGCCCGAGAACAGCTTCGCCCGGGTGCTGCTGGACGCGCCCTGCACCGGTCTTGGCGCGTTGCGTCGCCGTCCGGAGGCCCGGTGGCGTCGCAAGCCCGCCGACCTGGACACCTTGGTGCCGCTGCAGCACGAACTCCTTGCCTCAGCGATCAGGGCCGCCGCGCCGGGCGGTGTGATCGCCTACGCCACCTGCTCGCCGCACCGCCGCGAAACTAGCGAGATCGTCGAGGCGGCGTCCGGTGTTGAGGTGTTGGACGCGTCCGCAGCCCTGCCCGACATCCCGGACGCCGCGCGCGGGCCCTACCTGCAGCTGTGGCCACACCGCCACGGCACCGACGCGATGTTCCTCGCGTTGCTACGCAAGACCAGATAGACCCCGTAGGCCTCGACCCGCCGAGGGGCCGCGTAGCGAGCGCCCTCGGCTGGGTGCAAGGGCGAGTCGGGTGCGCGAACGCGTACCGGGTCGCACGGCGCGCGTGCCCGGCGCAGCCAGTGCGTCCAGCTGGGGTCGCGCAGTAGCCGTAGCTCGGTGGATCGAGGATAAGGTTCCTGGCATGACGATGCGGATCACACCGAGCATTTTGAACGCCAACCTCGCCAACCTGGCCGGTGAGATCGCCCGGATCCCCAGCGCCGACGGCGTGCACGTCGACGTGATGGACAACCACTTCGTGCCCAACATGACGTTCGGGCTGCCGGTGGTGGAGTGCATCCGGGCCAACACCACCGCCTTCCTCGACATTCATCTGATGATCGCCGAGGTCGACCGCTGGGCGCCGGCCTTCGCCGATGCCGGCTGCGAGTCGGTGACCTTCCATGCCGAGTCGTCCCACGCGCCGATCAAGCTGGCCCGCGAGTTGCGTTCGCTGGGTGCCCGGGCGTCGATGGCGCTGCGGCCTGCGACCCCGATCGAGCCGTACGCCGACATGCTGGGCGAGCTCGACATGGTGTTGCTGATGACCGTCGAGCCGGGCTTCGGCGGACAGAAGTTCCTCGACCTGGTGCTGCCCAAGATCCGCCGCACCCGCGAGTTGATCGAGTCCCGCGGCGGCGAGATCTGGCTGCAGGTCGACGGCGGGGTATCGGTGGACACTATCGAACGCTGCGCCGAGGCGGGTGCCGACACGTTCGTCGCCGGCTCCGCGGTGTACAGCGCCGACGACCCCGACGCCATGGTCATCGCGCTGCGTGAGCAGGCGATCGCCGCCTGCGCGCATTGACCAGGCAACTGGTCGCGGTACTCGGCCGCGGCGTGGTGCCGACGGCCGACCCGATCGCGACCGCCGACGATGTCGGCCTGGTCAGGGGGGACGGCTGCTTCGACGCGATGCGGGTGCTCGGCGGAGGCTCGGACGCCGTGGTCGAGAACCTGGACGACCACCTCGTCCGCTTCGCCGCGTCGGCGGCCACCCTCGACCTGTCGTTCGATCCGGACGCCTGGCGCGCCCTGATCGCCGACGCCGTCGCTGCCTGGAAGCCCGCGCCCGAGGCGGTGCTCAAACTGGTGCTGACCAGGGGGCCAGAGTCGACCCCCGGTGTGCCCACCGGTTTCCTGACCATCACCGAACTGGACCTGCCGGCGATGCACCGGGCACGGACGGTCGGCCTGGCCGTCCGCACGATGAACCGCGGCTACGCCAGCGACACCTTCACCGACGCCCCGTGGCTGCTGGGCGGGGCGAAGCTGTTGTCCTACGCCGTGAACGCCGCTGCCAAACGGGAGGCCGGACGGCACGGCGACGACGATGCCCTCTTCGTCAGCGCGGACGGCTACGCCCTTGAGGCGCCCACCGCCGCGGTGATCGTGCTGCGGGACGGCGTGCTGATCACCACGCCTCCCGGGGCGACTGGCATTCTCGATTCGATCACCGTCCGGCAGTTGTTCGCCGGGGCGTCCGCCGAGGGCGTCGAGACCCGCTACGCACTCATTCCGACCGATGACCTGTTCACCGCCGACGGTGTCTGGCTGGCGTCCTCGATCCGCGGCGTGTGCCCGGTGCGACGGCTCGACGGACGGGAACTCGCGGTGGACGTCGACTGGCACCGCCGCATCACCGACTGGAGCGGTTTCGGCGGAATCGGGGTCGCTCACGACGAACTGCTTTACGCGGCCTCTTTGCTCGCCGATTCCCCGGACGCCGCACGCACGGTCCGTGGTCTGGTGGCCGCTCGCTGCCAGGCACATCTCGCCGCAGGTGGAACGGTGGATGAGCTTGCGGCCGATCTGAGGGTGGGGCTCGCAGCCGCCCGGCAACTGGCGAACGATGAGTGGCCAGATCTGCGCTGATCGGGCCAGCTGGGGACGGCGCCCAACCACGTCGCACCCTTTCGGGGTCATTGCACCTGTTTGAACGGTTGCGATGACGCCAAAAGGGTGCAACGTCACGATCGCAAGGCCTGGAGAACTGCCGAACGTGGAGGATGGACCGCGGGTCGCTGCTGACTCATCGTTTTGGTGTACGCACGATTCCGCCGTAAAGTTCGGCGAGATCTGTTTGTGTGGGAGAAGAAGTGCGTGTGTTGCGGCGACTGATTTGTTCATTATTTCTGATCGGTCTGGCGACGACCGCTCTTTCCGCGCCGCCTTCCGCGGCTGCACCGAAGCCGAGCGTCGACTTCGATGGCGACGGCCTGATTGACGTCGCGTCGGGTGCTTATGACCGAATCGACGTCGCCTACGGCACAGGGACCAGCGTTTGGATCGGCTGGCGCAGTTTCTCCGCCACGGAGGTCGGCAGCCTGGGTCAGTCGATGGCGGCGCATGACCTCAACGGCGACGGCTACACGGATCTGGTCGTCGGCTCGCCGAATCACACGGTGGGCGGAAAGACGCCGGGTGCGGTCTTCGTCCTGTATGGCAGCGAACGAGGCCTGCGCACGGACAACGTTCGGCGGCTCAGCGCAAGTACTTCATACAGCGATGCGTTGGGGTGGTCGGTGGCCGTGATGGTCGGCTCGCCCACCCTCATCGTCGCGAGCGCTCCCGGCCTGACGGTCAGCGGACACAAGCGGGCCGGCGGCCTCGCGGTATGGCCGGTGGACGCCGCAGGCGTCCCGGGCAAGCGCACCATCGTGACCGAGAACAGCAGCGGCATTCCGGGTGTCAGTGAGGCCGGCGACGAGTTCGGCTACAGCATTGCCGCCAGCGGCTCGACCCTCGTGGTGGGAACTCCCTATGAGAACGTGGGCAAGCTCGTGGACGCGGGAACAATCACGGTGCTGGAACGGAAGGGTGCTGTCGGTTTCAAGGGTGTCGGCATCTCCCAGAACTCCTCCGGCGTTCCTGGGGCGGCCGAGAGCCACGATCAATTCGGTTTTTCGGTGGCAATCGATCGGGGCTGGATCGCGGCCTCCGCACCATGGGAGACGGTCGGAAAGGTCCAGGAGACCGGGGCCGTTCAGCTATTCCGCTATCAGGCCGGATCGTTGAAGCCGAAGTCCGGAGCTTCCATCCACCAAAACTCGCCGGGTGTCCCCGGAACGAACGAACGAATCGACCATTTCGGGGAGCATCTGCTGGTCCTGCGCTGTGGTGCTGGGGCCTCGCTGGCGATCGGCACCCCGATCGAGAAGGTCGGCAAGAAGAACAATGCCGGCTTGGTGACCGTCGTGCCGCTGGGGTCGGGAAGCAACTGCCCTGCGCGGTCGTACGACGGCAGCGCCTTCGGAGGCGCTGTCGAGTCCGAGGGTGTCGTCGGCTACGGCATCGGTCTGGTGCGGACGGCGTCCGACCACGATGACCTGCTCGCGGTCGCGACCAAGAAGTCGGACTCGCTCGTTGGACGAGTGGACCCGGTGACCGGCAAGCGGGTGGCGACGTACCGCTCGTTGTGGGGGAGTTCCGAGGTCACCGGATTCGCCAACCCGGCGTCCTGAGCGCCTCGGATAGTTGCCGGGGCGACAACCGTTGGCTGGCGACTCACTGACTAAGGAAGTGCTGGTCATTCACGTCATCCCGGGATCTCAGGCGGGAGAGATCCCGGATCAAGTCCGGGATGACGAGGAGTGGCTTTGATCAGCGCACCCCTAACCGGGTTGCGTCCCGCGCCGTAGCGACGGGTCGTCGATCTCGGCAACCCGTGCCGCGACGATCGCGCGAATGGTGTCGTCCGACAGCGGGCGCTCGGGCTGGAAGCGGATCGTGCCCTTGTCGTAGTCCAGGTCGCCGACAGATTCCGCGACGATCGCCG
This sequence comes from Micropruina sp., assembly GCF_027492755.1. Lineage (GTDB taxonomy): Bacteria > Actinomycetota > Actinomycetes > Propionibacteriales > Propionibacteriaceae > Micropruina. The sequence goes on along the minus strand of NZ_JAPUED010000184.1, from coordinate 1,971 downwards.
GAACGCGGCCGCTGTAGGGGTAGACGCCGAAGTGCTTCCTGGTGCGCATCACCGAGATCAGTGCCTTGCCGCGATACAGCAGGGCGGGCATGCCGTAGCTCTTGCCCTGCTCGAGGTCGGGAACAGTCGCTTGGACCACGTCGTAGACATGCGCCACCACGGCTCGATCGGCAGGGTCGAGTTCATCGAGGTAGTCGTCGACCGTGCCCATGCGGGCATCCTGCCCTCTCGGCGCCGTTACCGCCAGATCCCGACGGACCTCAGCGCAGGCCGGAGGCCGGGGGATTGCGGCGGCGCCGCAGATACCGCTGGATCTCGGCGGCGATCGCCTCGCCCTGCGGTTCGGGCTGATTCTCGTCACGCCGCTCCTCAAGGGCGGTGATGTAGGCCGAGATGTCGCTGTCCTCGGACGCCAACTCGTTGACCTGGCTCTCCCACAGGGCGGCCTGCTCGGGCAGTTCACCGGTGTCGAGCGGGGTGTCCAGCAGGTCCTCGAGCCGATCGAGCAGGGCCAGCGTCGCCTTCGGGTTCGGCGGCTCCGCCACGTAGTGCGGCACGGACGCCCACAGCGAGGCGGACGGGATGCCGAGCACGGTGCAGTCGGCGGCGACCACGCCAAAGATGCCGGTCGGCCCCTCGTAGGTGGACATCTCCAGCCCGAGTTCGGCGGCCACTTCCTCAGTGGTCGCCGAGGCGTTCACCGGAACCGGACGCGAATGCGGAGCGTCGGTGAGCATCGCACCCAGGAACACCACGATCTCGGGTGCCACGGTGCGAATCGCCGACACCAGCGCGGACGAGAACTCCCGCCAGTGGAAGTTGGGTTCGGGGCCGCCGATCAGCACGAGATCGCGTTCCGGCAGCGGCGCCACCAGCACCTCGGTGGTCGGCCATTGCAGCGTCCGCTCACCGCCGGACGTGGTGGCGACCGTCGGCCGGTTGACCTGGAAGTCGTAGTAGTCGTCGGGGTCCATCGCGAACGACAGCTTCGCCGAGGTGATCTCCGCGAGATGATCGATCACCCCGCTGGCGGCGTCACCGGCGTCGCTCCACCCCCCGAAGGCGGCCACCACGGCCGGCCGTCGGAGGTTCTTCAGCGACTTCACCTGAGCCATAGCGGCCATGCTACTCATCCCGCTACGGGGCCAACCGAAGACTCAACGGCGAGGTCAGGCACGGTTTCGCCGGCAGCGGACTGACCCCGTCCGCAAGGCGTCTGAGGGAATGGCCGATGGCCCGCAGAGGTTGTTCGGGCATGACCACGACAGTGCTGGCCGCAGGCTATGGCGGCTCCGAGGTATTGACGACCACGACGGAGCGGCAGCCCGAACCGGGCCCCGGGCAGGTCCGGGTGACGGTGCGCGCGATCGGGGTCAACCCGATCGATCACAAGACCTACAGCGGCGGAATGAACGCCGATCCGACGCGGTTGCCGATCCGGCTCGGGTCGGAGGCGTCCGGCGTGGTGGACGCGGTGGGCGACGGCGTCACCACTGCGACGGTGGGTGACGAAGTGATCGTCTACCGGGCGTCCGGGGCGTACACCACCGATCTACTGGCACCCGAGTCGGCACTCACCCCGAAGCCGGCCACGCTCGGCTGGCCGGAGGCCGCCGGACTGATGCTGACCGGCGCGACCGCCTGGCACGCGCTGGTGGCGTCCGGTGCCCACGAGGGCGACACCGTGCTGGTCCACGGCGGCGCCGGCGGCGTGGGACAGATGGTGTTGCAGTTGGCGCGATTGTGGGGGATCGGCGTGGTGGCGACGGCCGGCCCGGCCAATCACGATCTGCTCCGCGAGTTGGGGGCGACGCCGATCACCTACGGCGAGGGTCTGCTGGACCGCGCCCGATCGGCCGCACCCGGAGGCTACGCGGCGGCACTCGACCTGATCGGCACCGACGAGGCCATCGACACCTCGCTGGCGCTGGTGGCTGCCGACCGGGTGGTCAGCATCGCAGCGTTCGGACG
>NZ_JAPUED010000183.1 GCF_027492755.1 Micropruina sp. | reverse complement strand
GTGGCCGGACGCGGCCCGTCGCTGGTGCCGGCGGTCAGCGCGTTGAGCGCCCCGACCAGCAGCAGGAACTGCTGCAGCGACGGCTCACGCTCTTCCGCGACCAGCCGATCGGCGGTCTCCAGGATCACCTGACCGGTGGTGTAGGCGGTGTAGTCGCCGCCGAGCGGTTCGGTGTAGGCGTGCAGGGTGACCGCCTGGGTGACCACGTCCAGGGTGCGCCCGGTGGCGAACTGAGCGTCGATGTGGCTGAACGGCTCCAGCCGTCCACCGAATTTGGACGAGGTGCGCCGCACCCCCTTCGCGACCGCGCGGATCTTGCCGTTCCGGCGGGACAGCAGGGTGATGATCCGGTCGGCTTCCCCCAGCTTGTGGGTGCGCAGCACGACCGCCTCGTCACGATAAGTGGGCACGGTTCATTCTCGCCGATCGGGACGGCGGCATCCGCGCGCAACCCCGGTCGCGGCTCAGCCCGCCGTGAACCGGGCTTGCACCTGGCCGGCCACCGTCAGGTCTTCGGGCCTGATGTCAATGCCGCTCAGGTCGTCGCCGGCGAACGCCGCGCCCCGGGCCATCGCCATCGGAGCCGCGACCGCGAAGGTCTCGGCGGTTGCCCGGTCACCGAGCAGGCCGGGATCGGCCAGTTGCACGAAGGCAACCTCCTCGGCACCCGCCGCGCGAGCCATCACCAGCGCCCGCTGTCGGGCCTGTTCGACCGCGCGGGTGAGGCACACCTCTTCCAGTTCGCGACGAGTGGCGTCGGTCAGCCGCCACTCGACCCGCTGCAGCTCGAGGCCCTCGGTCGCACCGAAGCGGGCCGCGAGGTCGGCCAGGGCGATGAAGTCGGTGAAATCTGCCCACAGTGCGGCGCCGGCGCGGAAGATCGGCGCCTGCTGCCGTCCTTTGGCGATCGGGCGCCACGAGGAGGTGCTGATCGGTCGCACCACTACCTCGACGACCGCGCCGGAATCGCGCAACCGATCGAACTCGGCGCTGATCAGGTTCACCACCTCGGTCGCCGTGCGCAGGACCTGGTCCTTGCTGGCTCCCTCGGCCCGAACCCAGGCGTGCAGTCGCGCGACCTCCGGTCGGACCGTTTCCTCGTGGGTTCCCTGGACACTGATCTCCATCGCAGCTCCCTTCCGGCGTCGAGCGTAGTGGCAGCCCACAAGCAGGGGCGGTCGACGCCCCGCCCTGCAGGCGGCGGCGGACGGCGGCGCAGGCCTGGTTGCTACCGTCGGAGTCATGCCTACCCCGGACCTCGACGCACTCGCCCGCTACGCCACCGAACTCGAGACCCTGGCCGAGCCGCTCGCCGCGCGCGACGGGCTCACCGTCCGCACCGCGCGGGCCGACGACGGGCCCTGGCTCACCGAGTTGACCGACGAGCGCTGGCACGGCGCCGTCGTGCTCTCCGGCGAACTGATCCGACCGGCCACGATGCCGGCGCTGATCGCCACCGATGCGGCCGGACGCCGCGCCGGCGCGCTGACCTTCATCCCGCGGCAACGACCCGACGGCGTGCACACCGAACTGGTCACCATCGACGCCGTCGATCCGGGCAGTGGTGCCGGCGGCATCCTGCTCGAGGCCTTGGTCGAGCTGGCCCGGCACGAGTCCTGGCGCCGTGTCTGGCTGGTGACCACCAACGACAACACTCGCGCGCTGCGCAGCTACCAGCGGGCGGGCTGGGACCTGGTGGCCCTGCACCGCGACGCGATGGACGACGTCCGCCGATTCAAGCCCGGGATCCCCTCGCACGGCATGGACGGCATTCCGCTGCGGCATCAGCTGGAGTTGGAGTACCCGCTGCACTGAGCACGCCCGCCGCTGGTTGAGCTTGTCGAAACCAGGCCAGTCGAACTCACCCCGTCATCCCGGCGAACGCCGGGATCTCCGCACTGATCCAGCGCGACCAGATCCCCGGGTCAAGCCCGGGATGACCGATGGGTCGAGACAGCGCGGGCGGCATGGGGGTCTCGACAAGCTCGACCAACGGGAACCCCCGCTGGTTGAGCTTGTCGAAACCACCAACCACCTCCGCTTTCCTGGTCTCGACAAGCTCGACCGGCGAGATGCGATCAGGCCAGCAGCACCCGCACCACATTCGGACGGCCCGGTGTATCCCGGCCGCCGGCACCCACGCCGATCGTGATCGGGAAAGCCGGCGGTTCGGGCTCGCAGGCCGAGGCGAAACAGCGCAGCAGCGCGGTGCCGGTCGGAGTGGCCAACTCGCCCAGGCCCCGGCCGTCCACCACCTGCGCCGGTTCCTCGGTGAGCATCCCCTCGTCCCCGGTGATCCCGGCCAGCGGCACATACCGATCGGCAGCGTCGCGCAACGGGTGCGGCTCCTCCGGAGCCGCCTCACCGGCGTCCACAGCCGGGCCAAGGGTGACCACAGGCCAACCTCGAACCAGCTCGGCGACCGCCGGAACCGGCACCTCGAGGTCGCCGTGCGAGGTGCGGATCCGCCCCGACCCCAGCGCCAGCGGTGAGGCCGTCACCGAGTCGACGCCGAGCAGCCGGAGTGCCTCGCAGTCGCCCACGACGTCGGTGAGCACATCGAGCGCGGCCACCTCTTGCAGCGCCACCTCGTCGGGGTCGATGCCGTAGCCGCGGCTGTAACCCTCGCCGAGCCGGCGGAGCACCCGCAGCGCCAACGCCTTGGTGTCTTCCGCCAGCGAAGACTGTTCGACCTCCGCGCACAGTCGCGCCAAGGTTCGCGGGCCGCTTCGGTCGGCGACGATGTCGACGTGCAGCTTGCTGGCCGGCAGACCGGCCCGTAGCACCGGCTCGCGACGCAACCGGACGCCCTCCCCCGCCACGGCGCGGACGGCAGCCTGGACCCCCTCCAGGTCGGCGCCGGCATCGACCAGGGCACCCATCAGCATGTCGCCGGCGACCCCGGCCCGGACGTCCAACCATGCGCGCACGATCGCCATCATCGCGTATCGGCGAGCCGTCTTCGCGATGCGGGAAGGGCCTTGACAGAGCTCCGTCCGATTCGAGAGATTGCCGCTATCCTATTAGTCAGAATCCTGATTATTGATCGGAGACCCGCCGCGTGACCATCGACCCGGAGACCCTCGAAGCACTCCGTTCCGCCGCCGGAGATGCCCGGCTCGACAGTTCCACCGAGGCGCTGACCGCGGCCAGCCATGACACCTGGCCACTCAGCACCAAGCTGGCGAAGCTGCACGAGCACCCCTGGCCGGCCGAGTTGGTGATCCGGCTGAACAGGTTCGACGAACTGCCCGAACTGCTCCGCACCGCGAGCCGGCACCAGATCCCGGTCACGGTGCGGGCCTGCGGGTCCTCGGTCACCGGCCAGCCGCTGCCGACCCGCGGCGGCGTCGTCCTCGACGTCAGCACGGTGCCGCCCACCTTCGCCCTGGACGAGCGCAACCTCACCGTCACCGCGTCCGCGAGCATGCCCGGCGGCGAACTCGAGGACGCCTTGGCCAACGCCGGCTACACCCTCGGCCACTCGCCCCAGTCGCTGTACCGATCGTCAGTGGGCGGCTGGGTCGCCACCCTGGCCAGCGGACAGTTCTCCTCGATGTACGGCGGCATCGAAGACCTGGTCACCGGCTACACCGTGGTACTGGCCACCGGCGAGACGGTCACTGTCAAGGCCTCTCCACGGGCGGCGATGGGACCCGACCTGCGCCGGGTCTTCCTCGGCTCCGAAGGCACCCTCGGCGTGATCACCTCGGTCACCCTGAAGGTCTTCCCCACCACGGTGACCACCCGGTTCGCCGCCTACCGGCTGGCCACCGTCGAGGACGGCATCGAGATCCTCCGCGAGCAGGCGGCGCTCGGCCTGCGCCCCTTGCTGCTGCGGCTCTACGACGCCACCGAGGCCGCCCACGCCGCGCCCGGCGAGACCCAGCCGGTGCTGTTCGTCGGCACCCGCGGCCCCGAGACCGTCGCGGACGCCGAACTGCGTGTGCTGGACGGGTTGATCACCGGCCGCGCCGGCGTCCCGCTGGGTGCCGCACCCGTCGAACGCTGGATGGGTCGCCGCTTCGACTTCTCCACCGTCGAGAACCTGCTGGACGAACCGGGCGGGTATGCCGAAACCATTGAGGTGGCGCACACCTGGTCGGGCATCGGCGACCTCTACCACGCGCTCACCACCGCGCTGGCCCCGTTGGCCGACGAGGTGCTCGGCCACTTCTCGCACGTCTACCCCCAAGGCACCTCGCTGTACGTGATCCTGCTCGGCCGCGCACCCGACGACACCGAGGCGGTCCGCCGGCTCCGGGCCATCTGGGAGACCGCCATGCAGATCTGCCTCGAGCAGGGCGCCGAACTCTCCCACCACCACGGCGGCGGAATGGCCCGCTCGGCCTACGCCCGCCGCTCGCTCGGATCGGCTCATGTCGTTCTGCAGCGGCTCAAATCGGCCCTCGACCCCGCCGGGATCCTGAACCCGGGAAAGCTGGGGCTGTGATGCCCCGGCCGCCAGTAGTCCTGCCCCAGCCCTTCCACCGAAACCGGAGCTGACCATGTCCACTGCCCGACTGCTCGTCATCGACGCCGGCACCACCGGGATCCGCGCACTGATCTACGACGAGAACGCCGCCATCCTGGCCCAGGCGTACACCGAGTTTCCGCAGTACCACCCGGCCCCCGACCGGGTCGAACAGGAACCGAGCGACATCTGGGACGCCACCCAGGCGATGATCCGGCAGGCGCTGGACGCCGCCGAGTTGCAGCCCGGCGAGATCACCGCGATCGGCATCACCAACCAGCGCGCCACCACCATCGTCTGGCATGCCCGCACCGGCGAGCCGATCGGGCGGGCGATCGTTTGGCAGGACACCCGCACCGCCGACCGGGCCGAGGCGCTCAACGCCGAATGGGGCGACCGCGTCTATGCCCGCACCGGCTGGGCGATCGCCCCGGTCTATTCCTCGCTCAGCCTGGAATGGATGCTGGCCAACGTCCCCGAAGCCGCCGCGGCGGCCGAGAACGATCAGCTGCGGTTCGGCACCGTCGACTCCTGGCTGATCTACCGGCTGACCGGACGCGCCGCCCACGTGATCAGCGCGTCCAACGCCTCGGTGACCGGCTCCTACGACCTGCTCGCCGGCGACTGGTACCGGGAGTGGCTGGACGCCCTCGGCATTCCCGCCTCGGCCTACCCCGAGGTGCGCGACGACTCCGGGGTTCTCGGAGTGACCGCGGCGGACGTCTTCGGCGCCGAGGTGCCCATCGCGTCGGCCATCGCCGACCAGCATTCGGCCTTGTTCGCGCAGGGTTGCATCGAGCCGGGGATGACCAAGTGCACCCATGGCACCGGCACCTTCCTGGACATGACCATCGGCACCGAGCCGCTGATCGACACCGCGTCGGGCCTGACCACCCAGATCGCCTGGCGACTGAACGGCGAAACCGTCTACGCGCTGGAGGGCTACGCCGGCTCGACCGGGTCGGCGGTGCAGTGGCTGCGCGACGGCGCCGAGATCATCGCCACGTCCGCCCAGTCGGAGGAGTTGGCCCGCAGCGTGCCGGACAACGGCGGGGTGTATTTCGTCCCGGCGCTGACGGGCCTGTCGGCGCCCTATTGGGATGCCTACGCCCGCGGCACCATCTTCGGGATCAGCCCCGGCACCAAGCGCGGGCATCTGGCCCGAGCCACCTTGGAGGGCATCGTCTTCTCGGTGCGTGACTTCATGGACGCGATGAGCACCGTCTCCGGCCATCCGATCACCCGGATCGCCGTGGACGGCGGAGCGTCCCGCAACGATCTGCTGCTGCAGTTCCAGGCCGACCAACTGGACGCCGAAGTGGTGCGCCCGCGCAACACCGAGGCCACCAGCCTGGGCGCGGCCCTGCTGGCCGGCTTGGCCACCGGGGTCTGGGCGAATGCCGCCGAAGCCCTCGCCACCCAGGAGATCGAGGCCAGCTTCACGCCGGCCGTGTCCGCGGACACCAGGGCTGCGCAGTACCGCACCTGGAAGCGCGCCGTGGAACGCTCGCGAGGCTGGCTGCGCGACGCCGGGGAGGAGTGATCGGACGTGCATCGTGCCGATCCTGAGGCACTCGCCCAGCGGGAGTTCGACCTGATCGTGATCGGCGGCGGCATCACCGGTGTCGCCACCGCTCGCGATGCGGCGTTGCGCGGCCTGTCGGTGCTGCTGGTCGAGAAGGACGACTTCGCCGCCGGCACCTCCAGCCGGTCTACCAAGCTGATCCACGGCGGGTTGCGCTACCTGGAGACCTACCAGTTCAAGATGGTGGCCGAATCGCTGCAGGAACGGGAGCGGATGCTGCGACTGGCCCCGCATCTGACCGAGGTCCGGCCCTTCCTGTACCTGCTGTACCGCGGCTATCCCGAGACCCGGTTCAAGCTGAGCCTCGGCCTCACCTTCTACGACGCGGCGTCCGGGCAGTGGCGCAAGCGCCGGCACGCCATGCTGAACCGGGAGCAGGTGCTCGAGCACGAGCCGCACCTGAACCCGGAGGGACTACTCGGCGCCGGACGGTTCTACGACGTGCTGACCGACGACGCCCGGCTCACCCTGGACACCGCCAAGGGCGCCGCGCGGGCCGGTGCGGTGCTGCTGAACCATGCTCGGGTGACCGGGCTGCTGATCGAGGCCGGCGAGGCGCGCGGCGTCCGGATCGAGGATCAGCTGGGCGGTGGCGTGGTGGAGGTGCACGGCCGGCAGGTGCTCAACGCGACCGGGCCGTGGACCGAACAGACCCGAGCGCTCGAGGACGGCGGACCAGCAGGCCGGCTGCGGCCCACCAAGGGCGTACACATCGTGCTGCGCAAGCGGGACTTCCCACTGAACACCGCCGTGTTCCTGCGCTCCCCCGACGACAACCGGGTGGTCTGGCCGATCCCCTCGCTGGACGACTCCCTGGTCTACGTGGGAACCACCGACACCGACTACATCGGCGACCCGGACTCCGTCCGCCCGGAGGAGGCCGACCTGCAGTACCTGCTCAACGTGGCGAACCACACCATTCCGGACGCCCGGTTGGACCTGAGCCATGTGGTCGGCTGCTGGGCCGGGCTGCGTCCGCTGGTGGCGCCATCGCCGGGCACCAGCACGGGCAACACCTCGCGGGAGCATGCGATCAGCGTCGGCCCGGCCGGCATGCTGACCATCTCGGGCGGCAAGCTGACCAGCAGCCGGCTGATGGCCCGCCAGTTCGTGGACGCCGCCGTCGAACGCCTGGGCCGGTCCACTCGTCGCCCCGCCGGACTCTCTCTTCCCGGTGAACTCCCTGGTCAGCGGGCCGAACCCCGCTCCG
>NZ_JAPUED010000182.1 GCF_027492755.1 Micropruina sp. | reverse complement strand
TGAAGGCGCAACCGAACAGGGTCAGTTCGACGGTGGCGGGCAGCCGCGAAGCCATGGCCTCGGGTGTCCATGACGATGTGGACGAACCCGCTCGCGGCCCACCTCAGCTTCTCCGCCGGAAGGCCCCGGCCGCCGTTGTAGCCGATGTACTCGACGACCGCCGGGAGTGGACTATCCGAGCGTGGCCGGATCACCCACGCGCGCACGGGGTTACCAGCAAAGCCGCGGAAGGTGAGGTCCTCGACCGCCAGTTCGGTGATGGGACCCTGCGCGGGCGCCAGTTCTAGTTCCTGCGGGATCGCGCGAGCCTCGTCGAGCGTCCGTTCCCAGAATGCGTCGAACCCGGACGGCTCAGGCACCTCCGGGTGGTAGTTGCGAAGCTCGGCGAGGGCTAGGTCAGTCAGCGGCATGGGCGCTCCTCGTTCTGACGGACTGGTCCGCCCAGACGCCCCTTCACACCAGCTCGCCCAGATCTTCGTTGCGTTCATGGACGGCATCCAGATCCAGTGGTTGTGTGCCCGCGCAGACGCCGACCCCTCCGCGGGAGACCCCAACACCACCCCCGTCCACGGCGACACCCCGATCGACATGGCAGCTCAACTCCGACTCCTGATCGACATGTTCCAGAGCAGTTGGCGTCTGTAACGCTGTGGGCCCAGGTAGCGGGGCATCCCACTGCCCTCGGCAAGGGCGTCGATGAGGCCGCTGGGCCAAGACGGGTGCGCCGATCGCCGGGACGAGGTAGAACGACCGCGCGATCACATTGACCAACGTCGCGTTCCGGTGTAGCTCGGCCTCGCACTGGTGCCCTGACAAGGGCAGACGCACAGTCCTTCCGGAGATTCACGGTTCGGACGCCGCTCACGTCGAGCCTTGAGTCTCACCCGGAGTTGCCTCGACGGAGCCCGCCTCGATGGCGGGTCGAGGTCGTTCGGCGACTCGGCGTCGGCCGCTTCTGCCAGCTGAACCCGGCTCCGCTCAGCCACCTCCCCTGCTGGCGTTCGCGGCATCCTGAGTGACCGCGGTGGCGAGCTCGAAGATCGGTCGGCCGTGACTCGTTCCGCGCGTGAAAGTGGTCAGCTCGACCTCGGCGCCAGTGAGCGCGTCGGCCACGGAGGGATGCGTCGCAAAGTCAAGGTCCTGCGCCCGGATGACCGAGTAGGTGCTGATCCGAATCACTTCGGCGTCGACGTAGCCAGGGTGCAGGAAGAGCAAGCTGACCGGATCGGCGGCAGCAGCTTCGACGATCTCGCGAGTGCTCGCCTTCGGGTCGGCATCCGCCTGGGCCTGCACGTCGAATCGGTCCTCGAGATACCAGGGATTGGGTAGTTTCGGCACATGTCCTCCCCGGTAGAGGTCGTCAATGACGGGGAGTCTCATCTCACGAGCGAGCGTGTAGAAGACGGCGTCGATTCCTGGGGTGATCAGTGAGTGGTGATGGAGATATACCGGGTTACGTCCCATGATCTCGCGGAATCGGGCGAGCTGGGCCCGTGCCTCGGCGAGTGTCTCGTCGTAATCGAAGGGCTCGACGTCGAACTCGACGAAGGGGCCTGCCTGTCGCCGCACTGTGCCCTCCGCCCGGATTCGCCGCGACGGTCGAAACGCCCCGTCGGACTCCACCAGTGATGGAACTTCGCTTGCGCCGAGTAGCGGGCGGCCCGTCACGAAGTTCAGGTCGATGCCGACATCGATCTGATCCCGCGACTTGAGTTCTGAACCGGCAAGCTCGGCGTCGTCGCAGTTGGCGAAGATCCCCGTATTGCGGACGATGCCGCGGTCAATCGAGTCGAGGATTCCGAGTGTGGTGCCGTGGGTCATCGCCATGTCGTCGGCGATCACGAGAAGCTGTGTCATGAGGTTTCGTCTTTCTGCGGGGAATCGGCCGCCGCGTGCTCCGCGATCTCGTGCGTGAGGCGTACCAGGTGGAGCATGATGTAGGAGCGTTCCTCGTCGTTGATGGTTATGCCGTATTCGGCTTCGAGAAGATCCCCGATCGTGGACGCGCAATGGAACGCCGCCGGGTTCTCGTCTCGGATGGACCGAAAGAATTCATCGACCGGCCCGGAGTAGGTCTGCGTCCGAGTAATTCGTTGAATGAGGAACTTGAGGTGGGTCATGAGTCGGGCGCCGGCAGCGTCTGACTCGTCGATCACCACGTGCAGCTCGTCCTGGACGACCTCGACGATGTGTTCGAGGATCGTGCGGAGGCTGCTCTTGGGCGGGCCGGCCGGTCCGATGCCGCCGGCCACGAGGTGGAGGGTGATGAAGCCAACCTCATCAAGTGGTAGCCGGGTGCCCGTCTGCTTGTGCACGATGTCCGCGACCTCGAGTGCGGCGAGGAACTCGTTGGGGTAGGCCAACTTCGTCTCCCACAGCATCGAGTTGTAGATCGGGATGCCGTCGGCGAGCCGAGCCAGCGCTGTGGAGATGTGATCTGCCAACGCCAGCTCGGCGGCCTGCGACAACTCGACTGCGCGCTCTCCGCGCAGGTGCGCGGAGATGTCATTCATCATTCGGATCACCGGGAGCGGCAGCTCGAGCAGCACCCGGAACGCGCCGCCCCGGGAGGCGCCGATGAGGTGGAACTCCCTTTCGACCCGCCGTTCGTCGACAATCCCGCCGCGGTGCGTCAAGTACCCGAGGCCGGCGCCCACGAGAATCACGTCGACTCCGTCGGAACCCACAGCGCTGATGATGTTGTTGTTGAAGATCTTCCTGATCTTCCGCATCTTCTTCATCCCCCTCCCGGTGACCGGACACAGGTGGATCAGGACGTCGCGGGCGCGGGCTGACGCTCTGAGCGCAGGAGCGGTTCCCCGGCTGTGACGATCCCCTGGGTCAGGATCGACACCTCTTCATCGCTGACCGTGTTAGTGACGACGACGGGGGTGACCAGAGAGTACCCAGCTGCCTGGATCGCCAGGCCGTCGAACTCCAGAAGGAGCTGGCCTGCGGTCACTTGGTCGCCCCGCGCAACGTGCGTGGTGAAGTGCTCGCCTCCCAGCTTGACCGTGTCGATGCCGACGTGGATGAGCAGTTCGATCCCGTCTCGAGAGCGCAGCCCGACGGCGTGCAGGCTCGCGGGGAGGGCGACGACCTCGGCGTCGAAGGGGGCGACGACTCTCCCGGCGGTCGGGATGATCGCGACCCCCGGGCCGATGAGGCCCGCCGAGAAGATCTGCTCTCCCGTCGAGGCGAGATCTTCCACCTTGCCGGTCAGAGGAGACGCGATGGTGAGGACTCCACGGGGATCAGCATCGTCGGCGCCGCGGAAACCGCCGGTTGCGAGCGCGCTGCGCTGTTCATCCGCGGCATCGACCACGCGCGCCGGAGTGGCCGACTTCTTCTCCGCACCCCAGAGGAGGACGAGCGTGCTGGACACGATGATGCCGACGACCATGGCAATGACTGCCCCGTAGATCGGCTGCAGAAGAGGGAGCTGGACCAGCGGGCCGGGGATCACACCCATCAACCGCGTTCCGAACAGGCCGAGGATGGCACCCGCCGCTCCGGCGCCGATCATGTGGGCCGCGAGGAGGCGGCGATACCGCAGCAGGAGGCCGTAGATCGTGGGCTCCGAGATTCCGCCGACCCACAACGCGATCATCGCCCCGCTCGCGGTCGTCCGCAGTTCAGTGTTGCGGGTCTTGGGTCGGCTCGCCCAAATGAGGGTACCCAGCGTCACACCCATCATGCCGTAGCCAATACCGACAGCCGCGCCGAGGATGGTGGACCCGCCGGTGGCTGCGATCTCGCCGATGGCGATCGCGATCACGGCCCAGTGGATCCCAAACGCGATGAGGAAGAGGAACAGCATCGGGACGATGATGTAGAAGAGGAACGGCGCGGTCACGCTCAGCCAGTTGATCGCTGTTCCGATCGCGCCGCCGAGAAAGATGCCGATTGGCCCGAATACGAGCGCGGTGAGCGGAACCAGCACGATCATCTCGATGGCGGGGACGAAGATCCCTGCCACCGACTTGTGGATGAAGCGCTTGAGTACGCGGTCCATACCCCCCAGAGCGAGCGCCAACAGCAACGCCGGGAACATCGAGTTCGCGTAGGCGTAGACAAAGAGCGGAACTCCGAACGCCTGAACGACATCACCGGACGCACCGATCGCGACAAAGCTCGGGTGCAACAGTGCGGCAGCGCTGACGGCGCCGATGAACGGGTTCGCACCCAGCTTCCTGCTCGCTGTGAAGGCGACCAGGATGGGTAGGAAGTAGAACACCGAGTTACCTGCCGCATGGAGCACGGCGGCTGTGGGCGAGGCGGCGTCGAGGATCCCTGCTTGCGTCAGCAGGTACGCCAGCACCTGCACCATGGCCGCACCGGTGATGACGGGGATCAGGGGCTGGAAGACGGCGCCGAGGAAGTCGAAGAGGACATCCAGCGGGCGGCGTCTGGTCGCAACCCCGGTTGATCCGTCAGTTCCGCCGAGCTGCTTCCAGCCATCACGTGTAACCAGCGAGTCGGCAACACTCTCCACGTGGGTCCCTACAACGACCTGCACTTGACCCCCGGCCTTGACAGCCTGCAGGACACCTTCGGTCGTGTTGAGCTTCTCGAAGTCGACAAGTGATTCGTCCTTCACCACGAACCTGAGTCGCGTGGTGCATGTGCCAATCCAGCTGACATTGTCGGGCCCGCCGACCAGGTCGCCGATTGTGCGCGCAAGCGCGGTTACATCGCTCATAGAGCTCTCCTCGGTCTATTAGACGCTGAGAAGTCTCGCCCGCGATGCACAAGTGCAATTGGCCACCAGAACGCCTACCGGCGATCCGAGGCTGCAGTAGCAATCTTCTTCGAATACGGGCACCATGCCCTTCCCGGGAAGGTTACCTGCATGCGTCCCAGTTGGCAAGGGTGGCCGCGGGTGTTGCCTGGGACGCGATCGTGCCGCGAGCCGCTGGATCAGCGGCCAAGCCACAGGCCGGCTGGCACGATCGCGATGAGCTTCGCCGGGAGTGTCGGGGCGGCGAGGCGCTGGTGATCGCGACCAAGGTCTTCCACAGCGACGACGCGCCCAGGTAGCGGACCTTGCCGGCCTGGACGACGGCGTCGAGCGCTTTCGAGGGTCTCTTCCAGCGATGGTGGCGGCATCCCAGTAGTGGGTCTGGTTCGGGTCGATGTAGTCGGTGCCGAGCCGTCGCACGACGACCGGTAGAAACAGCCCCTGGTCCAGTGGCCACGCCCACCACGAGATCATCTCCTCGACGATCTTGTCGGTGATCCTCGAGATCGTGTCCTTCGACACCGAGGCTCCGTACACCTCGGGCAGGTGGGCGGAGATCTCCCCGGTCGGCAGCCCTTTCGCGAACAGGCTGATCACCAGCTGGTCCAAGTCGGACAACCGCCGTTGCCGCTGGGCCATCAGCTGCGGTTCGAGCTGCCCTGCCGATCCCGGGGGACCTCGATCTCGACCTCGCCGCAGTTGTCGGTGACCACCGCTTGGGGCGGCGGCCGTTGCGGCTATTTGCCCGGTTCCGGCCCGCCGGATCGTGCTTGTCGTAGCCGAGATGGTCGACCGTCTCCTCTTCCAGGGCGGTCTCGATGACCGTCTTGGTCAGGGCTTTCAACAACCCGCCGGGGCCGGTCACCGCGACCCCCTGCTCGCGGGCCTTACGAACCAGGCCGGCAATCGCGGCCAGTTCCTCAGGGCTCAAACCTGCATCAGCCGGCACCCCGAACGGTGCACCTTCAGGCGCCTCATCCTTCGATGGCTCCATAGCAACCAGTGTGTCGGTCATCACGACCCTTCCTGCCCAACTGGGCGGTAGAGCCATTTGCCGTTCCTGCGACAGTCCCAACTCGTCTTTGCGGCTGGACCGGGCTCCCTAGGAGGAGACGGATCCGTGAAGCGCGCAGTCAGCAACCCGCGAGGGATAAGCGAGCTCTCCAAACGTTGTTGGCGACGGCAAACGTCCTGCATTCGGCATAGGAGCGTGAGAGTCGGCACCTACCAGCCGGCGAGTCTGGAGAGCTGCTTGGCGAGCTGTGCGTCGCGGCCTCTGGCGGCGTGCTGGTAGATCATCGCGGCGTCGGCGGTCGTGTGGCCGAGTCGGGCCTGAAGCTCGGCGGTTGTCGCTCCCGCCTGGGCGGCAAGTGTGGCGCCGGTGTGTCGGAGGTCGTGGAAGCGCAGATCGGGCCGGCCAGCAGTGATCCGGGCGCGGTTCCAGTGGCGGTACAGCACCGACTCGTGGAGGTGTCCACCGGAGTCCGCCGGGAACAGCAGCGCTTCCGGCCCTGGCTGGGTGTGGCCCTTGAGGTGTGCACGAATCGCCTTGCTGAGGTGCGGGGGCACGGCCACGTCCCGGATGCCGGCGTCGGTCTTGGGCGGCCCGACGGTGGTCGTCATCGGGGTGAAGGTCACGGCCCGGCGGATCTTGATGACGTCGCGGGTGAGGTCGACGTCCTTGCGGCGCAGTTCGGCCAGCTCGCCGTACCGCAGGGCGCACCACGTGGCCAGCTGCACCATGAGCCCGAACCGCTCCGGCATGGCCTCGACGATGATCGCCAACTCGTCGAGCGAGGCGGGCTCGATGCCGTGCTTCCTGCGGGCGACGCCGGCACCCCGGATGCTCACCGGGTTCACGTCGATCAGTTCCTCCTCGACGGCTGAGTTCATGATCGTTCGCAGCACGGCGTAGGCCTTCGCCTTCGGTCGATCGCTCACGCTGCGCAGCAGGTTGTTGTGCCAGTCGCGGATGTCGGTGCGGGTGATCTCTGACGGGATTCGCTCCCCGAGGTGCGGTGTGATGTAGAGCCGCAGCGCCCGTTCGTAATCGATCACGGTGTTCGCACGTAGAGGTTCGCCCTTCACCCGGCGCTGGGTGAGCCAGCGGGCGGCGTACTCGGCGAGGGTTTCGCTCTGGGCGGCGCGGGCCGCTTCCGCCTTGCGGACGGCGGGCGGGCGCCACTTGCCGGACTCGACTTCCTTGCGTTCCTCGGCCAGCCAGGATTCGGCGTCGCCCTTGGTGGTGAAGGTGCTGGGTGCCGTGTGTCGACCGAGGTCGGGGCCGGCGTAGCTGGCTTGGTAGCGCTTCGACGGCAGCCGGCGGACCATTCCGAAGCCTCGTCGTCCCATCGTGCCTCGCCTCCTCGGCCCAAAACGGCCCGGCGTGCAACATACGTGCAACATCTTGAGAGATGAGGGATCAGTCGTGTCCATTTCTGATCTCTTGTGAGCACTTGCCGAGGTCCGTGTTTCTGCTTGTCAAGCGCATACTGCGCGCGTGGCCAGTTCGGCGACCCCAGCAAGATTCG
>NZ_JAPUED010000181.1 GCF_027492755.1 Micropruina sp. | reverse complement strand
GAGGTGGCGAGATTTGAACTCGCGATCGGGTTAACCCCGAAACCCGCTTAGCAGTTGGGCACAGAGGGGTCCGGGAGTGTCCGTACATGGTCGTGAATAGCCGGTCCACCCGATTGGGCGACGCCCGCGGACGGCCCCGGACGGGTGCGGTGGAGACCACTTCCTGGCCCACGCCGTGACTCATGGCTTTCGATTACGAGTTCCCCAGCCGGCAGTCGCGTGCACGGATTCGGCAACGTGACGCCGTTGATGGTCAGTGGTTCGAAGATCATGTCGCACCCCCGCTCGGTCTCTGGCACGAGTGATCGCGTCGGGACAGAACTATCCGAACACGCCGGCCCGCCGCTGTCTCTACGCAGATTTGCGTCGCGGGATGGTCCGGTCAGCCGAGCCGAACCAGGGCGAAGCCGAGCGCTCAGTCCGCGAGCCAGGCGCCGCGGTACATCACCTGTTCGACCGACCAGTCCGGGCCGAAGACCACCGCGTCCGCCCAGGCTCCGGGGCCGAGTTCCCCGACACCGGTGAGGCCCAGGTAGCGCGCCGGGTTGAGAGTGGCCGCCGGTCCGGGGTGTGCACCCGTGCCGGATCCAACCCCAGGGGCTCGGTCACGGTCCGCCGCACCACGTCCGCATAGGACTCCGGGTGACCCGGCGGCAGACCCACGTACTCGTCCAATGCGAACGCGGACGCCTCCGACAGATCGATCTCTCCCGCCGTCACCAACCGCGCCAACTCCCGGTACAGCACCAGCGGCGACGACCCCGTCGCCACCCCCAGGACGATGGACGGACCGACTCGACGCGCCACTTGAGCCACGACCCCGGCAGCGACCTGACCCACGATGTTCTCGTTCGGACAAATGACAATCTCCATGGCAACTCCTAGGTTGAGCAACTCTGATCTCGGGCAAGTTCTGGTCCGTCCACCGCCGCCGGGAGCGTGGCCGCGGGCACCACCTCAGCGGGGCGGCTTCACCTCCGCATAGAGCCGACTGGCATGCAACGCCAGGTACGCGACCTCTTCAGGAGTGAGGTCGCGAGCGGCATGGGCCGCAATCAGCTGTCCGATCTCCACGGCCACGTCGGCAGCACCGGGATCGGCCTCCAGAACCGCGGCCATGACGTCGATCCCCGAGGTTGTGACCTGCCGATCCTCGCCCAAGCGGGCGAAGAGGTAGCGCAGATGCGTGACGAATCGAGCGGCGCTGCGGGAGTGCCGGTCGATGGGGGTGTTCCACCGCTCGGCGAGGAGGGTGAACGTCTGGCTGATGGCCTCGGTCATGGCCAGGGTCTTGCCCAGGTCGCCGCCGACCCATTGCTGATTGATGAAGTGCAGCGCGAAGGCGACCCACTCGTCCTCCTGAAGCGACACCCCGAGCCGCTCGTTCACCAGCAGCACGGCTCGGCGTCCGACTTCGGCCTCATCCGGGTAGAGCTGCCCGACCTCCCAGCGGAGCGGGAAGTCGATCATCGTCCCCTGCCTCGCACGACGCAGCGCGTAGAGAAGATGGTCCAGCACGTGGAGCAGAAGCGCATCGGAGGCCTTGGTGCTGAGTTCCTCGTGGGCGAGTTCGGCGATGGCCTGAGCGACCTCGATCTCCTCGGCGGTCGCGTCGCTGAACAGGTCCGCCACCATCGCCGCCTTGTAGTGGCCTTCCGCCCAGAAGCGCCGGCTGCCGGTCGCGTCGACTTCCTCCCCTGGCTTGCGCTGGAAGCCGATGCCCTTGCCCAGCAGGACGACCTCGACCCCGGTCGCGTCCACCCCGAGGACGACGTTGTTGTTGTAGATCCGTCGGATCGTGACAGTCGCAGACACCGTGCCCTCCCTCCTCTGCCCGGCTCGGGGGCAGGAGGCCGGCGCGCCGGTCGACGGCACGCCGGGCCGCCAGTGGTGAGCCTAATCCAACCTCACGCGGTCGCCTCAGTCAACGATCCCGAGCGACTCGTTGATCGCGTGCTTGTACAGGATCGCCTTGGCTCCGTACACCGCCTGGACGCCGCCGCTGACCTCGAAGACGTCGACCGCGCCGACTCGTTTGAGGAGATCCTTGTCGACCTTCGCCGGATCCTTGACCGCCACGCGCAGCCGGGTGATGCAGGCGTCCACATCCTCAACGTTCTCCGGTCCGCCCAGGGCGACCAGGATCGTCGCGGCTTCCTTCTCCACATCGCTCTGGCCCGCCGAATCTCCGGACGGCGCACCGCCGACGGCGGCGGTCTCGGCCTCGTCGGCGACCAGCGTGTCCTCCAGATGACCCGGAGTGGCGACCTTGAATCGGTTGATCAGGAACCGGAACGAGAAGTAGTACAGCGCGAACCAGATCGGCCCGACGATGAGCACGTACATCCAGTGGGTACGGTCGTGACCCTGCATGATGCCGAACAAGGTGAAGTCGATGACCCCACCTGAGAAGGTGTTGCCGATGTTGATGTTCAGCACGTCGGCGACGTAGAACGAGACGCCGTCGAAGAACGCGTGGATGACGTAGAGCCACGGGGCGACGAACAGGAACATGAACTCGATCGGCTCGGTGATCCCGGTCACGAAGGAGGTCAGCGCCACCGACGCGAACACGCCGGTGTACTTGGCGCGGCGATCCTTCGGCACGCAGTGCCACATCGCCAGGCAGGCTCCCGGCAGGCCGAACATCATGGTGCCGAAGCGACCGGCGAAGAAGCGGGTCCCCTCGGTGAACATGCCCACGTGGTTGGGATCGGCGAGCTGGGCGAAGAAGATGGTCTGGGCACCCACCACCTCGACGCCGGCCACGATCTCCGTGCCGCCCAGCGGGGTGTACCAGAACATCGGATAGATGATGTGATGCAGGCCGGCCGCGCCGGAGAGTCGCAGCAGGAAGCCGTAGAAGAACGTTCCGATGGGTCCCATCCCTGCGATCGCGGTGCCGGCAGCGACCAGGGCGTCCTGCACCGGCGGCCAGATGACGAAGAACATCGCACCGACGAAGATCGCCGCGAAGGCGGTGACGATCGGGACGAAGCGGGATCCGCCGAAGAACCCGAGGAACGCAGGCAGCTGGATGTTGTAGTAGCGGTTGTGGAGCCAGACCGCGACGGCGCCGATCACCAGCGATCCCACGACGCCGGTGTCAATGCTCCCCTCGGGGTTGGTGAGGGCCAGGAGCGCGTTGATCGTCCCCACCATGACCAGGTAGCCGGTGACGCCGGCCAGCGCCGCTGTGCCCTTGTCGCGCTTGGCGAGACCGATGCACAGGCCGATGGACAGCAGCAGCGCCAGGTTGGCGAACACGACGTTGCCGGCTGCGGCCATGACGCCGAAGATGCCCTGCATGACGGGGTTGTCCAGCGCCGGGAAGGCGGCGATGGTGTTGGGGTTGGAGAATGCTCCGCCGATTCCGAGGAGCAGGCCGGCCGCCGGGAGGATGGCGATCGGCAGCATGAAGGACTTTCCGACCTTCTGCAGCATCTTGAACATGGGTCTCTTTCGGGTAGGCGGACTCGTTCACGAGCCCGGGGGATGGTCAGGTGTCGGAGCAGGCCGCGACCACGCGGCGCGGGAAGTCAGCGAAGGGCTTCGACGAAGCCGGTCGCGATCTCGAGCGGACGGGTGATGGCGCCGCCGACCACCACGCAGAACGCGCCGAGGTCGATCATCCGTCGCGCCTCCTGAGGGGTCCGGATCCGGCCCTCGGCGATCACCGGGACGCCGGCGTCCGCCGCGAGGCGCTGCACCAGGTCGAAGTTGGGCGCCGGTGCGCCCTCGGACTGGGGCGTGTACCCACTCATCGTCGTGCCCACGAAGTCGACTCCCGCGGCAGCCGCGGCCATCCCCTCCTCGTAGGTGGCGATGTCGGCCATCAGCGGAAGCCCCGGATGCGCCGCCCGGATCTGGGCGACGAACTCGCCCGGCGTGAGCCCGTCGGGGCGTTCGCGGAGGGTGCAATCCAGCGCGACGACGTCCGCGCCGGCGGCCACGAGTTCATCGACCTCGGCCATGGTCACGGTGATGTACGGCTCGTAGGGCGGATACTCCTGCTTGATCAGCCCGATGACCGGCAATGTCACCTCCGCCTTGATCTCGCGCACATCCCGGGCGGAGTTCGACCGGATCCCGACTGCGCCGGCACGTTCGGCCGCGCGGGCCATCAGGGGCATCACGCCGCCGGCTTCAACAAACAGGGGTTCGCCCGGAAGGGCTTGGCAGGACACCACCAGACCACCCCGAAGGGAGTCCGCAAGCGATGTGTTGGTCATGATCACCTCGGCAGCTCGACGTGGAAAAAGCCGGTCCCCCATCGGACCAGGCCCACGCCTCGGGTTTTGCCGTGAGTCACAATCCCGATGGCTGGCGCATCACGCGCGTTGGTGTGAACGTACACCAGGTCGCCGCCGCCATCAATAGGGTTGAAGGGCGTCCCGATCCGGGTGGGAAGGGCTGTCGCCGGTGTTGCGCGCAAACCGCCTGGGCCCGGCTGCTCCTCCGGGATGCGGGCGGGTGCGCGCTTTCGTGGTCCTCATTGCGCAGCGTGGGGATCGGCCGAGGCGAGGAAGGCGTCGACGGCGTGACGCGTGCCGTTGAGCTGGACGTCGGCGGCCCGCTGGCGTCCGCTGACGTAGAGCGCGAGCTCGACCGGGGTGCCGACGATCTCGACCCGGTCGGTGCCCTTCTTGACCACCAACCGGTCGCCGTCGGCGGTGACCAGGGCCACCTCCACCGGGGTGCGGCGATAGGCCATCCGCGCGAACAGCGGCAGCCGCTTCAGGATCGCCTGGCCCTCCTCCCGCGGTAACTCCCGGGGGGCGGGCAGGACGCCGGTGCCGCGGCGGAGATCCTCGTGATGGATGACGTACTCGGTCAGGTTGAGCGCCTCACCGGCCCAACTCATCGGCGACCAGCGGGGCGGGCCGTCCGCGAACCGCTGGATCAGCGCGGCGTAGCCCTGGCTGGTCGCAGTGGTGCCGGCAAGTCGGGAGAGGTGCTTCTCCCGGCCGGGCGGACGCTGGCTGGCGAGGTCGGCGACCGTGCCGAAGAGACTGTGCTCGCGCATCACCAGGTGCGCGAGCAGGCGGCCGGCGTTCCAGCCCTCGCACAGGGTCGGGGCGGTGGGGTCGCTGGCCGCGAACGCCTCGGCGAGCGCGGCGCGCTCGGTCGGTACCCAGTTCATGATCGGTTCTCCTCGGCACTGGCAGGTTCCTGGTCGCCGACCAGGCTGACGGAACACGTTTTCGACGGGAAGGCTCGACCGCGGGTGACGACCGCGTCCGGGCAACGGCGGCGTCCGGGTGACTCAGCCACCGAGAACCCGGTCGACTATAACCCCGGCCACGAAACCGGCCAGTAACACCGCCACCCAGATCAGGACTCGGGTGAGCCAGGGAGTCCGGGTACGGTGGCGCGGCTGGAACTCGGGGTCGAGGTCGTCGTCGGTCTCCTGACCGTCCGTCGTGCCGTCCAGGGGTTGCTCATCGAAGGCGAAGCCGTTGTCGGCCAGGGGTTGGGTGATCTCGTCCGGTGTGGCGGCGTTGGTCACGACGGTGTCCTTTCTGGGGCCTACTCGTAGCGCAGTGCGTCGATGGGGTGAAGCGAGGCGGCCCGCGTGGCGGGATAGATGCCGAAGAACAGGCCGACGGCGAGCGCGAAACCGAAGGCGAGCGCGACGGAGTAGGGCTCGATGACGGCGCGGAAACCGGCGACCTCGATCTGGACGACCAGGTAGCTGAACGCGATGCCGGCGATCCCACCCAGGACGGACAGGATGACCGCCTCCAGCATGAACTGGAAGGTGATGTCGGCCCTGCCTGCCCCGATCGCCTTGCGGATGCCGATCTCGCGGGTGCGCTCGGTCACGGTGACGAGCATGATGTTCATCACCCCGATACCTCCGACGAGCAGCGAGATGCCCGCGATCGCGCCCAGCAGGGTGGTGAAGATTCCGGTGATCGAGCTGGCGGCGTCCAGGAAGGTGGCCGAGTTGGTCACGCTGAAGTCGCGGTCATCGGCGGTGGTGCGGTGGCGGGCGTCGAGCACGGCCTCGATCTGGGCCTGGGCGGCATCGACGGTCTCGGCGGCGGTGGCCTGACCGGAGATGCTGTTCAGGTTCCCGTAGCCCGACAGGTGATCCTGAACGGCGGTCGCGGGCGCGAGAATCCGGTCATCGGAATTCTGGATGCCCGAGGACCCCTTGCCCTGGAGGAGGCCGATGACGGTGAACTCCTTGCCGTTGAGGCGGACCACCCGATCGAGGAGAGCGGTGCCGTCGCCGCCGACCAGCCCCTTCGCCACGGTTGGTCCGACCAGGAGAACCCGGGAGTGGGAGTCGAAGTCGGACTGGCTGAACACCCGGCCGTGCGTGACCGTGTCGTTGCTGATGGTCAGGTAGGTGGGGGTGGTGCCGACGGTGGTGCCGACCGTGTGCGAAGCACCGGCCAGGGTGGCCGTCACCGCGTTGGCGCTGACCACCGGGGCCACGTGGCGGACGTCCGGCGCCAGGGCCGGGTCGGCCAGTGCCGCGGCGTCGGCCATCGTCAGGTTGGCCTGCCGGATGGCCGTCCCGGACTCGCCTGCACCGCTCGCGCTTCCGGCGCCGCGACTGATCCCGAACCCGAAGCCACTGCCACTGCCAGGGGTGACGGTGAGAGTGTTGGTGCCCAGGGAGTCGAGGGTGTCGGTGACGCTACGGCTCGCGCCGGTACCGACCGCGACCAGGATGATGACCGCGGCGACCCCGATCATCACCCCGAGCATGGTGAGCGCGGAGCGGGCCTTGTTGGCAGTGACGCCACGCCAGGCGAACTTCGCGCCTTCAGAGATGCTCATGACGCCTTCTCGGCTGGGTGACCGACCAGGCCCGGGGGGAGCGAGTCGACCGGCACGGTACGTTCGTCCGAGACGATGCGGCCGTCGCGCATCCGCAGCACCCGCTTGGCGCGGGCGGCAACGTCCGCCTCGTGGGTGATCACCACCACGGTGCGACCCGCGGCGGAGAGCTGGTCGAACAGGGCGAGCACCTCGCCGGTACTGTGACTGTCCAGCGCGCCGGTGGGTTCATCGGCCAGCAGCAGCACGGGTTCACCGACGATCGCCCGCGCGATCGCCACCCGCTGCTGCTGTCCACCGGAGAGCTGCGCCGAGGTGTGGTCCACCCGGTTGGCCAGCCCCACCGTGTCGAGGGCCGCAAGGGCGCGGCGTCGGCGCTCCCGGGCGGACACTCCGGCATAGGCCAGCGGCAGCTCGACGTTCGACACGGCCGAGGTACGGGCGATCAGGTTGAAGCTCTGGAAGATGAACCCGATCT
>NZ_JAPUED010000180.1 GCF_027492755.1 Micropruina sp. | reverse complement strand
ACCAGCAGGTGCGGCATCTTGGCCATGTTGGCGACCAGGTAGCCGCCCTCGACGTCCTTGCCCAGACCGACGGTCATCGGGTGGTGGTCGTTGCGGGCGGTCGGGCTGCGCAGCACGTCGCCGAGCGAGACGATCTCCTTGTCGGCGTTCGGGATCTCGATGCCGATCGCCGACTTGCCGGGGATCGGCGACAGGATCCGGACGTCGGCCGAGGCGACCGCGTAGGCGATGTTCTTGCCGAGCGCGGTGACCTTCTCGACCTTGACGCCGGGGCCGAGCTCGACCTCGTAGCGGGTCACGGTCGGGCCGCGCATGTAGCCGGTGACGGTGGCGTCGATGTCGAACTGGCGCAGCACCTCGGTGAGCCGTCCCACCACCGCGTCGGAGGCCTGGGTGCGGGCCTTCGGCACCGAACCGGCCTTCAACACCATCGGTTCGGGCAGCACGTACTGGACGTCGCCGCTGAGCTGCAACTGCTCGGCGACGGCCGGCTGGTGGCTGTGTTCGGGAGCGGGCAGCTCGGCCGGCTCGTCGACCTGCGGTGCCGGCGCCTTGCCCGCGGTGACGGGCTGCGGCATCGCCGGTTCGAGGTCGGGCTCGTCGGCGGGCCAGTGCTCGATCTCGGCGGGCTCGATGTCACCCACCAGCGGCGTGTCGTAGGCCTCGTCGACGCCGTATTTCAGTTCGGGCGCCGGGGCCGGCTCGGGCTTGGCCGGCAGCTTCGCCTTGAACTCGGCGAACCGGGTGGCGAGCTCGTGCAGCGGGATGCCGACGATCACCAGGATGCCGAACAGCATCAGCAGGATCAGCAGCGGCACCGCCACCCAGACGGTGACCAGGTCGGCGACGATGGTGGAAGCGATGAAACCGAGCGCTCCCCCGGCGGCACGGACGGCTTCGGCGTCCGGGAAGCGGGGCATGCCCTTGGAGATGTGGATCAGCCCGAGCAGGCCGAGCAGGGCGCTGCCCCAGCCGACGACCTGCCGGCCGGCTGGTCCGTTGTGGTCGGGATGGCGCAGGGTGCGCCAGGCCATGGCCAGCGCGAACAGCGGCAGCGCCACGCTGAGGGTGCCGAACACGGTGCTGACGCCGATGTGGATCCAGCGACCGAACGTGCCGGGGATGCCGAACCAGAACTCGGCGGCGATCAGGACGGCGAGTCCGATCAGGGCCAGGCCGGCACCGTCGCGGCGCAGCGCAGGATCGAGATCGCGGGCCCCGTGCCCGATGCCGCGGGCCAGTGCACCGGCGCCTCGGGCGAGTCCGTTCCAGATCGCTGCGATGCCGCGTCCCAGCGCAGGGAAGAACCCCGAACGCTGCTTCGGCTTGGAGCGCCCGCGCGAAGACGAGCGGGCCGGTGGTTTCTTGCTTCCGGACGACCGCGGTGCGGAACTGCGCGTGGCGCTGTTACGAGACCGCGATGGGGAAGACGCGCGGGTCGCCATGGTCGCCACCCTAGGACATCGGGTGCCGGACGCACAGCTTCCACGCCGGTTGGCGCCGGCGGGTGCCAGAGGCTGCGAACAAAGATCCGGATCGGGATGGTCTGTTCCGGCCCGATCCGGATCCTTGTCTGCCAGCGCCTGGGGACCCCGGCTGCAAGCGAACGAGGATCGGGATCGGGCACGGCTGACGGTGCCCGATCCCGATCGCTATTCCACCTCGCGAGAATCAGGCGGCGGCAAGCAGGCACCGGTCGCTCAGCAGCGCTATGACCTGGCGCTGAAGACTCACGTCCCAGAGCGCTTCCACGTGGGTCAGCCGGTTGACGGTGTGGCTGGCGGCGAACGGCAGCCGGGCGGAGGCGTCTGCCACCACCACGTCGCCTTCGCCCTCACGTAGCGCCGGCGTGAGCAGAGCCAACCGGTCGAGTACGCCCACGACTTCGGACAATCCGCGAGTGCGCGCCAGCCTGGCCGGGGCCGACGCCCTGCCGTCCGCCGGGACCGGGCCGAGCAACGTGCAGATACGCCGTAGATCGGCGCTGATGCCACCGAAGGTGTGCCACGGCACGCGGGTCGGCGCGGGGCGACGGGCGAGGGCGCGCAGGGTCGGGCTGCCCGGCGCCAGTTCGGCCACCGCCGGGGAGGCCGAGAGCGAGCAGAGCGCGGCGAGCACCGCCGGACGAAGACCCAACGACGCCACCGCGGACTGTAGCCGCCGGGCGGTCCGGTCCACGCCGATCGCCAGGGCCGCCAGACCGGAACCCTGGTGCGGGGTGTGCAGGGTGATCACCTGGCTCAACCGATCGACGACGCCGCGGAGCCGGGGCTCGTTGCCGGAGCGGTCGACCAGCAGCCGGGCCAACAGCCCGCCGCGACTGTGCGCCACGATCGCCAGCGGTAACCGGCGCAGCCGCGAGTGATGGCTCAGCGGTCCTGCGGCGATCTCGATCAGCTGCTCGAGGTTCGGCGCCAGGAGGCCGTCGGGCGCGGTCTGCTCATAGCTCAGGGTGCTGAAACCCGAAGCCAGCAGCGCCTCGCGCCAGCTCCGCTGCCCGGACGGCGCGGCCGCCATGCTGGCCAGGCCGCCTCGGAAGCCGTGCAGCAGGAGAACCAACGGCACCCCGGGCGTCAGTGGGCCGTCCAGCTGGGCCCAACTGCCGTCCGGCAGCCGCAATCGTCGGGCGGCCTCACCAACGCGAGGTGCGGGCTGGGCGGTCATCGTGGACTCCTTCTGGGGTTGTCAGGAAGGAGGCGGAAGTGGGTGCGCTGATACCTACTTGGCGCGCGAGAAGGGGTCTCGACAAGCCCGACCAACGGTGATTGAGCTTGTCGAAATCGGGTGCGGAAGGGTCTCGACAAGCTCGACCAGCGGTGGCCGGGATGGCCAAGGGCTCAGAAGTGACGCCAGCCGACGATGTCGCCCTCCCAGGGCGCGCCGTCGACGGTGACCGTGGGG
This sequence comes from Micropruina sp., assembly GCF_027492755.1. Lineage (GTDB taxonomy): Bacteria > Actinomycetota > Actinomycetes > Propionibacteriales > Propionibacteriaceae > Micropruina. The sequence goes on along the minus strand of NZ_JAPUED010000180.1, from coordinate 4,393 downwards.
TCGCCGTCCGAGACGGTGCCGATCACCCGCCAGCCGTCCGGCACCTCGGACGCGGCGAAGGTGGCCAACAGGGCGTGATCGTCGCCGCCGGTGAGGATGAAGGTGAGCGGGTCCCCTCCCCCGACCGCGGCAGCCACCACGCTCTGCGGCTCGGCGACGTCCAGCTTCGAGGTGTCCACATCGATGGCCACCCCGGACGCCTCGGCGAGGTGGCCCAGGTCGGCGAGCAGTCCGTCGGAGCAGTCGATCATCGCGGACGCCCCCGCCTGTTGCGCGACGATGCCCTGACCGTAGGGAGGTTCGGGCACCCGATGCGCGACCACGACGGCACGCGGTGAACGGAAGCCGCGGTTCAGCACGGTCAGCCCGGCGGCCGCCCAGCCGAGCCGTCCACACACGGCGACCACGTCGCCGGGGCGAGCGCCGGAACGGGTCACCGGCGGGCGTCCCTGAAGGTCACCGAACACGGTTGCGGACACGGTGATGTCGCGGCCCCGGGTGAGGTCGCCGCCGAGCAGCAGCGCACCGGACAGTTCGCACTCCTGGCGGACGCCGGCCTGGAAGCCCTCGACCCAGGAGATCTCCAGTTCGGCCGGAATGGTCAGTGCCAGCACCACGCCGATCGGACGCGCCGCCATCGCCTCCAGGTCGGCGACCGCGGCCGCGACCGCCTTGCGTCCGACATCCTCGGGAGCCGACCAGCTGCGGCGGAAGTGGACGTTCTCGACCATGGTGTCGGTGGAGACCGCGACGTCGCCGTCCGCGGCGAACACCGCGCAGTCGTCGCCGGGGCCGACCCGGACCGCAGGTCCGGTCGGCAATCCCGCGGTGATCGAGCCGATCAGATCGAATTCGGAAGTCTCGGCAACCGTGCGTCCCGCCATGGGAGTTGAGCTTAGGACCTCGGTGGTGGAAGCATCCCTGGGTGCCCAAGGAAGCGGTCCGTTAGTGTCCGAGATCAGTAGCAAACAGGCGTTGGCCGCGGCGTCCGCCGCCTATATCACCTGGGGATTCCTGCCGCCGTTCCTCGCCGCGCTGCAACCGGCCAGCCCGTTGGAGATCCTGGCGCACCGGATCGTCTGGTCGTTCGTGCTGGTGCTGCTCGCCCTGCTCCTGCTGCGCGGCGGCTGGAGTTGGCTGCGCAGTTCGGTGTTCACCCGGCGGGCGCTGCCCAGCCTGCTGGCGGCGTCCGCACTGATCGGGACGAACTGGCTGATCTACATCTGGGCGGTGAACAACCAGCACGTGGTCGAGGCGTCGCTGGGGTACTTCATCAACCCGTTGGTGATCGTGCTGCTCGGCGTGCTGTTGTTCGGTGAACGGCTGAGTCGCGGCGCCCAGATCGGCGGCGCGATCGTGCTGGTCGGCGTGCTGATCATCGCGGCGGGCAGTTGGCAGGGGCTGGGCATCTCACTCGCCCTGGCTGTCAGCTTCGGACTGTACGGGGTGGTGAAGAAGCGGTCCCAGCTGACCGCTCTCCAGGGACTGCTGGTCGAATCGGCCTTCCTGACCCCGCTGGCGCTGCCCTATCTGCTCTGGCTGGGACCGGCCGGCCAGTTCGGGCACAACACCGGCCTCACCGTCCTGCTGGTGATGGCCGGCGCGGTCACTGCGCTGCCGCTGTGGTTCTTCGCGGTGGCCGCTCCGCGGTTGCAGTTCGGGGTGTTGGGGGTGCTGCAGTACGTCTCGCCCACCATTCAGTTCCTGCTCGGCATCACCTTCTTCGGCGAGCACGTCAGTCTCAGCTACTGGATCGGCCTGGTCGGGGTGTGGATCGGCTCGGTGATCTATCTGGTGATGACGATTCGCAGCCATCAGCAGCCCGAAGCACTCGAACCGACGTAAGGAAGCGCTGATCAATGCTGTTCCGAGCGAGGACGTGCTCGGCGGGATGAGCTGGGACCCCCACATCTTGTGGCCGTATCGGGTCATACGGCGCAAGAGGTGGGAGTTCCAGATCGCCCGCCGAGTGCGCCGCAGCCGGGACATGATTGATCAGCGTTTCCTTCACGCCCGCTACAGCCAGCCGTTCTCCCTGGCCAGCCGGGCAGCCTCCACCTTGTTGCGGGTACCGGTCTTGCCGATCGCGCTGGACAGGTAGTTCCGCACCGTGGCGGCCGACAGGTGCAGCCGGGCGGCGATGTCGGCGATGGTCGAGCCGTCCTCGGCGGCGGCCAGCACGCCGCGTTCGCGTTCGGTCAATGGGCTGGACGCGTCGCGCAACGCATGCCGGGCCAGCTCCGGATCGACCACCGTGCCGCCGTCGACCACGCTGCGGATGGCGTCCGCCAACGACTCGACCGGCCCGTCCTTGGCCAGGAAGCCGCGGGCGCCGGCCGCCATCGCGCGTTGCACGTAGCCCGGCCGGGCGAAGGTGGTCAGGATCAGCACCCGGCACTGCGGCAGCTCGCGGGCCAGGTCGGCGGCGGCGTCCAGCCCGCTGCGTCCGGGGAGTTCGATGTCGAGCAGGGCCACGTCGGGCCGCACCCGCAGCGCCTCGGGCACGATCTCGGTGCCGTCGGCGACCTGGGCGACGACGGCCAGGTCGTCCTCCAGGTCGAGCAGCACAGCCAGTGCACCGCGCATCATCGCCTGGTCCTCGGCCAGCAGAATCCGGATCGTCGGCTCAGTCGGCATCGGGCACCCACGCGATCAGGGTGAACCCGGCGGTGCCGGGCCGGGTCTCCAGACCACCGCCGGCCGCCTGCAACCGGCGGCGCAGCCCGGCCAGCCCGCCCAGGCCGTCCGCGCGCTCGCCGAGGTGTCCGACGCCGTCATCGGCGATGCTGAGCCGCACCATGCCGTCGGCGCGGCCCAGTTCGATCCGGCACCGGCTGGCGCCCGAATGTCGCAGCACGTTGGTGACTCCTTCTCGTAGCGCCCAGGCCAGCGGCTCACCCAGCTTGGGATCGACGGCGAACTCCGGCGATGCGGTGACGGCGATACCGGCGGCGCTCAGCACGTCCCGGGCCGCGGCCAACTCGGTCTCCACACTCGGTGCGGCGGCGTCATGGACGACCTCGCGCACCCTGGTCAACGCCGAGCGTCCGACCGATTCGATGTCACCGGCGTGTTCGGCGGCCGCCGCCGGATCGACCGCGAGCAGCCTGCGCACCGCGGCTGCCTTGACCACGATCACCGACAAGGTGTGGCCGAGCACGTCGTGCAGGTCGCGCGCCACCCGTTCGCGTTCCTGGGCGACGGCGGCGGCCGCCAACTGCTCACGGGTGCGTCGCAGTTCGCGGTTGGTGATCAGCAGCCGATTCAGCACGGCCGCCGTGGTACCGGTCAGCGCGACTACGAACACCCTGGTCAGCGCCTGTTCCATAGCCGGATCGAAACGGTACTGCAGGTAGGCGGCGACCACGGCGGTGAGTGGGATGGTGGCCCAGACGACACGCACCGGCAGCGCCAGCCCGGCGACCATGGCCACCAGCAGCCAGGCCGGCGCCCAGCCGTTCCAGAGCAGTGACCCGGCGGTGACCGCCAGCGCGGCCAGCAACCAGGCCGCCATCGAGGGCCGGGTCGGGTCGGGCCAGCTGAGCAACACGCCGGCGACAGCGCCCGCCGCGGCCAGCAGCACCAGCGCGATCCCGCCCAGCCGGACGGGTGCCGCCGGCAGGTTGAGCAGCGGCGCCAGCAGCAGCACCGGCACCCAGATCAGTACCGCCGCATTGCGCGGCAGTACCGAGTCGGGGCCTCTCACGGGCCTCACGCTACGCGGACGGCGCGCTCGTGGCCGACGGCGACTCGGCTCAGCGCCGGGACCGGACGCCGACCGCGATCACGACGGCCCCCACCAGGGAGTGCAGGCCGATCAGCGACCACATCGCGGCGGTGTTCGTCGCCATCACGGCGCCCGCGTAGGACAGCGCCAGCACGACCAGCGCGGTGATCGTCCAGATGGTCCGTGCCCTCGAGGTGAACCGCTCCAGCACTCGCAGCGCGAGCAGTCCGATCAGGCCGGCGCCGAGCGCGGTCAGTCCGACGTCCAGGGCACCGATCTGCTTGACGCTGCCGCCCATGTCGGCGGACAGATCGACGCCGCCGAGCGGCACCAGCGTCGTCCACAACACGAGCGCGCAGACGACGGCCGCCCCGGCGCCGACCAGTTCGGTGGACCAGGGGGCCCGGCTGCGGCTGGTGGCGGTCTGCGGGGCGAGTTCGGTGGTGTTCATGATCGATCTCCTTCACGGCCGGGACGAGTTCTTCGGCCTGTCTTCACGCTAGGCAACCGACCCCGCCGCGCCGCAGGGTGCGGTGTCACGGATCCGATGGGACAGATGTCACATGGGCACGAACGAGTGGACGGACGTGAGCCGAAGAGAGGGCGTCGAGGCCGACCGTGGTGGGACGAAAGAACCGTCCCTCACGTCCCACCGATGGGACGAAA
>NZ_JAPUED010000179.1 GCF_027492755.1 Micropruina sp. | reverse complement strand
GTGGTGAACCCGCCCATGAAGCCGGTGCCGGCGATCGCCGCCCACTCCGGGGCACCGGTGTGGAACATCACGTAGCCGGTGATCAGGCCCAGCAGGCCCGAGCCGACCGTGTTGATGGTCAGCGTGCCGAGCGGCATCCGCAGCGAATGCAGCCGGGCGATCGCGGCGTCCGACTGGAAGCGGGCGACCGCACCCAGACCGCCGGCCAGCGCAACCAGCAGCCCGATCATCGTGACCACCTCGCAGCCAGCCACATGCCGGCGAACGCCGCCGCCAGGCCCAGCACCACGCTGCCCAGGGCGTAGCCGATCCCGACGAACACCGCTGCGCCGCCCTCGCCGAACAGCCGGACGGTCTCCACCGCGAACGAGCTGTAGGTGGTGTAACCGCCCATCACCCCGGTGCCCAGGCCGAGCCGCAGGTAGCGGCGCACGCCGGCGTCCGGGCCGCGACGGCTGAGGGTCTCCAGCAGCAGGCCGAGCAGCAACGAGCCACTGACGTTGATCAGGAAGGTGGTCCAGGGCCAGCCGCCGGGCTGGGCCGGGAACGCCGACTCCAGCGCAGCCCGGACGGCGGTACCGAACGCGCCGCCGACCAGGACCACCGTCGAAGACATGCCTCGGAACGGTTTCAGGCCCACGGCATCGGCGCCTTCCAGTCGACGACCGAGAGCGGCACCGCCAGCACCGGCCGGTGCTGATGCTGGGCGAGCTTCAGCGCCAGGGCGCCGTCCATGAACTCGCGCACCTTCGCCCCGTGCTCGGGGGCCCGGTTGCCGACCACGATCGCCGCCGCGTCGACCGCCCGGGCGAGGTGGGTCAGCGAACGGTCCGGACGTCCGGCCAGGTAGCGGAACTGCCAGGACAGACCCGAGTCGGCCAACAGTCCGGCCAACTCGTCCTTGATCCGGGCCTCGACCCGCTGCCACGAATCATCGGCGGCGTCCGGATTGATGTCGCTGTGCTGCACTGTGCCGTCGGGGAACTCCCGCTCGGTGTACCGCTGCTCGTCGACGTAGGCGAAGTACAGGACGCCGCCGGTGGTGCGGGCCAGTGCCGCCGCGGTGAGCACTACCAACGGATCGCTGCCCGGCCGGACTCCGACCACAAGCACCCCGCCGCCGAACGGTGTCATCCGCTCCGGGCTGGGCTGTGGGACCTGATGGAGCATCCCGGTCTCCTCTCATTCGGCTACACGCTAGTACTCGTCGTCGGCCGGGTCTCGACAAGCTCGACCAACGGTGGTCGCCCCGAGAGCGGTCGGCACTAGGGTGATCCGGTGCGGATCGACCTGGAGTCACTGGATGCCTTCGACGCGCACCTGGCTTCCGGCGGCTCGCTGGCCGGGGTGTTCGTCCAATCGGTCGATCTGAGCGGGCGCTCGACCGCGCTGCAGTCCACCGAGGTCAAGGGCGCGGTCTTCCTTGGCTGCGCCCTTCGTCCCACGGACGCCTCGCAGCTCGCCCGGCGCGGTGCGCTGATCTTTCCGCGGCTGCCCGATCTGCCGTTCGACCCGTACCGGCCCGAGCTGTACACCCCCGACGAGCTGTACGACCACCTCGCGGACGGCTACCCGGCCACCACCGACGCCGCCATCTTCGCCTGGCAGTCGGCGCAGCTACGCCCCGGCGGCTTGGCGGCCGACCTGGCCGCCGCGCTGCACGACCACGCGATCACCGAAGCCCTGCAGCAGACCCTGGCCGACGTCGAGTTGTCCCGGGTCGTCGGCATCATGGGCGGTCACGCCGAACACCGTGGTTCCGGCCCCTACCGGGCCAGCGCCGAGTTGGCGCACCGACTGGCCGATCAGGGCCACATCGTGCTCTCCGGCGGTGGTCCGGGCGCGATGGAGGCGGCCAACCTGGGTGCCTCTTTCGACGGAACGGACGCCGAACTGCAGGCGGCGATCGACGATCTGGCCACCGGCGCGCCCTGGTCGGTCGACATCACCGGCTGGGCCCGCTCGGCCCAGGCGGTGGCCCATCGCTATCGCTGTACCCGCTTGTCGTTGGGCATTCCGACCTGGTTCTACGGGCACGAGCCGCCCAACCTGTTCGCCACCCGGATCGCCAAATTCTTCACCAACGCGCTGCGTGAGGACGTGCTGCTGCGGATGTGCCGCGGCGGCCTGGTCTACCTGCCCGGCGCGGCCGGCACCGTCCAGGAGGTGTTCCAGGCGGTCACCCCGAACTACTACGCCGCGGCGTCCGACCCGGTCGCGCCGCTGGTGCTGGTCGGTTCGGAGTACTGGACGGAGGTGCTGCCGGTCTGGCCGCTGCTGCACAGCCTGGCCGCCGGACGCCGGATGGCCGACGCCATCCGGCTGGTGGATTCGACCGACGAGGCGATCGAGGCGCTCAGTGCAGGCCGCCGCGCCGCGCCGCCACCAGCGCACGGCTGAACCAGTCCGCGAACCGCCGCTGTCCGTCGGCACCACGCACTCCCAGCCGGCCGGCGCGCTGTTCGGCGACGCTCTGCACCACCGTGTAGGCGAGCAGACCCTCGGGGCCGTGCCGATAGCCGGTCCCCGAGTCCCCCCGGGCGCCCATGGTGGCGCCGACCGCACCCCAGGAGGCGGCGAAGCTCTCGTTGATGCTGACGGTGCCGGTGCGCAGCAGTGGCGCCAATGCCCGTGCCGCCGTCCGGTCGCCACTGACGATGGTGGCGTGCAGGCCGTAGTCGGAGTCGTTGATCAGGCGCACCGCGGCATCGTCGTCGGCCACCCGGTACACGCTGACCACCGGGCCGAACGTTTCGGCGTCCCGCAGGTCCATGGCGGCGCTGACGTTCTCGAGCACCGTCGGCTCGTAGACCCACGGCCCGATCTCGGGACGATGCCGGCCGCCGGTGAGCACCCGGGCACCGCGGCGACGGGCGTCCTCGACGTGGCCGATGACCCGCTGGAGTTGCTCCGGGCCGAACAGCGAACCCATGTCGTAGCCGTAGTCGAGGGCGACACCGACCCGCAGCTCGGCGACCGCCGCCAGGAACAGGCGCAGGAACTCCTCGGCGATGTCCTTGTGCAGGATCAGCCGCTCAGTGTGGGTGCAGAGCTGCCCGGCTGCGGTGAAGACGCTGCGTCGGGCGATGTCGACCGCCAGCGGCAGGGCGGCGTCGGCGCGCACGTACAGGGCGTTCTTGCCGCCGAGTTCGAGCGAGCAGCCGACCATCCGCTCGGCCGCGACCGCCGCGACCGCGCGTCCGGTGCGGGTCGAGCCGGTGAAGCTGATGAAGTCGACGCAACGGACGACGGCGGCACCGATCGGATCGCCGTCGCCGACGACCACCTGCAGCACGCCCGCCGGCAGCCCGGCGGTGATCAACTGCTGCACCCCCCACAGCACACACAGCGCGGTGCGCGGATCGGGACGCAACAGCACCACGTTGCCGGCCAGCAAGGCGGTGATCGCCTCACCCAGCGACAGCGCGAACGGATAATTCCACGGCGTGACGACGCCCACCACCCCGCGCGGCAGCCGGGACTGGGTGGCGTAACCGACGACCGGCAGCACCCCGCGACGGCGGCGCGGTTCGAGCAGCGCGGACGCGGTGCGCGCGTAGTACCGCGCCACGTTCGCCACCTCGGCGACCTCTTCGAAGGCGTCTGCCCTGGTCTTGCCGGTCTCGAGCTGAATCAGGTCGAGAATCTCGTCACGACCGGCCAGCAGCCGGTCGTGGAAGGCCAGCACGATCGCCGCCCGGCGCCGCGGGCTGAGCTCACGCCACTGCCTGGCCGCTGACCGGGCGGTGCCGACAGCGCCCGCCACGTCGGCCGGCGATGATTGCGGAATCTGCGCCAGCGGGCGTCCGGACAGCGGGCTGAGCACCGTCCGGCGTTCCGGGTGGGTCGCGCACACCACCAGCGCGGTCAGCGCGGCGACCCTGGACGACGGGAGAACGAAGTCGGTCTCGGTGGCCGTCGCATGCATTGGCTCAATGTAGTCGCGCTCCGGCCAGATGCGAGCAGGATCCTCGGAATCCTTTTCGGCGGAACTTCTCCGCTCGGATCAGTCGATCCGGATCAGCCGGCCGACGGATCGGGGACCGGCGCGGTGACCGCCTGCACCAGCCGATCGCTGAACGCCGCCACCACGGCGATGGTGATCAGCGCGCCCAGCAGCATCGCTGTCGCCTCCCCAGGATCCAGGACGCCCATCGTCTTGCCCAGCGCCGCCGCCCCGACCGGGACACCGAGTTGCGCCGACGTCGCGACCGCGATCGGCAGCGGCTGGCGGGTGAAGGTCAACAGCCCGTGCGCCAGGACCGCCGCGGCCCCCAGCGCCACCCCGAGGCCGATCGCCTGCGGATCGCCGGCCAAAGCCCGCAGATCCAGCGAACTACCTAGCCAGACGAAGAAGATCGGCGCGAAGAAGCCCTCGGTGAGAGCGAAGGTCTGATTGGCGATCCGGCGCGGTTCACCGACCGCCGCCATCGCCAGGCCCATCGCGAAGCCGGCCAGCATCACCGAGACGTGCACGGTCGCGGCCAGCGCGGCGAGGGTGAACAGCATGGTGAGGGTGATCCGCAACTCCATCGCCAGGCCGCGTTTCTCGCTCAGCTCGTGCAGCTGGTCACGCCGTCCAGTGCGCTCGGACCAGCGTAGGAAGAGGAAGAAGACCGCTGCCACCGCCAGCACGCCGAGGGCGCCCAGCCCGGCGATCAGCGCCTGCGACGGGTCAAGAACCAGCGGCAGCACCACGATGCAGGCGGCGTCCGCGATCGCGAGTTGGACGAGCATCTCAAGACCAGACCGGGCAGTCACCGCGGCGCCGCCCAGGGCGGGCATCACGATGCTCGCCGACGACGACGCGATCAGCACCGCGTAGAGCGGTCCGTGCCCGGTTCCCCAGAAGGACGCGATCAGCAGGCCCAGCGGTGCCGCGATCACGGCGACGCCCAGCGCCCGCAACAGGCCGTTGCGCAACCCGCTGCGCATCGCCGGCTGGCGCAGCGGCACATGGCTGCCGGCGACGAACATCACCAGGGCGAAGCCGATCTGCGCCATGAACGACAGCGTCGGGTCGTCCGCATCGATCACACCCGCACCGGTATGGCCGAGCGCGATGCCGACGGCGAGTTCGCCGATGACCACCGGGATGTGCACCATCCGGTTCAGGCTGACCACCGGTCCGAGCATGGCGACGGCGCAGATCAGGGCCAGCACCGCGAACGTCACCGGCATACTGTAGGCCGACCTGCCCGGATCGGGACCCGACAAGGAGAGTGTCAGAGTGGACGCGACACCCGAACCCCTCGTCCGCACCACCGCTGGCGCCGTCCGCGGCGTTCAGCGGCCCGGCTCCGCCGCCTTTCTGGGCATCCCGTTCGCCGAACCACCGGTCGGTGACCTGCGGTTCGCCGCGCCCCAGCCGCGGGCGGCCTGGACGGGCGTGCGGGACGCCACCCGTCCCGGCGCCACCCCGCAGCGGCAGCCGTTCGGGCCGGTGACCACGATTCCCGAGCCGTCCTTCCCGGGCGACGACACCCTCAACGTCAACGTGTTCACCCCGGTGCCCGGCGATCCTGCGGCGCGGCTGCCGGTGCTGGTGTGGATCCACGGCGGCGGCTTCTTCGCCGGCTCGCCGTCCAGCCCCTGGTACGACGGGGCGCCGTTCAACCGCGACGGCGTGGTGACGGTCAGCGTCTCGTACCGGCTCGGCTTCGACGGCTTCGGCTGGATCGACGGCGCACCGGTCAACCGCGGCCTCCTCGATCAGATCGCCGCGTTGCGTTGGGTGCGGGAGAACATCGCCACGTTCGGCGGGGACCCGGAGCGGGTCACCATCGCCGGGCAGTCGGCCGGTGCCGGCAGCGTGCTCGCGCTGCTCGCCGCACCCGGCGCGGACGGCCTGTTCCGCGGCGCCATCGCCGCCTCTCCGGTGGTGATCGACCTGTTGCCCGAGCGGGCGCAAGAGGCCGCCGTCCGGATCGCTGCGAGCCTGGGCCTGACCAGCGCCACGCTGGACGACTGGCGCGGCGTCGACGAAGGTCGGCTGCTGAGGGCGGAGCGCGCCGAGATCGGCCTCGCCCTGGCCGAGCCCACCCTGCCCTTGGTCGACTACGTCCGATCCCTCGGTGCGGGTGATGCTGCGCTGTCGGGGCTCACCTTGGCGCCGATCGTGGACCATGACACAGTGCTCCCACTAGGTCAGCGACTACGGGACGGTGCCCATCGGGACACCGCGTTGCTGATCGGTTCGGCAGCCAACGAGTTCCCGGGCGCGACCGCGGAAGCCGTGGATCGGTCGGCACTGAACGACGCTTTCGCGGCGCTGGGCGCCTCGGCGGCCGGCCTGGCGTCGTTCTGGTCCGAACTGGATCTGATCGGGGAGGCCAGCACCCGGGCTCAGCTCACCGCGCTGCGAATGTTCCGGCTGTCGGTGGCCAGGGTGGTGCAGGCCCGAATCGCCGGCGGCGCTGAAGGAAGCACCTGGAGCTACGACTTCCGTCGTCACGCCCCTTCGCTGAACCGGGCAGCGCACTGCTTCGACCTGCCGTACGCCTGGGACCTCGGTTCCGGCGAAGGCGTCCTCGAGGCCCTCGGCGAACCTGCAGACCCCGGTCTCTCGGCCGCCGTCCATCGCTCCTGGCTGGCGGTCATCACCGGCTCCCCGCTCGGCTGGTCGTCAGCGGCCGACTCGCCCTCCGGCGGCTGCGTCTTCGACTTGGAGGCCCGTTACGATCCGGACGCCTACCGGCTCGAGCACGAGATCGCTGCCGAACTGCCCTGACCGACCGCTGGTTGAGCTTGTCGAAACCTCGTGGCGCCGGCGCAGCAGGGTCTCGACAAGCTCGACCAGCAGTGCTGCTACTCGGCGGCCACGGTGGCGGCGAGCTGGCCGCAGGCGCCGTCGATCTCGCGGCCGCGGGTGTCCCGGACGGTGACGGCGACGCCACGGCGTTCCAGGGCGGCGACGAAGGCGGCCTCGTCGCGGCGGCGGGACGCCGTCCACTTCGAACCGGGGGTCGGGTTGAGCGGGATCAGGTTGACGTGCACCCAGCCGTGGCCGCCGTCGCGGCGCAGCACGTCGGCGAGCAGGTCGGCCCGCTCCACCTGGTCGTTGACGTCGCGGATCAACGCGTACTCGATCGACACCCGACGCTTGGTGGCCACGAAATAGCCGTAAGCGGCGTCCACCAGTTCGGCGACGTTCCAGCGGGTGTTGATCGGGCACAGCTCGTCGCGCAGTTCGTCGTCCGGCGCATGCAGGCTGACCGCGAGGGTCACCGGCAGGCCCTCGGTGGCCAGCTGGTTGATTCGCGGCACCAGCCCGACGGTGGAGACGGTGATGCCGCGGGC
>NZ_JAPUED010000178.1:44760-46188 GCF_027492755.1 Micropruina sp. | reverse complement strand
GAGCCGTTCCCGATCGTCTACGACGAGGCCGGTCACCCGATCGCGCTGCCCGAGTCGATGCTGCCGGTTGAGCTGCCCGAGATCGACGACTACAGCCCGCAGGCGCTGGATCCGGACGATTCGACCTCCGAGCCGGTGCCGCCGCTGGGCCGGGTCACCGACTGGGCCGAGGTGGAGCTGGATCTGGGCGACGGGCCGAAGACCTACCGCCGCGAACTGAACGTGATGCCGCAGTGGGCGGGCTCGTGCTGGTACGAGATCCGCTACCTGGATCCGGCCAACCACGACCGGTTCGTGGATGTCGAGGTGGAGCGCTACTGGATGGGTCCGCGCGACGCGGCCGATGCCGGCGGAGCCGACTTGGGCGATGTCGGTGGCGTCGACCTGTACGTCGGCGGCGTCGAGCACGCGGTGCTGCACCTGCTGTACGCCCGGTTCTGGCACAAGGTGCTGTTCGACCTGGGCCAGGTCAGCTCGGCCGAGCCGTTCCGCCGGCTGTACAACCAGGGCTACATCCAGGCCTATGCCTTCCGGGATTCCCGTGGGCAGACCGTCCCGGCCGATGAGGTCGAGGAGGTTGCCGGCGCGGACGGCGAGATGAGCTACGTCTGGCACGGGGAGGAGGTCTTCCGGGAGTACGGCAAGATGGGCAAATCGCTGAAGAACATCGTCACTCCCGACGACATGTATGACTCCTACGGCGCCGACACCTTCCGGATCTACGAGATGGGCATGGGTCCGCTGGATCAGTCGAAGCCGTGGGAGACCCGGGCCGTGGTCGGTTCGCAGCGGTTCCTGCAGCGGTTGTGGCGCAACGTGATCGACGAGGTCACCGGCGAGGTGCGCATCGTCGACGCGCCCCTGGACGACGCCACCAAACGGGCGCTGCACAAGGCCATCGATGCGGTGACCCGCGACTACGAGGGGTTGTCGTTCAACACCGCGATCGCCCGGCTGACCGAGTACAACAACGTGCTGACCAAGCTGGACGCCGTCCCGCGTGAGGCGATCGAGCCGATGCTGCTGATGGTGGCGCCACTGACCCCGCACATCGCCGAGGAGCTGTGGTCGCGGCTGGGGCATGCCGAGTCGCTGGCGTTCGAGCCGTTCCCGGTCGCCGACCCGGCGTTGATCGCCGACGACATGGTCACCTGTGTGGTGCAGGTGAAGGGCAAGGTCCGGGCACGCCTGGAGGTGCCGGCCGACATCTCCGAGGACGACCTGCGCGCGCGAGCCCTGGCCCTGCCGCGGATCGCGGACGAGACGCCCAACGGCGTCCGGACGGTGATCGTCCGGGCACCCAAGCTGGTGAACGTGGTGCCTGCCTGACCTCAGCCCGCGGACAACGGGTAGCGGGGTTCGTCATCCCGGCGGACGGCGGGATCTCCGGACCGGATCGACCGCTTCGAGATCCCGGGTCGAACCCGG
>NZ_JAPUED010000178.1:11420-44660 GCF_027492755.1 Micropruina sp. | reverse complement strand
GACGGCGGGATCTCCGGACCGGATCGACCGCTTCGAGATCCCGGGTCGAACCCGGGATGACGTTCTCGGCGTCTGCCGTACCCGCATCGCCCTGCTCCGACTTCTCTCACTCGGTTCGAAACCACTCGGTTCGAAACCTGTGAAGGAAGCCGAAGCAGGGCGATGTCGTCTCAGGGACGGCACGGTCTGTTTTCATGAAAATCTCAGGACGACCAGAATCGTCCGCCACAAGGCACTTCACGGCCGCCTTTGGAGCGACATAGAGGTCTGGACCGACGACGGGTTTGCCATCGCCTGACGGAACAGTTAACGTTCCTCTCAGCTTCGGCTCAGGTTCCACTCAACCGGCTCTCAGCCAAGCTCCCTGTCCACGTTCCTGGAGGCTCGTCCATGTCCGTCCGCAAATCTGCGTTGTCCGTCGGTGTCACCGTTGCCGCTTCGCTGGCCCTGGTGGTAGGCCCCGCCGCTCCCCAGGCCGGTGCCGACACGACGACCCCGCCGACCACGTCGGCCAGCGCCACCAAGCCGACCTCGGTGAACCCCAACCCGCCGAAGAAGCAGACCAAGGCCCAGAAGCTGAAGGCCAAGGCCAATAAGGCGATCAAGGCCGCGAAGACCAAGCTCAAGAAGGGCCAGTACGTCTGGGGCGCCGCCGGCCCGAACAAGTTCGACTGCTCGGGCTTCATGCTCTGGACCTTCCGCAAGATCGACATCAAGCTGCCGCACTCCTCGCGCGCCCAGTCGAAGAAGGGCGTCAAGGTCGCCAAGAAGAACCTCAAGCCCGGCGACCTGGTGTTCTTCTACAGCCCGGTCAGCCACGTCGCCATGTACATCGGCGACGGCAAGATCATTCACGCGCGCAACACCCGCGATGATCTGCAGATCTCGAACCTGAAGAAGTACGGCCACTACCACTCGGCCCGTCGCGTCATCCGCTGACGCTTCTCCCCCACTCAGCGCTCGTCTGACTAGTGACCGCTCGCCGAATTCGGCGAGCGGTCACCACTTGGGCGAGCGTTTCGGTGTTGGAGCGGCGGAAAGCGCCGCCAGCAGGTAGCACCCCGGCTCTAGTCCAGGAGGTCGCGGACGACTGCGTCGGCGAGCAGCCGGCCCTTGCGGGTGAGGCGTAGGCGGGCGTCGGCAAGGGGTCTCGACAAGCTCGACCAGCGGTGGTCGGGCACGCTCGACCGGAGGTTGTTGACCTCGGGCTGGCTCGACCAGCGGTCGTCGGAGCCCACCTCGATCAGGCCGCGCGCGAGCAGATCCGGCACCCGTGCCCGCTCGGACGCGGTGAGCACGCTCAGCTCCAGCCCCTCGCCCAACCGGGACTCCAGCAGCACCCGTTCGACCCGGCGAGCGTCGGCGTCCAGCAGCTCACGGGCGGCGGCCGGGCTGTGGCCCTGCGCCAGTACCGCGCTGTAGCGCCGCGGATGCTTCACGTTCCACCACCGGACGCCGCCGACGTGCGAATGCGCACCCGGTCCGACGCCCCACCAGGACGCACCCCGCCAGTACGCCAGGTTGTGCCGGCACTGATGACCCGGCCGGCTCCAGTTGCTCAGCTCGTACCAGCCCATGCCGGACGCCGACAGCAGGTCGTCCGCCAACTCATAGCAGTCGGCCTGCAGGTCGTCGATCGGCGCCGGCAGGTCGCCGCGGCGGATCTGCGCGGCCAGCCGGGTGCCCTCCTCCACGATCAGCGCGTAGGCCGAGACATGGTCGGGCGCCAAGGCCAGCGCGGTCTCCAGGGAGGCCCGCCAGTCGTCCAGCGACTCCCCCGGCGTGCCGTAGATCAGGTCGAGGCTGACCGAGCCGAAGCCGGCCGCACGCGCCCAACCGACGACGTCCGCGACGCGTCCGGGCGTGTGGCTGCGCTCCAATACCCGCAGCACGTGACCACGGGCCGACTGCATGCCGAACGAGATCCGGTTGAAGCCACCGGCGACCAACGCCTCCAGGTAGCCGGCATCCACCGATTCGGGATTGCATTCGGTGGTCACCTCAGCGTCGTCCGACAAGGGGAAATGCTGCCGGGCGGCAGCCAGCAGGCCGACCAGTTCGTCGGCTGCGAGCAGGGTCGGGGTGCCGCCGCCGACGAAGACGGTGTCGACCCGACGCTCGCCCAGCACTCCGGCGGCCAGCGCGAGCTCGGCCTGTGTGGCGTCCAGGAAGGCCTGACGGGACGAACCGGGCGCCGAGCCCAGTTCCGCCGAGGTGTAGGTGTTGAAGTCGCAGTAGCCGCAGCGCGTCGCACAGAACGGCACATGCAGATACAGCGAGACGGGTTCATCGCCCAGTTCAGTGAGTGCCGACGCGGGGAGGGAGCCGTCGGCGGGCGCCGGATCCCCGGCGGGCAGCGCGGAGGGCATCAGGGCAGCTCGAACGGCAGTCGCTGGCCATCCAGCGCACGGCGGCAGGAGCAGGTCGCCGTCTCGTCCGGCTCCGGTTCGGGCAACGCCGCGATCACTCGAACCAGCATCGCCTTCAGCCGCTCGATATTGCCGGCGAAGACCTGCATCACCTCGGCGTGCGACACCCCCGGCCCCTCCACGCCGGCGTCCGCGTCGGTGACCATGCAGACGGTGCTGAAACACATCGCGAGTTCGCGCGCCACGGACGCCTCGGGCATGCCGGTCATGCCGACCACCGACCAGCCGGCCGCGGCGTGCCAGCGCGATTCGGCGCGCGAGGAGAACCGCGGACCGTTGATCACCACCAACGTGCCGCGGTCGACAACCGGCTCACCGGCAGCAAGCAGGGCCGTCCGGCCGCGCGGACAGTACGGGTCGGCGAACGAGACGTGCACGACCGGGCCGACGGCGTCCCAGACGGTGTGCGCGCGGCCCCAGGTCCGGTCGACCACCTGGTCGGGAACCACGAACGTCCCCGGGGCCAGCTCGGGTCGCAGCCCGCCGACCGCGCACGGGGCCAGCACCTGCCGGACGCCGACCGAACGCAGCGCCCACAGGTTGGCCCGGTAGTTCACCCGGTGCGGCGGGAACTGATGCCGGAAGCCGTGCCGGGGCAGGAAGGCGACCCGCCGTCCGGCCACTTCGCCGATCGCCAGCGGGGCGCTCGGTTCGCCGAACGGGGTGTCGATCTCCACCGTGTCGGCGCCGGCGAAGAAGTCGTAGAAGCCCGATCCGCCGATGATCCCGATATCCGCGTGCACCCGGAGACTCTACGTCGAAGCGGCGCCGCCGAAGGGCACGGCCGAGGTGCGATCAGAGACGACCGGACGCGTCCGGCGGAAGTATTGACGCACGGCTGGTCGAGACCACCCTCGGATCGAGCGCCACACCAGGGCTTCGCCACCGCACCGCGAGCGGACGGCTGGATACTCTGAGGAGGCGTTCAGGCCGGTGGGCGCCTACCGAGCTGAGGAGCCTCCCTTGACGTTGCGCCGAGTGTTCGTGACCGCCCCGCCACGCCTGATCGCCGCCGTCGTCGCCGGAATCGTCGCCGGGTTGGTCGGCGGACTGACGGGGCCGGCCCTGGGCGTCATCGTCGGGGTCGCGGTCGCCGCGACCACGTTCGTGGTGCTGGGGTGGCTGATCCTGTGGCCGATGGACGCCGCAACGACTCAGAGCCACGTCCGGCGGGAGGAGTTCCGGCCACTCGCCGACGAGCTGATCGTGGTCGGGGCCACCCTGTGCGGCCTGGGCGCGATCGTCTCGCTGGTGGTCGCCGGCGGCGGGGCGGCCGGCAGCATCCTCGGCGCGATCGGGGTGCTGGGCGTGTTCATGACCTGGGGGGCACTGCATCTGATGTACGCCGTTCGCTACGCCTTTCTCTACTACGCCACCGGCGTCGACAAGGCCATCGACTTCAACTCCGACGAGCACCCCACCTTCCGCGACTTCTTCTACTTCAGCTACAACCTCGGGATGACCTACCAGGTCTCGGACACCGCCGTCCAGAGCGCGGCGGTGCGTGCCGTGGCGCTGCGCCACTGCTTGTTCTCGTACGTGTTCGGCCTGGCCATCCTGGCCACCACGATCAACCTGGTGACCGGCGCGCTGACCAGCTGAGAGGCGCCGAACCATACGGTGCCCCTCGACAGAACGGACGCGCCGGCCGAGTCGGCCGACGCGTCCGGAGTGTCCGTACGAGAGGTCTACGAACCGGCCGCCTTGTTGGCCGCGTCCTCGGCCTTCTTCAGACCAGCCGCGACCGGCGTCCGGCCGAGGAAGATCTCATCGAAGATCGGCTTCCAGGCGTTGAACGCCGCGCCGTAGTTCTCACCGGCCGGCGCCGGGATCGACGGCAGCTTGCCCTGGGCCGCGAACTGCGACGGATCGACGTTCTTGGCCTTCCAGAAATCGGCGAATGCCGGCTGCGCGCTGACCACTGCGGGTATGGCCGTGCCGGTCGAACCCAGGTACTTCGCGCCGTCGGTCGAGCCCATCCATTGCAGCACCTTCTTGGTGGCGTCCAGATTCTTGCTCTTGGCGTTGCCCGCCGCGATGATCGAGTTCACCACCGAGACCGCACCCTTCGGCCCGGCGGGCAGCGGTGCGATCCCCCAGTCGAATTTGGCGCCGTCGGAGACGTTCTTCAGGTTGTACACACCCGACTGGAACAGTGCGATCTTGCCCTGCAGGAACTGGTCACGAGTGAAGTTGTCGTTGCCGTTGGTGTTCGACGCCGCGGGTGAGACCTTGTACTTGTTGATCAGGTCGACGATGTATTGGAACGCCTCGGTGGACTCGGGCGAGGCGAACACGAACTTGCCGGAGCTGTCCTGGAACTGACCGCCGTTGGAGCCGATGAAGTTGTAGTAGATGCCTTGCAGGTCCTGCGCGGCGGAATAACCCCACTGCTTGGGTTTGGCGCCGTTGAACCCGCTCTCGTCACCACGCTTGCCGTTGGCGTCCACGGTGAGCTTCTTGATCAGCGGCAACAACGTGTCAGCGCTGCCGCCATCGGGCGCCCAGGTCAGACCGGTGAGCTGTTCCGGCGTGACTCCGGCATCGGCGAGCAGTTTCTTGTTGTAGTAGACGGCGATGCCGCCATCGGTGGTCTGCGGAACGCCCCACAACTTGCCGTCACGGGTGTACTGCTCGATCGCAGCCGGCACCCAATCGGCTTTCTGCGCCTCGAAATCGGAGCCGATCTCGAGCAGCGAGCCCGAGGTCACATAGGGCTGCAGGTATGAGCCGTTCATCATGAAGATGTCCTCGGCGTTGTCACCGCTGACATCGGTGCGCAGCTTGGTGAAGTAGTCGGCCCAGGGCACCAGCACGGTCTTCACCGCGATGGTGGGGTTCTGCTTGGTGAACTCCGCGAACGAGGCGTCGTAGGCCTTCTGCCACTGCTCATCCCACATCCGCACGGTCACGGTCGTCGTGGCTCCGCCGGTGCTTGCACTGGGTTGCGACTGGGCCGGCGAGCAACCCGCCGCCCCCAGAGCCAGCGCGGACGCCACCGCTGCGACCAACGTCCGGCGACCCAACTTGTGTGCCGATCTCACAGAATCCTCCTCGGTTCGGTTCTTGCCAATCATCACATCAATAGCCGCAGACGGCGCTCACTTGAAGCCCGTCAGCGAGATCGAGTTCACGATGGTTCGCTGGAAGATGGCGAAAATCACCAGCAACGGCGCCATCGCGACGGTCGTGGCCGCCATCACCAGCGTCCAGTTCGCGTTGTACTGGCTCTGCAGGTTGGCCGTGGCGACGGTGATCACCTGCCAGTCGCGTCCGGTGGTGATGATCAGCGGCCACATGAAGTTGTTCCAGTGCGTCACCACCGTGATGATCGCCAGCGTCGCGATGATCCCCCGCGACATCGGGGCGACGATCTGCCACAGGATCCGCCAGTCGCCGGCTCCGTCGATGCGAGCCGCGTCGATCAGGTCGTCCGGAATGCTGCGGAAGTGCTCACGCAGCAAGAACACCGCGTACGGCGAGCCGAACAGGAATGGCAGCACCAAGGCCCAGAAGGAGTTCCGCAGGCCGGTCTGCACCATCATCGTGTACAGCGGAATGACGATCACCACCTGGGGGATCATCAATGTGGCCAGGTACAGCCAGAACAGTGCGTCACGGCCTGCGAACCGCAGCTTGGCGAACGCGTAGGCGGCCATGATCGAGAAGATCAGTTGACCGGCCAGGATGACCACCACGACCTGGGCGGTCACCGCGATCGGCGAGATGAAGCTGTAGTCGCCGCTGAACAGCGTCGTGAAGTTCTCGGTCGTCACCGGGTTGGGCAGATTCAGCGACGGCTCGGACGCGAACTGCAACGGCGACTTGAAGGCCGTCATGAAGCTCAGTGCGAATGGACCCAGAGTCAGCAGGGCTCCCGTGATCAGCACCAGGTAGGTGAGCAGGTCGGCCACCGGCTTGCTCAGCGACGCTCGGCGACGCACGCCGGCGCGCGACTCAGCTGAGGTCATAGGTGATCCTCCCCGCGAAGTACCGCTGCTGCAGCAGTGTGACGATCACCAGGATGGCGAACAGCACCAGCGCCATCACCGATGCCCGGCCCAGGTTGAAGGCACCCTGGAACGCCTCCAGATAGATGCGGCTGGCGATCACGTCGGTGGTGCCCTCCGGGCCGCCGCGGGGGGTCAACGCGTAGATCTGGTCGAACGCCTGGAACGCCGAGATCACTCCGGTGACCAGCACGAAGAACAGCGTCGGCCCGAGCAGTGGCAGCTTGATCTGCCAGAAGACCTGCCAGGCGTTCGCGCCGTCCAGTTGGGCCGCCTCAATGATCGGTTCCGGAATCGCGGCCAGTCCGGCCACGAAGAACAACGTGGTGTAGCCGACCTGCGACCAGATGGTGACCGCGGCCACGGCCGGCATCGCCAACGTCGGGTCGGTCAACCATTCGACGTCCAGGCCGAGCAGGTTGTTCAGCGCACCGTCGTAGGGGGCGAGGATCCACTTCCACACCACGCCCAGCGCCAGCGGCGCGCAGATCCACGGGATGACGTAGATCACCCGGAACAGTCCCGATCCGGGTAGCCCGCGGGACAGCAGCACCGCCAGGAACAACCCGAGCGCGGTCTGCAGCGGGATCACCGAGAGGACGAAGATCACCGTGCGTAGCATCGAGTTGCCGAAAGTCGGGTCACCGAGCACGTCGATGTAGTTGTCGAGCCCGACGAAACGCATCGGGGTGAGTAGATCCCAGCGGTTCAGCGACAGCCAGATCACCACGAGAATCGGGAACAGCAGGAACAGCGCCAACCCGAACAGGCTCGGGGCCAGCAGCAACCCGGCCAACCGGCCGTGTCGCATGCGCCCGCCGGTCCGCTGAGCACGTCGGGTGGGCATGGTCGGAGCCTAGTTCCCCTCGAGCCATCCGGCCAGGCCTGGTTGAGTTTTGAAATAGGCGATCGGACAAGGACGTTTGACGTCTCAGCGAGTTGCCGAAGCAGTCCCGCAACAAGGGCCGGCCAACGTCATCCCGGGCGCACGCCGAGCCCCCCGCGGCGGGCCGCGTGCACACCACACCCCCGGTCGAGTCCGCGATAGCGCGGCAACGACGTGCAACCACATAGGCTTCGTCGCGTGAAACTACGCACCGGCGCACTGCTGGCACCGTTGACGATCGTGCTGCTGACCGCGTGCGGCGGCAGCCCTGCCCCTTCGACGTCCGTGGACGCCGCGCCCACCGGATCGGCCTCGGACGGCTACCGGATGGCCGACGTTGCGCAGCACAACACGCAGCAGGACTGCTGGGTGGCGGTCGACGACAGCGTGTACGACGTCACCTCGTGGATCAGCCGGCATCCCGGCGGCCCGGACAAGATCCTTCCTTTGTGCGGCACGAACGCCACCTCCGCGTTCCACGGCCAGCACGGAGATCAGGAGAAGCCCAACACCCAACTGGCTTCCTTCCGGATCGGCGCGCTGCTCGACTGACGGCTTGGCCGGACTGGGCAGACTGGCTTCATGAGCAGTTCTCTCGCGGTCCGGTCGAACGCGCCGGTGGCACCCCGGCAGGCCGCAATCGTGGTCGGGATCGGGGTGGCACTGCTGTGGCTGATCGAACTGGTCGACCAGATCACCCGCGGCTCGCTGGACGCCCTGGGAATCCACTCGTGGCAGGTCTGGTCGTTGCCGTCGATCTTTCTCGCGCCATGGCTGCACGCCGACTGGGCGCACCTGAGCGCCAACACGCTGCCGTTCGCGGTGCTGGGCTTTCTGGTGATGATCGGCGGCGCCGTCCGGGCGGTGCTCTCCACACTGTGGTCGGTGGTGGTCAGCGGGTTGTCGGCCTGGCTGCTGAGCGCACCGAACACGATCACCATCGGCGCCAGCGGGCTGATCTTCGGCTGGCTCACCTACCTGCTCACCCGTGGACTCTTCGCCCGCAACGGCAAGCAGATCCTGCTCGCGGTGGTCATCTTCGTCGTCTACGGCGGCATTCTCTGGGGCGTCTTCCCCACTCAGGCAGGGGTGTCCTGGCAGGCACATCTGGGCGGCGCGATCGGTGGCGTCCTGGCCGCCTGGTCGTTGCATCGGCGTCGGACGGCGCGTGCTCACGGCTGACTCACAGGTTCATCACAGGGGTGGGAGCCGCCGACCGGTATTGTTGACACGTCAATAGTCCAGCTGGCACCCCCAGCCGACCGAGGAGCTTGACCGGTGTACGACTTCTTCGGCCTCCCGCTGCACCCCCTGGTCGTGCACGCGGTGGTGGTGCTGCTGCCGCTCTCCGCACTGGGACTGATCGCCTGCATCGTGTTCGGACGGCTCCGCCGCGGCTACGCGGGCCTAGCGCTGCTGGGCATGGTCGCCGGCACCGCAGCCGCCTGGGTGGCGATGCTGTCCGGGCACGCCCTCGCCGACCAGGTCGGCACGCCTGCCGCGCACATGGCCTGGGGCGAGTGGCTGCCGCGGGTCGCCACCGCCACCCTGGTCGCCGCAGCCGTGTGGTACTTCCTGCAGCGCGGCAAGGCCGAGCCCGACAACCTGGTCAAGGGCCTCGGCATGCTCACCGCACTGCTGGCGGCGGTCAGCGTGGCGCTGACGGTGGTCGTCGGGCACAGCGGCGCCACCGCGGTCTGGTCGGGCACCGGGGTGACGCCGACGTCCGCCGGTCCGACAGCCTCGGCCAGCGCCCAGCCGTCCGCCACCGGGGACGCCTCGCCGAGCAGTTCGGCGTCCGCGAGCACCCAGCAGAGCTACACCCTGGCCCAGGTGCAGCAGCACAACACGGCGGGCGACTGCTGGGCCGCGATCAACGGTGGCGTCTACAACCTGACCGACTGGATCAGCCAGCACCCCGGCGGCCCCGAGCGGATCACCCCGCTGTGCGGCACCGACGCCAGCGCCGCTTTCAACGCCCAGCACTCAGGTCAGAGCAAGCCCGAAAGCACGCTGACCCGGTTCTACCTCGGCGAGCTCGCGTCCTGATCGCGGCCGCCGCCACCCGCCCGAGCCTGCCTCGGCATCAGGCCCTGCCCAACTACTTCTTGGACGTCTCACCGGTGGACAGCGCGGCGACGAAGGCCTCCTGGGGCACCTCGACCCGGCCGACCATCTTCATCCGCTTCTTGCCTTCCTTCTGCTTCTCGAGCAGCTTGCGCTTACGGGTGATGTCACCGCCGTAGCACTTGGCCAGCACGTCCTTGCGAATGGCCCGGACCGTCTCGCGGGCGATCACCCGTGAACCGATCGCGGCCTGGATCGGCACCTCGAACTGCTGGCGCGGAATTAGTTCCTTGAGCTTCTTCGACATCGCCACACCGTAGGAATAGGCGGCGTCGGTGTGCACGATCGCGCTGAAGGCGTCCACCGGGTCACCGTGCAGCAGGATGTCCACCTTGACCAGCTTGGCGACCTGCTCGCCGGCCTCGTCGTAGTCCAGCGAGGCGTAGCCCTTGGTCCGTGACTTCAGCGCGTCGAAGAAGTCGAAGACGATCTCGGCCAACGGCAGCTGGTAGCGGATCTCGACTCGGTCCTCACTGAGGTAGTCCATGCCGGTCTGGACGCCGCGGCGCGCCTGGCACAGCTCCAGGATGGTGCCGATGTAGTCGGTCGGGGTGAGGATGGTCGCCTTCACCACCGGCTCCCACACCTCGGCGACCTTGCCCTCGGGATATTCCGACGGGTTGGTGACGACGTGCTCGGTGCCGTCCTCCATCACCACCCGGTACACCACGTTCGGCGCGGTCGAGATCAGGTCGAGGTTGAACTCGCGCTCCAGCCGCTCGCGGACGATCTCCATGTGCAGCAGGCCGAGGAAGCCGACCCGGAAGCCGAAGCCGAGCGCGCCGGATGTCTCCGGCTCGTAGGTGAGCGCCGCGTCGTTGAGTTGCAGCTTCTCCAGGGCCTCACGCAGCTCGGAGAAGTCCGCGCCGTCGATCGGGTACAGGCCGGCGTACACCATCGGGTTCGGCTGCCGGTAACCGCCCAGGTTCTTGCTCGCCGGACGCCCCGCCAGCGTCACCGTGTCACCGACCCGGGACTGCCGGACGTCCTTCACCCCGGTGATCAGGTAGCCCACCTCGCCCACACCCAAACCCTTGGACGGCAGCGGCTCCGGGCTGATCACGCCCACCTCGAGCACCTCGTGGGTGGCCTTGGTGGACATCATCAGGATCCGCTCGCGGTGCGCCAGCGAGCCATCGACCACCCGGACGTAGGTG
Source organism: Micropruina sp. (assembly GCF_027492755.1). Taxonomy (GTDB): domain Bacteria; phylum Actinomycetota; class Actinomycetes; order Propionibacteriales; family Propionibacteriaceae; genus Micropruina. The sequence goes on along the minus strand of NZ_JAPUED010000178.1, from coordinate 34,051 downwards.
ACCACGCCCCGGTAGGTGTCGTAGACGGAGTCGAAGATCAGCGCCCGGGCCGGTGCCGCCGGGTCACCGACCGGGGCCGGGATCTGCTCGACAATGGCATTCAGCAGTTCGGTCACACCCTCGCCGGTCTTGGCCGAGACCCGGAACACGTCGTCGGGATCGCAGCCGACCAGGTGGGCGATCTCGGCGGCGAACTTCTCCGGCTGGGCGCTGGGCAGGTCGATCTTGTTCAGCACCGGAATGATGTGCAGGTCGGCGTCCAGCGCCAGGTACAGGTTGGCCAGGGTCTGCGCCTCGATGCCCTGAGCGGCGTCGATCAGTAGGATCGCCCCCTCACAGGCGGCCAGCGACCGGGATACCTCGTAGGTGAAGTCGACGTGGCCAGGCGTGTCGATCATGTTCAGCACGTAGTCGGCGCCCTCGACCTGCCAGGGCATCCGCACCGCTTGGGACTTGATGGTGATGCCGCGCTCACGCTCGATGTCCATCCGGTCCAGGTACTGGGCGCGCATCGAGCGCGCGTCGACCACGCCGGTGGACTGCAGCATCCGGTCGGCCAACGTCGACTTGCCGTGGTCGATGTGCGCGATGATGCAGAAGTTCCGGATGCTCTCCGGGGGCGTGGCGCCGGGGCGGGGTCCGCTCATTCACCTGTCCTGTGTCTGGTCCGACCTGTGTCTGGTCCGAAGCGTCACTCTACCGATCGCGCGAGCGATCGGCCGACCTCGCTATCTGGGCCGTCGGCGACCTCGGCACGGCACCCAGTAGGGTGCGCAACTGTGACTGCGCCACTTCATCCGAATTTTCGCCCCATGTTCGACATCGTGCTGGCTCGCAACCCGGGCGAGTCGGAGTTCCATCAGGCCGTTTACGAGGTGATGCAAAGCCTCACGCCGCTGGCCGGCGACCGCCCCGAGTACGCCCAGTGGTCGATCCTGCAGCGGATCTGCGAACCCGAGCGGCAGATCATCTTCCGGGTGCCGTGGGTGACCGACGACGGCCAGGTGGAGATCAACCGCGGCTTCCGGGTCGAGTTCAACTCCGCCCTCGGCCCGTACAAGGGTGGCCTGCGGTTCCATCCCAGCGTCAACCTGTCGATCATCAAATTCCTCGGCTTCGAGCAGACCTTCAAGAACGCGCTCACCGGCATGCCGATCGGCGGCGGCAAGGGCGGCTCGGACTTCGACCCGAAGGGCCGCTCCGACAACGAGGTGATGCGGTTCTGCCAGTCGTTCATGACCGAGTTGTACCGGCACCTGGGCGAGTACACCGACGTCCCGGCCGGCGACATCGGCGTCGGTGGCCGCGAGATCGGCTACCTGTTCGGGCAGTACAAGCGGATCACCAACCGCTACGAGTCCGGGGTGCTGACTGGTAAGGGCGTCAGCTGGGGCGGCTCCCGGGCGCGCACCGAGGCGACCGGCTACGGCACCGTGCACTTCGCCTCGGCGATGCTCGGCGTCCGCGGTGAGGACTTCGGCGGCCGCAGCGTGGTCGTCTCCGGTTCCGGCAACGTCGCGATCTACGCGGTCGAGAAAGCGCAGGAGTTGGGCGCCAAGGTGCTCGCGGTGTCCGACTCGTCGGGCTATGTGGTCGACTCCGAAGGCATCGATCTCGAGGTGCTGAAAGACGTCAAGGAGGTGCGCCGCGGCCGGGTTTCCGACTACGCCGAGGCGGTCGGCTCCCGGGCCCGGGTGGTCACCGAGGGCTCCGTCTTCGACGTGCCGTGTGACGTGGCACTGCCCTGCGCCACCCAGAACGAGGTGGACGAGAAGCAGGCCAAGATCCTGGTCGACAACGGCGTGAAGCTGGTCGCCGAGGGCGCCAACATGCCGTGCACCCCGGCCGCGGTGTCGCTGCTGCGCGAGGCGGGTGTGCTGTTCGCGCCGGGCAAGGCGTCCAACGCGGGCGGTGTCGCCACCAGCGCGCTGGAGATGCAGCAGAACGCCAGCCGCGACGCCTGGGACTTCGAGACCACCGCCGGACGGCTCGAGCAGATCATGCACGACATCCACGATCAGTGCCTGGCCACCGCCGAAGAGTTCGGCAGCCCCGGTGACTACGTGGTCGGCGCCAACCTGGCCGGCTACATCAAGGTCGCCGACGCCATGGTCGCCATGGGCGTCATCTGAGTTCAAAAGGCCGCGGGTCGAGACCGATCGCCCTTGGTCGAGACCCAGCCACCGTTGGTCGAGCTTGTCGAGGCCCATTCCCCGCTGACAAGAGGTTTCGACAAGCTCAACCAGCGGAGGGTGCGATGCTGGCGAAATCTCAGAGTCCTCCCTCGACGGGTTTCGACAGGCTTAACCAGCGGTAGCGGGCGACTGCCGCGTAGGGTGCGGTCATGACGCTGGCCAGCACGGGAATCCCCGGCCTGGACGACACCATCGACCACCTGCGCATCGGTGACAACGTGGTCTGGCAGGTCGACTCGCCGGCCGACTTCCAGGCTGTCGCCGCGCCGTTCGTTGCTCGCGCCCGTGCCGATGACCGCCGGCTGGTCTACCTGAGTTTCGGATTGCGTCCGCCGCTGCTGAAGGATCTGGACGCCGTCGAGGTGCACACCGTCGATCCGAGCGTCGGCTTCGAACGGTTCGCGATCGCCACCCATGAGTTGCTGGCCGAGATCGGCCCGCACGGCTTCTACGTGGTCGACCCGCTCACCGACCTGCACCAGGCCTGGCATTCCGACCTGATGGTGCTGAACTTCTTCAAGGCCACCTGCCCCTACCTGTTCGAGCTCGACACCATCGCCTACTTCCCGCTGCTGCGGAACCGGCACACCTACGCCACAGTGGCCGGCATCCGCGAAACCACCCAGGTGCTGCTCGACCTGCACCGCATCGACGACGCCCTCTACGTGCATCCACTGAAAGTGTGGCAGCGGCACTCCCCCACGATGTTCTTCCCGCACCGGCTGGACGGCGGGCAGGCGATCTCGATCACCTCGTCCGCGACCAGTACCCAGCTGTTCTCGTCGCTGGCCAGGCGGATCGACCCACCGGACGTCTGGCAGCGGATGGTCGAGGACGCCTGGGCGGCGCTCTCCTCGGACGCCGCGGCACAGCAGGCGGCACGCACCATCCTGCTGGCTGTGCTGGTCGGTGGTCGTGGCCGGATGGCCGAGTTGTGCCGGCGCCGGCTGCGGCTGGTCGACCTGCTCGCGGTGGCGTCCCGGCTGGTCGGCACCGGACGGATCGGCGGCAAGGCGCTGGGCGTGCTGCTGGCCCGGGCGATCCTGGAACAGTCGGCGCCCGAACCTGACTCGGCGTTCGGACCGGACGGCGTCGCGGGACGCCTCGAACCACACGACTCGTTCTTCCTCGGCAGCGACGTGTTCGTCAGTTTCCTGGTCGCCAACGGCTGGTGGCGGGACTGGACGGCCCACCGCGCCGAGGACGACGGCGGCCGATCCGCCGAGGCACTGCATGCACAGATCCCCAGCGGCAGCTTTCCGCGCCGGTTCCGGGAGGACTTCCTGCAGGTGCTGGAGCACTTCGGGCAGGCGCCGATCATCGTCCGTTCCAGTTCGCTGCTCGAGGACGACTACGGCAACGCCTTCGCCGGCACCTACGACAGCGTGTTCTGCGCCAACCAGGGCACGCCTCAGGAGCGGCTGGCCGCCTTCGAGGACGCCGTCCGCACCGTCTACGCCAGCGCGGTGAGCCCGCAGGCGCTGCGTTACCGAGCCGACCGGGGCCTGCTCGACCTGGACGAACAGATGGCCATCCTGGTGCAGCGGGTCTCCGGCGATCTGCACGGCGAGCTGTTCTTCCCGCTGGCCGCCGGGGTGGCCAACTCGTCCAGCCTGTACGTGTGGGACGCCACACTGCCCGATGCCGGCATGGCACGCCTGGTGGTTGGCCTCGGCACCCGAGCCGTCGACCGGACCGGCGGAGACTTCGCCCGGATCGTCAGCCTGGCCGCGCCGAACGCCAACCCGGCACCGGCGGACGAGTTGGGTAGCTGGAGCCAGCGGCGGGTGGACGCGCTCGACCTGGCCGGCAACGCGTCCGTCACGCTGCGGGTGGGGGACGTCCGCGCCCGGGCGTCCGACCTGGACTGGTCGCTGGTGGCCAGCCCGGACGCCGCGGCGGCCCGCCGACTGCGCGAGCTCGGCCGCCGCGGGCATGGAGTGCCCGAGGTGATCGACTTCGGCACGCTGCTGCGCGACACGGACTTCCCCGTGCTGTTGCGGACGATGCTCGCGCGGCTCGCCGGCACCTACGACCATCCGGTGGACATCGAGTTCACCGTGAACCCCGACCGCGCGGGCCGGGTGTCGCTCAACCTCGTCCAGTGCCGCCCGTTGCAGACCCGCGGGGTCGGCGGAGCTGTCGGCGTCCCCGAGGTGGTGCCGGAGCGTTGCCTGCTCTCCACCGCCGGAAACTTCATGGGCGGCAACGCCCGGCTGCCGATCGAATGGGTGGTGCTGGTGCGCCCGGACGCCTACCTGGCGCTGGGCGAACCCGGCCGGTACGCGGTAGCCCGCCGGATCGGCGCCCTCAACCGCGTACTGGACGGCACCGCACTGCTGGCGGGTCCCGGACGTTGGGGAACCTCAATGCCGGCGCTGGGCGTGCCGACCCACTTCAGCGACCTGAACCGGTTCACCGTGCTGGTGGAGACCACCTACGCGGCGGGCTCGTTCCGGCCGGAGTTGTCCTACGGAAGCCACTTCTTCCAGGAGCTGGTCGAGACCGGCATCTGGTACGCCGCGCTGTTCGACGACCGCCCCGGGGTGTCGTTCCAGCCCGGACTGGTCACCTCGCTGCCGAACCGGCATGCCGAGCTGTGCCCCGAGGAACCATGGCTCACCGAGGTCGTCCACGTCGCCCACACCCCGGGCCTGATCCTGCACGCCGATGTCACCGACCAACGCATGGTCGTCCAATGGACCTGAGCCCAGCCGGCCGGGCGTCTTCGCTGGTCGAGCGTGCCGCGCCCCGTTGGCCGAGCTCATCGAGACCCCGGCGATGACGCAGGCACTCATCATCCGGGCTCGCCCCGGGAGGAGATCCCGCCGAATTCCCACCGCGCAGGAGCCCGCGGCACCACAGGGATGTCGGCGCCGAAGCGGTCCGCTTTGCTGACCGGGAGCGCGCTTTGATAATGTGAGTGGTCGCGCCTGCTGTGGGCGCGCATCATCGTGAGCACCCAGTACCGAAGAGGCATGCCCTGTGGCGAACATCAAGTCCCAGATGAAGCGCATCAAGACGAATGAGAAGGCTCGTCAGCGCAACAAGGCCGTGAAGTCGACCCTGCGCACCCATGTGCGCAGGTTCCGCGAGGCTGCCGAGGCCGGCGAGACCGAGAAGGCGCAGACCCTGGCGAGGACCGCTTGCCGCGCCCTCGACAAGGCCGCCTCCAAGGGCGTCATCCACCGCAACCAGGCCGCCAACCGCAAGTCGGCCATCGCTGCGCAGGCCGCCGCTCTCTGAACTGAATAGCCAAGCGCCGCCCGTTCGTTCGGGCGGCGCTTGCGCGTCCCCTCAGACGCTTTCCCCCGGCCCCCCTTCGCACGTCCCGGAGTCTTCGCACGTCCCGGAGCCGGCGCCACGCCCCTCGACGATTCTGAACGAATTGCGTCGATCCTGAGAATGTGATTAGGTTTCTCAGACAGTTCAGGGCTGGCGGTGCCGCCGGACCCACTGGGCTCCGGGAGTCCACAGAGCAACGGGGAAGAATCATGAGCAATCGCACGCGCTTGGCCATCTCGGCCGCCACGGCGTCTGTCACGCTGGCGCTGGCCGCCGGCACGTTCGCCGTCGGCACGACTCCGGTCAGTTCGGGTGTCGTCGAGTCACAGTCCGCCGCCGTCCAGCAGACGACCTCCACCGCGCTGCTCAGCGGCAACGCCCCGAAGGCCAAGGTGCACAACTACAAGCGCCTCACCAAGAAGGCGAAGAAGGTCGCCAACAAGGTGCGCAACGACTGGCGGGCGATCAAGTCGATCGGCGGCTGGCGCGCGGGCAGCAGGTATTCCGGTGACCATCCCGGGGGCCGCGCCATCGACGTGATGATCCCGAAATGGAAGAAGAACTCGAGGCTGGGCTGGTCCATCGCCAAGTACTTCGCGAAGAAGAAGAACGCCAAGAAGTACAAGATCCACTACGTGATCTTCCGGCAGAAGATCTGGACGGTGCAGACCCCGCGCTGGCGCAAGATGGCCAACCGCGGCGGGGCCACCGCGAACCACTTCGATCACGTACACGTCTCGGTCAAGCGCTGAGATCTCAAGACCGGGGGACGCGCCAATCTCCCCCGCACGCGAAGCCCGTCCGCGCGGTCGTCCCCCCGCCGCCGGACGGGCTTCGCCTTTCCCTGCCTGATTGCCCGCCGCCGCTGATCGATCTTGTCGAGATCCATCCCTGAGAGGTCTCGCAAGCTCGACCGACGGATGGGTCTCGACAGCTCGACCGACGGATGGTCTGGCATTCAGTCGGTGGACGAATGCGCGCCTAGACCCGGCCCGACGTCTGACGTGCCCGGCCCCGGTGCTCGATGACGCCCAGCACCAGCATCTCCAGGGCGAAGCCGGCATCGCCGGCCGCTCCCTTGACCTCGGCGTCGGCGCGGGCGGCGAGCTGGATAGACGCCGCGATACCGGACGCCGTCCAGCCGCGTGCCTGACGGGCCAGGTCTTTCAGTTTCCACGGCGGCACTCCGACCCGGCGGGCCAGATCGGCGTCGCGCAGGCGCTCGTCGCGGGCGTCGAGGTACTTGCCGAGGTTGCGCAGCGCCGAGGCGACAGCGCTGGTCAGCAGGACCGGCGCCACACCGGTCTCCAGAGCCCAGCGCAGGCTGCCCAGCGCCGCCTCGCGATTGCCGTCGAGGCAGTGATTGGCGACCGCGAAACCAGTGGTCTCCGCCCGGCCGGCGAAGTAGCGCTGCACATCGGCCTGGGTGATCACCCCTTCGGTGTCGGCGAGCAGCTGGGTGACTGCGGCGGCCACACTGCGCAGGTCGCTGCCGACGGCGCTCACCAGAGCCTCGGCGGTGGGCCGGTCGACCCGGCCGTTCTGGCGGCGCACTTCTGCTGTGACGAACTGGGGAAGTTCCCAGGCCTTCACCGCCGGTGCGTCCACTTGGGTGACCTTGGCTTTGCGCAGCCGGTCGAGCAGCGCTTTGCCTTTGGCGCCGCCTTCGTGGACGAGGATCAGGGCCAGGTCGTCACCGGGGTCGGACGCCAGGGCGACCAGGTCGTCCGCCACGTCGGCGGGCAGTTCCGCCAGTTGCTCGACCACGACCACGGTGGCCTCCGAGAACAGCGACCCGGTCGCCAGTTCGGCCAGGCCGCCGCGATCCAGTCCGCCGGCCGGCACCCTGCTGACGGTCGCGTCCGGATGAGCCTGGGTCGCCTGGCCCACCAACTGCTGGACGGCACGCTCGGCGAGGAGGCTTTCAGGACCGTGAATCAGCGTCACGGTCGCGAACGGCGCGGTCATGGGCTCAGCATGCCATCCGCCACCGACATCAACCGGTCGGGCCCGCTCACCGCTGGGTGGTGATCAGCAGCGAGCCGTCCACCCGGCTGATCGCCACGGCTCCCTGCTGATCGGTCCGAGCGACCCGCATACCGAGACTCTGGACGGCACGCTGGGTGCGCACCGCCGGATGTCCGTAGTCGTTGTCGGCGCCGACGCTGAACACCGCCACCGTGGCTTTGCTGGCGGCCAGGAACTCGGGCGACTGGTGACCGGAACCGTGGTGCGGCACCAGCATCACGTCGGCGGTGAGGTCCGCTCCCGCAGTGAGTGCGTTGCGCTGCCCGTCCTCCTGGACGTCGCCCGCCAGCAGCACCCGCAGGCCGCCGACCGAGGCCCGCAGCACCAGTGAGCCATCGTTCTCGGCAGCCGATTCGCCCTCGTTGCTGCCGGTCGCGAAGGGAGACGCCCGCACCGCCAGCACCTCCAGGCTCACGGCGCCCGCCCGAACGACGTCACCCGGCCTCAGAATGGTCAGCCCAACGCCACCGGCCGCTGTCCTCACCAGGTCGAAGCCGGACGCGGGGGTGGTCGCCGCGGACACCGCCACGGCCTCCGTCCGATTCCCCTCGACGGCTACCGCGGCGCCGGTGATGTGGTCGGCGTGGAAGTGAGTGAGAACCACCAACGGCACCATCTCGACACCCAGCCCGTCGATGCAGCTGCGCAACTTCGCCGGGTCGGGCCCGGTATCGACCAGCGCCGCGGCCCGCGGACCGACTCGCAGCAGGGTGGCATCACCCTGACCCACATCGCAGAACACCACCGACCATTCCGGCGGCGGCCAGCCGGGTGGACTCGGCGGCCGGAGCAACGCGAGCATCAGCAGCAGACCGGCAGCGCTCGCCCACACCCTGCTGCGCAACAACCGGGGCATCACCAGCACCAAGCCGACACAACCGCCGAGCACCAGCGTGACCCCGACCGCATCGGCCGGCCAGGCGACCGCCGCTGCCGGGAACAACTCCCCCAGCCGAGCGATCCAACACAAACCCTGAGCACACCATCCGGCACCTGTCGCGCAGACGGCGGCGACCGGCAGCAGCGGCACCGCGACCGCTGCGGCAAGGAATCCCAACACGGTCGCAGGACCGACCAACGGGCCGGCCGCCAGGTTCGCGATCAGACCCGCAAGGCTGATCTGGCCCGACAGTAGGGTCACCAGCGGCTGCGTGGCGAGCTGAGCGGCCAGCGGCGTCGCCAGCCCCTCGGCGAGCGGACGCGGCAGCCAGCGGGCCAGCGCATCGGTCCACGGTCGTGACCATGCCACGATCCCCGCGCTGGCCAGCACCGACAATGCGAATCCCGCCGACCGGGCCATCCCCGGGTCGACGAAGACGATCACCACTACGGCCACGCACAGCGCCCGGACAGCCTGACCGCCCCTGCCACCGGCCCCCAGCGCCACCAGCCCGACCAGACCCATGGCCGCGGCCCGCACCACGCTCGGCTCGGAATGGCACAACAAAACGAAGCCCACCACACCCACACCGAGCAGCCCTCGCAGCCACCAGCCGGTCACTCCGCAACTGCGGGCCACCGTTCCCAGGAAGGCCAACAGCAGCGTCAGGTTGGCGCCCGAAACTGCGGTCAGATGGGTCAATCCAGTGATCTTGAACCGGTCGACCAATCCGCTCGGCATCGCCGAGGTGTCGCCGACGACCAGGGCCGGCACCAGGGCGCGTGGCTCCGGGTCGAGGTGGGCGGCACTGGCTCGCAGTCCGGCTCGGACCCGCTCGATCGCGGCGTCGAGCGGCGCCGGCGGTGTCACGACGACCGGTGGTTCCCGGGCCCGCACCATGACCGATACCGCCTCACCGGGCTCGGCCTCAGCCAGCCGGACGGTGGCCCGCACCCGGGTTCCCGGGGCGAGGGCCGCCCACGACGTCATCGCACCGCCGCTGGCACTCACCCGGACCATCGCGGCGCTGCGCAGTCGTTCACCGCGCATCTCGATGCTCTCCAGCCGAGCGCTGCTCGACCACCACGGCGGACGGACGCCCTGTCGCTCGCCGACCCGTGCTGTGCCGGCCACCGTCAACTCGGCCACACCGACCGCCTGCTCCTGCGCGAGCCGGGTCAGCGGGTCGTGTCCGCGCGACCACCATCGCGCCCATCCGATCAGCATGCAGGCCAGCACGACCAGGGCGATCGCGGCGAGCGCCCATGAGCGTCTGCGCCACGACAGTGCTGCGCAGGCACCGCCGGCCACCGCACCCAGGGTGAGCCAGCCGGTGTCCCCGGCGGTCGCGATCCACATGCCCACCCAGGCGGCAACCGCAACGGGTACCAGACGGAAGTCGACCGGAGCCGGCGGGGTGGGCGGCTCAGACTCGGACATGGGGTGCGATCTCCGCGTAGCTCTTAGGACCGATGCCGTCGATCTCCTGCAGCTCTGCCGGCGACCGGAAGCGGCCGTGCGCGGCGCGCCAGGCGAGGATCTTCTGCGCCGTGACCGGGCCCACCCCGGGCAGGGCGTCGAGTTGCTCGGCGGTCGCGGTGTTCAGGTCGATCTTGCCGGTCGTGCCAGCGCCGGCCGCACCGCCGCTCCCGCCTCCGCCTCCGCCTCCGCCAGCGCCGCGCACCTGGCTGCCCGTACGACCGATGATCAGCTGCGCCCCGTCGGCGACCGGTGCGGCCAGGTTGAGATCACCCGGCCTGGCCCGCCGGGTCAGCCCACCCGCCGCCACGAGGGCGTCCTGCACTCGTGCACCCTCCGGCAGTTTCACCACCCCGGGCCGGCGCACCTCACCGAGCACGTGCACCAGCAGCTGTGTCGTCGCCGTCGGGCCGGGTGTCGGGGACGCCGCGCTGATCGCTACCGAAGGCTGGGCGGCCGCCGCCACCGGAACCGAACGCGCCTGCATCAGGCTGTATCCGCCCCACAGCACCCCGCTCAGCACGACGATGCCCACGACGATCAGATGCTCACCGACGAACTGACGCACCCGTGGCGCCCACGCCATCAGCGGTGCCCGGCTACGGGCCGCAACGGGAGGATCGGGTTCGGGATTGTCGCCGGCAGGTACAGCCAGGACGGGCCGCCGCTCGGGCTCTGTTGCCGGCGATGGCGGCGAGATCTCATCGGTGTCGACGCCGCGCCGCGGCGGGATCTCGGCGAGCAATGCCTCCAGGCGCCGCCTGACCACCTCGGAGAGGTCATCGGCCGATCGATCTCTGCGCACCATGTCCTCACTGTGGGCCGCTGCCCAGAGATTCGGTCAAACTGGTTCGGGCTCTGTGGATAACTCGGACGCCCGCTCACCCACGGGCACTCCTCAGCAGCCTGCCGGGCGAACAAAGGCAAGCCTTTCCTTGCTTGTCGGAGGCCGGTCACCCGCGTCACAGTGGGCGCATGAGCACCGCTGCGGCCAGTCGGCCCGACGTCGAGTTGGCGTCGCGGCTCAACTGGTTGCGCGCCGGAGTGCTCGGGGCCAACGACGGCATCGTGTCCACGGCCAGCATCGTGTTCGGGGTGGCCGGCGCAACCAGCGACTCGTTCGCCGTGTTCGTGGCCGGCGTTGCCGGCCTGGTTGCCGGCGCATTGTCGATGGGTGGCGGCGAGTACGTCTCGGTCAGCACCCAGCGCGACACCGAGAAGGCGGCATTGGCAGAGTTGCGGGATGAGCTCCACAGTGACCCGCATGCCCGGCTCGACGAGTTGACCGCCCACTATGTCGACAGCGGCCTGTCGGAGCGACTGGCCCGCCAGGTGGCGGGCGAACTGGCCGATCATGACGGGTTGCCGGCGCACGCGCGCGACCTGCTGGGCATCGACGCCGAAGAACAGACGAACCCATGGCAGGCCGCCATCGCGTCGATGACCGCGTTCATCCTGGGCGCTCTGATCCCACTGCTCGGCATCGCGTTGTCACCGATCGAGGTGCGCCTGGGAATCACCATCGCCGCCGTCCTAGCCGCCCTCGCCATCACCGGATACACCAGCGCCCGGCTGAGCGGCGCACGTCCGTTGCGCCCGGTGGTGCGCAACGTGGTGGTGGGCAGCCTGTCCATGGGCCTCACCTACCTGGCTGGCAGCCTGGTGGGTGGGCTGTTCTAGAGATCCCGGCGTTCGCCGGGATGACGAAGCGCCGCAGGTCGAGGCGCCGGCATGACCGCATCACCCAGCGGCCTCCTGGATGTCCTCCTCGAGCAGGGCACGCAGCCGCTCGCGGAGGTCGGCCCATTCGCTGGGCGGCACCACCGCCTCGTTCAAACCCTCAAGCATCTGCTTCAGGCCGGGAGCAATGCCGAGCAGATCCATCTCCTCCAGGCACACCGACTGCAATGCCCCATCGCCGTTGACCCAGGCCGCCAGCGCCAGGATCGCCAACGGCTGATCCTGGGTGCCTGGCGGACAGGCGCGCACCACGCGCGACCAGAGCTCCACCCAGGCCTCTGCCGCAGGCTGTTCCAGCGACAGCACCACCCGGTCGCGGGCCAGCGGGTCGTTGATCAGCAGGCCCAGCCAGGCCAGGTCGTCGCGGGTCACCTGGCCGGGTGCCCGCAGCGCCTCGGCGAGGGCGCGCATCAGTTCGTCGGGACGGTCGTCCCCCTCGAGGTCGAGGGCACGGCCCAACCCCCGCACCCAGGCATCCTCGGCTGCCCTCCAGTCGTGCGGATCGGCACGCACCAACTGGGTGAGCGTCGAGCGGCTGGGCCGCGCCTGCAGGCCGTGCAGGGTCGCCGAGGCCGCGGTCGGAGCAGCCCGGGGATCGTGCCGGTAGATCGGACCATGGGCGCTGCCGACCCGGTAGCGGTGCCCGGAGACGCAGATCGGATCGCCGGCCAAGGCGTCGCCCAGATGCGCACGTCCCCTGCGCAGCATGCGCCAGCCCTGCCTCTCGCGGGCGGTGTAGGCGACCAGCCAGATCGCGCCGGACGGCCACCGCAACAGCATCCGGTCGATCAGCAGTTCGAGGTGCCCGGCACCCCTCAGGTCATCCAGGTCGGCGCGTGCGGTCAGCTCGATCTGGCCCTCGTCCTGGACGACGAGCACCATCGACTCCTCGGGATGGAAGCCGAGCAGGTGCGGAATGACCCCCAACAGGTCGGGTAGGTCACGGACCCGGGCGATCGGAACGGAAGTATCTGAAGTCATGCCCTCAGTGACGCCCGCACAGCGCGAAAGTGGTCAAAATGTTCGAGCCCGGACGCGGTGCTGTGGAAAACCCCGGGCGGGTAGCCTGAGTGACGATGACCAACGCACCCGGCAACGGCTGGCCCGGCTCGCCGCCGCCCCAAGGCCCCGGAACTCCTCCGCCCTGGGGCACGCAGCCTTGGCCGCCACTGGGCCAGGGAACCTCGCCGTCCGCCGGTAATCCCGGCGGCCCGTCGTATCCCGGCGGCCCCGGCCAGGTCGTCCCAGGGACTCCGCCGTACCAGGCGTCCTACGGGCAGCAGCCACAGCCCGGCTCCGGGCAACCCGGCCAGACGCCCGGCTTCGACCCTCGACAGGCGTTGGGAGCACAACCCCCGGCGCACGTGTCGATCGACCAGTTCACGCCGCCCCCCAATCGCACGCCGCTACTGGTCACCCTCGCCGCCCTGATCACCCTGGTGCTGGTCATCGGCGGCGGCATCTACGTCCGGTCCCGGCCCGAGGGTGCGCCGAGCGCGAGCCCCAGCCCGAGCGGCACGGTCGCAGCCGGTCCGGGTCAGCCGTTCAACACTCCCGACGAGCGCCAGAAGGGCCGCTGGGAGATCCTCGACTCGTCATGGACCGATGAGGGTCTGCAACTGCAGCTGAGGCTGTACTCCGACGGCGGCAGCATCAGCTTCACGTTCCTGGCGTTCTCCAACGCGTCGACCGAGGTGGTGTCCCCCACCAGCAGTCCCCGCTCGCCCGACATCCGCAAGGGCATCGTCTACAACAGCGAACCCGTCACCGGCTACGTGTTCTTCCCGATGAGCAGGGCCGACGCCACGATCATCCTGGCCACCGGAACAGGTCGCCAGATGTCGGCGCTCCCGGTGAAGGGCTGAACGCGGCGGACGGCTGAGCCGAGCGAAGGCTCCAGCGGGAAGCGAGAGGTTTCGACAAGCTCAACCAGCGGGGCATTCAGGAGTTCTGCTGAGCGGCCACCCGCGGCGCCTCCGGCGGTGTCGCCGATTCGGGCTTGATCGCATCCGGATGGTAACGGGAGAGCAGCACCACGCCCCACACCGCGAAGATGCCGGCGAGCGCCATGCCCACACCGGTCAACGCCGTGATCCGGACGCCCTCGCCGAGCACCACCAGGCCGAAGGTGACCGCGACGATCGGGTCGGTGGTGGTCATCGAACCCACGGTGATCTCGGCCGGGCCGTTGGCCAGGGCCTGCTGCACCATGAAACCACCGATGCCGTAGGACAGCACCAGGAAGGGAGCGACCACCCAGAAGATCGGCATGCCGTGGAAGCCGTCGTGCTTGATCACCTCGGAGGTGGCCTTCACCATGCCGGCGGAAAGCCCGTAGAAGAACGAGCCGCCGGAGGCCCACATCAGGCAGCGCAGCTGCACCGGGCCCTTCCAGCCGAGCAGGCCGAGCGAGGTGCCGGCCAGGCAGATCACCGTGCAGCCGATGGCGATCGCGACCGGGTCGAGCACGGTGTGTTCGGACGCCGCGGAGGCCGCCAGCAGGGTGAACACCACGATGCCCGCGACGGTCATCGAGACCGCCAGCCACATCGCCCGGGTGATGGTGTGCCGGTGGATGCGGGCCGACATCAGCACGGCCCACGGAACGGCGAGGATGCCCACGGGCTGCACCACGGTGACCGGCGCCATCATCAGCGCCACGATGTGCGCCGACGCGCCGACGAAGATGGTGAACAGGCCCAGCAGCCACAGCGGTGTGCGGATCAACCGCCACAGCTGCCGCAACCCCATCGCCCGGTTGTCGGCGTCGGGATCGACCAGCCGTCCGACAGCGACGTGCTGCAAGGTGGAGCCGCCCGCATAGGCGACCGACGAGCAGACCACGATCGCGATGGCGAGCGGGATGTTCTGTTCGAACAGGGAGAACCCTGGTCCGGACAACGGCAGCATCGGCGTCCAATCTGTGAGGCGCGAGGTTAGCCTACCGGGTGCTCGGCACCCGTGGCCGCGAAGCCGATCCGACGAAATCCAGCGGCGGCAGCCGACAACGACGGCAGGCTCGGCGGCGCGATGCGGCCGCTCCACGGGTCCCGCCGGCGTCGGCTGCAGATCCGCCGAGCACTGGGCGACGCCGGTGCGGCAGCCTCAGCAGAGTAGGGTTCGGGTCATGCCCTCCCCCTCACCCCGCAGCGGTTCTCGCCGGGCGCGCGGCCACGCCCCCGGCCAGCTCCTCCGGCTCTGCCTGGTGCCGTTGGCCGCCGCCGCCCTGCTGAGCGGCTGCGCCGCCCAGGATCCCGATCCCGGCCCCTCGCTGGTCGGTACCCGCGGGCAGTTGTGCGATGACCGGGTGGACGCCGCGAAGGCCGAATCGGTGGTCGACCAGCCGGTCGCCGGCCTGCGCGAACTCTCCACCTTCCAGCACGGACGCCGCGTCGGCAGCTGCGCGTTGCAGGCCGAGGACGGCGGCGGCCTGCTGACCGTCGAGGTGGTCCACGACCCCAAGGGCACCGCGCTCGCCAAGGAACTGCAGACCCTCAGCCAGACCACGAACTACGCCGGCGACAAGCGCTCGGGCGTGACCGGCGAGGACTCCACCACCACCGCGTTGGTCGCCATCGATGCGAACTACTACGTGCGGGTGCTCGGCCTGGGCGGCAGCGACGAGGTCCAGCGCGAAGCCGCCCTGGACCTCGCCAAGGACATCGCCGCCCGCACCGAGTCGCTCAAGTAGCCCGCCGGTCGCCCAGCCGTTGGTCGAGCTTGTCGAGACCTGGATTTCTCGACAAGCCCAATCAGCGGTGGCTCAGCGGGTTCCGACGAGCTCAACCGTCGGGAGGCTCAGAAGCCCAGCGCCTTCAGCGACTCCTTCAGGGTCGCGGCCGAGCGCTTCAGCATGGTGATCTCCTGGGCGTCCATCGGTACCTGGAGCACCCGCTCGATGCCGCGGCTGGAGACCAGGCTGGGCACCGACAACGCCACCCCGCTCAGGCCGTGGAAGCCGTCCAGCACGCTGGACAGCGGGAACACCGAACGCTTGCCGCTGAACAGCGCCTCGGTGAGCCGGGCACCGGTCAGGCCGATCGCGTAGTTGGTGGCGCCCTTGCCCTCGATCACCGTGTAGGCGGCGTGCATGGCCTCGTCGCCGAGCTGTGCCAGCAGCACCTCGTCGAACATCCGCTTGCCGGTGGAGTCGACCCAGTCGCGGATCGGGACGCTGTTGATCCGCGCGCTCGACCACACCGGGAACTCGCTGTCGCCGTGCTCGCCCATGATGGTGGCGTGCACGTGAGCCGTCGACACGTTCGCGGCCTGGGCGATCGCGTAGCGCAGCCGCGAGGTGTCCAGCATCGTGCCGGTGGAGAACACCCGGCTGCTGGGCAGTCCGCTGATCTTCTGCGCCACCACGGTCAGCACGTCGCACGGATTGGTGACCAGCACGTACAGCGCGTTCGGCGCCTGCTCGAGCAGCTGCGGCATCAGCGACTTCAGGATGTTCACGTTGGTGGCGGCCAGGTCGAGTCGGGTCTGACCGGGCCTCTGCTTGGCGCCGGCGGTGATGATCACCACGTGGGAGTCTTTGACGACCTCGATGTTGTTGCCGCCGATCACACCCGATGACGGCGTGAACTGGCTGCCGTGGCCCAGGTCGCGGACTTCGGCGTCCACCTTCTTCTCGTCGAGGTCGTACAGCGCGATCTCATCGGCCGAGCCGCGGATCAGTGAGGCATACGCAAGGGAGGAACCGACCGCGCCGGCTCCGATGATCGAGAGCTTGGACGGGGTGTTCAAGGAAGTCGCCATGGGGAGAACGTTAGCGAGCCCAATGGGAACCGCAGGCGGGAATCGTGGACATTCCCCGAAAGACTTCCAACCCACGGGCAACCGGACGCCCACGGTTGGCATCCCGAGCTGCAGCGCCTACACAGGTTCGTAGGCGGTCCGGAACCGGGCCGTGGGCACCAACCACAGCTCATCCAGGCTGCCCTGCACCAGCCAGTCGCCCGCGTGTCCGAGGGCCGGTCCCTCGATCGTGTCGACCTGTTCGCCCAGATGCGCGGGCCGGGCCAGCACCGTTCCGGTCCGGCGGTAGCGGTCGCCCTCGATCCGTTCGTGGCCGGACGCGAAAGCGCGCGGATCGGCGGTCCACTGCCGGCCTGTGTCCGGGTCGGTGACCAGCCAGTCGCCGGCTGCCCCGGTCATCTCACTACCGGATTCGGTGAGCCAGCGATGGGTTTCGGTCAGCCGGGTGGCCCGCACTTCGCCGTGCCTGCGGAAGGGCGCCAGCGTGCGCACCCGCTGCGAGCGGTAGCCCGCGGTGTCGAGCAGTGCCAACGACCGTCGGACGCCGGCAATGGTCCGCATCCGCGCGGCCGGCGGCAACCCGTCCCAGTCGACCAGCCAGTCGTGCACCAACCGCGAGTCGTCGCGCCGCGGCCCCGGACGCCACCCGTGCGCGGTGTAGAAGCGGCGCCAGGATTCGTGTTCGGCCCGGCTGAGGAAGTCGATCTCGGCCGCGCTGAGTTCCTCGCCGGCTCCCTCCGCGGCCCAGGTGCGGCCCAGTTGGGCGACCCCGGTGAGCAGCGCGTGGACCAGGCGCAGATTGCTCTGTCGGTAGAAGGTGGGCAACTCCGTCCACGGCCGCGACGACGGGCGGGAACCGACGGCGTCGCCGAGCTGGCCCAGATAGGCCGCGTGCAGCAGCCGCGCGATGCGCGTCCAGTGATCCTCCGGCGGCTCATCGCCGCTGAGCAGCCCGACGCCGAAACTGGTCAACCGGCCCACCAGAGGCTGGTCGGGGAACTCCGAGCTGGCCGGATCGACGGCCAGGATCGTCACCTGCGGCAGCTGTCCGGCCAGCCGGGTGGGCCGGTTGAGCTCCGGCTCGTCATCGGCGATGACCAGTACGGTGTTCAGCTCGCCGCCCGCCTCAGCGATCAGGACGGCGTCGGTGGCGGCCCGGGCGACGACCCTCACCTCGGCGAGGCCCGAATCGTTGCCGAAACGTGCCTGCTGGGCGGTGTGCTCCGCGACGAACTCGGCCGCACTCTCGTCCACCACCGTCACCTGCAACGGCGCCGCCGCCCGGTCCACGCGCAGCACCCGGCGCTCGCGTTCCGCACGAGCCAACTCGGCCAGTACCGCGGCGGCCAGGTCACCCCGTCCGGCCAGCACCAGGCGCTCCGCCTGCACCCAGTCGAGCCGGGCCACCAGCGCCCGCGCGGTCTGTTCGGTGGCCGACAGCGCATCGGCCAGCCACGTCCGTTGGGTTCCGGTGACGGTGCGTCGCCAGTTCTCCGCGGCCCAGGGGTCGTCGATCCGCAGCTGCACCCGGCTGACCAGCGCCGGGTTCGGCTCAGCGCCGTCCAGCACCCTGGCGATCTGGGCGAAGGTGCTGAGCGCCTCCGGCACCCGCTCCTCGATGATCTGCACGGTCTCGACGGCGATCCGGCCACGCCGGGTGAGCAGGCTTCGAAGCAGATCCGCGTCCACGCCCTCGGCGGCCACGACGCGACCGCCCTGGGACCGGACCGTCGCGGCGAACGCCTCGTCACCGGTGTGGTCGACGACCAGCAGCGCGGCGGACGGCGACCGCTCGGCGGCCGCGGCCCGGACCATCGCCGCGGCCTGTTCGGCGGCACCGAGTACGACGATCGCCCGGTCGGCGCGGGCCGCCAGCCACCGGTCGAGCTGCCGCCGCAACATGGCGGCCACCACCCCGAGCACGCTGGCCAGCGCACCCCACAATGCGCACAGCCGGGCCAGATGGTGGGCCAGTGGCGGCTGCACGGGGCACCCGGGCGCCGACCCCCACGGGTCGGCGCCGTTCCCGGACAACACCCAGACCAGCTGATCGAAGAAGGGCGGGCCGTCGGTGCTGCAGTGCAGATAGGAGACCAGGCCGAGCAGCACGGCGGCCACGGCGAAGGCCGAGACCGAGATCACGCCGACGACCCGCCCAGCGGTGTTGCGTGACCGTCCGTACAGCGCCGCGGCGGCGACGATCGAACCCAGGAAGACCGCGGGAACGATCGGTTGCCGGGCGTCGGTGAGCCACAGGTACCACAGCGGGCCATCGAGCCCGAGAGCGCGCAGCGCGGTCAGCAGGGCGAGACCGCCGGCCAGCGCCGCGAACGGGACCCAACTCCAGCGCGGGATCGGACGCCGGCCATGCACCGGCGCGGCGAACAGCCTGCGCCGCCGCCGGCTTGAGATCAGCCCGCTCATCGCGCCCAGAGCATAGTGGACGCCTGCCTACGGGGTGGGCGATGCCGAGGGACTCGTCCGTTCGGTCAGCGACTCACGCGGCGACGGCGTCGGATCCTCCTTCTCGGACGGCGTCGGGCTGGGCGCCGGGGGCTTGGCCGAGGCCGTCGGCTTCGGATCCTTCGGCGCCTTGCTCTCTCTCGGTGCGGCGGACGGCGTCGGGCTGTTGGACGGGGTCGGCTTCGGCGCATCCGGGGTGGGCGTCTCGCTCGGCTCCGGATCGGACGGTGACGGGCTCGGCGGTGTGATGGACGGCGTGGGCGACGGGCGGACTGAGGGCGAGGTCGGCGTCGGAGTCGGCTTGGGCGATCGGGTCGGGCTGGTGGTCGGCTTCGGGCTCGCACTGACCTTCGGGCTGGCGCTGGCCTTCGGGCTGGCGCTGGCTGAGGGCGACGGGCTGGGCGGGGTGGTCGGACCCAGATCCTTGATCGGGCCGTCCGGGCGCGGCGACTTCTTGCCGGTCAGGTACGGCGCCGGGTCGACATAGACGCCGTTCTCCTTGATCTCGAAATGCAGATGGCAGCCGGTCGACAGCCCGGTCGTCCCGGACAGCGCGATGCCCTGGCCGGTGTCGACCCGATCACCGACCCGCACCCCGATCCGGGACAGATGGGCGTACTTGCTGATCACGTGCTTGCCCTTGTAGCGGCCGTGGTCGACGACCACCAGGTTGCCGTAGCCGCCGTTGCGGCCCGCCTCGACCACCCGGCCGCGGTAGGCCGCGACGACCACGGTGCCGCAGGCGGCGTGCATGTCGGCGCCGTTGTGCATCCGCCAGTAGTGCAGGATCGGGTGGAAGCGCTGCCCGAACGCTCCCGTGATCGCGCCGGGCACCGGCGAGACGAAGGCACTGCCGTTGGTCGCCACCAGCGTGGCCGGCGGCGGAGCGGGCACGCTGTCGTCATGGTCGATCCCGTCCTGGCTCGCCTGCCCGTCGGGCGGCAGTGTCGGCAGTCCGTTGACGAACGGCGACGCGGTGGCGCTCGGAGTCGGTGTGGTCGTGGCCGTCGGACTCGGTGCGACCGGACTCGGCGTGGTCACCGGGGCCGTCCTGGGCACCGCGGACGTCACGGTCGACCTGCTCAGCGCCGGAATCAGCAGCACCGCGATCCCGATCGCCGCGGCGTTCAGCAGATAGGCCCGCAAGGGCAGTCCCCCGCGCATGGTGCGGCGCGGTCGTCGATGGTGTGGTGCCGGTGTTGTCTCGTCGGCTCGACGCGCCGCTCGGGCGTCGTCGCGCGCGGTGTTTTCTGGTGGCGTGGTCATGTTCCCCCCAACTTTCCTCGCAACCAATCCGCGGAGCTTAACAAGGAAGTCAGACAGACGTGCCGATCAGATACCCTCTCTGAACTTTTCTCACGACCTCTTAGATCTTCTCCCAGGTATGGACGGGAGTATTGGTGTGCATGCGTTCCGCGTAGGCGGCCACCATTCGACGCAATGCCTCCACCCGGGGAATTCCCGATGCCTCCAATGCACGGACGGCTTCCACCTGCCATTGCGCACCGTTGATGCCTGTCTTGCAGCGGCCCTCCACCACGCCGAGCAGGCGGTCCCGGATCTGCGGGTCGACGCCCCAGGCGTCCAGCCCCTGGTGCGCCAGCGGCAGCAGGTGTCGCAGGATCAATTCCGAGGCGGGCATCTCCCCCACCCCGGGCCAGAACAGGTCGGCGTCGATGCCGTGCCGCGCGCCCTGGACGAAGTTCGCCTCCGCCGTCGAGAACGCCATCCGCGACCACACCGGACGATCCTCGCCGGCCAGCGTGCGCAGCGTGCCGTAGTAGAAGGCCGCGTTGGCGAGCGTGTCGACGATCGTCGGCCCGGCCGGCAACACCCGGTTCTCCAGCCGCAGGTGCGGCGTCCCGCCGGCCACGTCGTAGATCGGCCGGTTCCAGCGGTAGATGGTGCCGTTGTGCAGCCGCATCTCGGACAGCTGAGGTACGCCGCCGGCATCGAACACGGCCTGGGGATCCTCCGGATCCAGTTCGGGCAGCAACGCCGGGAACCAGCGCGCGTTCTCCTCGAACAGATCGAAGATCGACGTGATCCAGCGCTCGCCGAACCAGACCCGGGGCCGCACCCCCTGATTGGCGTATTCGATCGGACGGGTATCGGTGGCCTGCGCGAACAACACGATGCGGGTCTCGGCCCACAGCTGGCGGCCCATCAGGAAAGGCGAATTGGCGGCCAGCGCCAGCTGCGGTCCGCTCAGCACCTGGGCGGCATTCCAATTGTCGGCGAATTCCTCGGGGCGCACCTGCAGATGCAATTGCATCGAGGTGCAGGCCGATTCGGGTGCGACGGAGTCGATGTAGCGAATCAGCGTTTCGCCGCCGGGGCCTTCGATGTCGATGTTGATGTCCTCGCCGCGCGCGGCCAGTACGGCGTCGTTGATCGCGGCATACCGGATGTTCTCGCTCATCCAGTCGCCCTCGAAGGTCTCCGGCATCACCGTGGGCAGGATGCCGGTCATGATGATGTGCGTGCCCAACGCGGCCGAACGTCGCTCGGCCGCGTTCATCGACGTCCGCAACGACTCCTCGAGGCGGGCCAGTTCGTCACCGGCCAACCGGCCCGGCGGCACGTTGAACTCGATGTTGAACCGGCCGAGTTCGGTCTGGTACTCCGGATCGGCGATCGCGGACAGCACGTCGGCGTTGTCCATCTTCGGCCGGTAGTCGGCGCCGACCAGGTTGAGTTCGATCTCCATGCCGGTCATCGGCTCGTCGAAATCGAAGCTGTCCGCGGTCAGCATCTGTTCGAACACGTCCAGGCAGTGCTGCACCTTCTCGCGGTACCGCTGTCGTTGTTCCCTGGTGTACGTCCTGGCTTCGATGTCCCGGCCCATGGCCGGGAGTATGGCCCACCACGGCCGCCGGGCGCATCAATTGCAGCCACGCAGCGAACCCGCAATGGAATCAGCATTCAGTTCACTGGCCTATGTTCAATCAGTTGAACGAACGCTAGGGTTTCGGCCATGTCTCCCGTTCGTGGTGGAACTGATGTCACCCCGCCCGGTGCCGCGCCCGCGGTGAGCCGGGCCGTCGCCGTCCTGGACGCGATCGCCGCGAGCGAGTCCGGCAGCATGACCCTGTCCGACCTCAGCCGCGACCTGGGCGTCCCCAAGTCGTCCACCAGCACCATCTGCACCGCACTGGAGCTGGGCGGACTGATCCGACGCGACGACCTGGGCTACTCGCTGGGCCGCAAGCTGGTCGAACTGGGTGGCTCGTACCTCTCCCGCCTCGACCAGGTGAGCGAGTTCCATCGCGCCTGCCTGGAGTCGGACGTCCTGCGCGACGAGACCCTGCGGCTCTCCACCGCCGCCGGCATCGACACGCTATGCCTGGCCCGCTACGAGGGCCACCCGGCGATCCGGCTCACCACGAACATCGGCGACCGGCTGCCGGCGTCGTCCTGCGCTCAGGGCAAGGCGCTGCTGGCCAGGTTGGACGACTCCGAGATCGAGCGGCTCTACTACGGCATCGACGAGTTGCCCCGGCTCACCGGCCGGTCCCGGCGCACCGTCCCCAGGCTGCTCAAGGACATTCGCCTGGCCCGTGCCCGCGGCTACGCCATCGACGACGAGGAATCGGCCGACAGCGTGGTCGGCGTCGCCGTCGTCGTCCCCACCCGCGGCGTCCGAGCCCCGATCCTCGCGATCAGTGTGACCAAGCACAAGTCGGAGTGGAGCGACGACGTCCGGGACACCATGGTCGCGGAACTGAAGCGGGTCGCCACCCTGCTCGGCAACCCGATGGCCACCGGCTGAGAGTGGTACGCGGGGACGGTTCTTTTCG
>NZ_JAPUED010000178.1:0-11320 GCF_027492755.1 Micropruina sp. | reverse complement strand
TTCCACCCGCGGCGCCAGAGCGGTACGAAAAGAACCGTCCCTCCGTACCACGCAACTCGCGGATCGAGCGTGACCCATGCCGCTCCGCCTGCGCGTCGGAGACAGCGGTACGCGGGGACGGTTCTTTTCGTTCCACCCGCGGCGCCAGAGCGGTACGAAAAGAACCGTCCCTCCGTACCACGCAAGCTTGCCGCCCCATCACGTCCCGACTGACACGCCGAATCAACTTCGTTCGGTCTATTGACCATCGTTCGGTCTATAGGGCAGACTGGAGGTACTTACATAGAGAACAAAGGAGCTCTCATGTCCGAGCAATACGCCTCTCCACCCGCCGAGGAGCAGGAGATCGTCGACCCCGTCCAACTCCGTCGGGCCACCCTCGCCTCGTCCGTCGGCTCCGCCTTGGAGTACTACGACTTCTACATCTACGGGCTCGCCAGCGCACTGATTTTCGGCGAACTGTTCTTCAAGCCGCTCGGCCCGGCCGGCGCCACCATTGCCGCCCTGGGTACCTACGCGGTGGGCTTCGCGGCCCGCCCGATCGGCGGCCTGGTCTTCGGCGCCATGGGCGACAAGATCGGACGCAAGGTCGTCCTGATCATCACCATCGCCCTGATGGGCGGCTCGTCGATGCTGATCGGCATGCTGCCCACCTATGACTCCGTCGGCATCTGGGGCGCCATCCTGCTGGTCGCGCTGCGGATCGCCCAGGGCCTCGGCGCCGGCGCCGAACAGGCCGGTGCCACCGTGCTGATCTCCGAGTTCGCACCACGCAAACGCCGCGGCTTCTTCGCCGCCCTGCCCTTCGTCGGCATCCAGGTCGGCACCCTGCTCGGTGCCGGCACCTTCGCACTGCTGGCACTGGCCAGCCGCGACGTCCTGTTCGGCTGGCTCTGGCGAGTGCCCTTCCTGCTCGGCGCGGTACTGATCATCGTCGCCGTCGTCATTCGCATGCGGCTCAAGGAATCCCCGGCCTTCGAGGCCCTCGAAGAGGCCGAGGCGAAGCAGGGCGAACACGTGAAGCAGACCGTCGGCCAGGCGATCTCCACCTCACGACGCAACATCCTGATCGGCATCGGCCTGCGGATGGGTGAGAACGGCAACTCCTCGATCTACTCGGCGCTGCTGCTCGCCTATGTGGCCAGCCTGCCCGCCTACAAGGGCCAGGCTCTGCTCAGCACCTGGGGCGCGGTCGTCGCAGCACTGATCTCCATCTTCACCGTCGTGTTCTTCGGCGCCCTCTCCGACCGCGTCGGTCGCGTTCAGGTCTACCGCTGGGGTGCGTTCTTCAGCACCGTGTTCGCCTTCCCGGCCTTCTGGCTGCTCACCCTGGGTCACATCTGGCTGGTCCTCGTGGTGATGGGCGTCGGCATCGGCATCGGCGTCCAGGCGATGCTCGGCCCGCAGTGCGCCCTGCTGCCGGAGCTCTTCGGCAATCAGCACCGCTTCACCGGCGTGGCGACGGCGCGCGAGTTCTCCGCCGTGCTCGCCGGCGGCATCGCCCCGCTGGTGGGCGCTTCGCTGCTGGCTGTGACCGGCAACGCCTGGTGGGTCATCGCCATCTACTCGGGGCTGCTGTCGCTGATCTCGTTCCTCACCACCTTCGTCACCCCCGAGACCAAGGGTCGTAGTCTGACGGATCTCAACGACGCCGGACAGGAGACAGTGCATGCCTGATCAGGACACGGTGCGGGTGGTCGTCGCCACCCCCCTGGCCCCCGAACTGTGCGACCGCGTCGCGGCCGTCGACCCTCGGGTCGAGGTCGTGGTGGATCAGGAGTTGTTGCCGCCGATGCGGCACCCGGCCGACTTCGCCGGCGACCCTTCGTTCAGCCGGACGCCGGAACAGCAGGCCCGCTTCGACGAGTTGGTCGATTCGGCCGAGGTGCTCTACGGCATCCCCGACGTTCAACCCCCGGCGCTGGCCCGCACGGTCGCCGCCAACCCGAAGCTGCGCTGGGTGATGACCATGGCCGCGGGCGGCGGCGGTCAGGTGGTCGCCGCCGGACTTCCCGACGAGGCGTTGCAGCGGATCGTGTTCACCACCTCGGCCGGCGCGCACGGCATTCCGCTGGCCGAATGGGCGATCTTCGGCCTGGTCTGCGGCTGCAAGGAACTGCCCCGGCTGCAGCGTCAGCAGCGGGCCCACGAGTGGCCCAACCGGGTGGTCGGACGTCCGCTCGAGGGCAGCACCGTGCTGATCGCCGGTCTCGGCGGCATCGGCCAGCAGGTCGCCAAGCGCTGCAAGGCGCTTGGCATGACCACGCTCGGCGTGAAGCGTCGGGTCAGCGAGGTCGAGAACGTCGACGAGGTTCATCCGCTGGACGACCTGGCGAGCATCGTCGGCCGTGCCGATCACATCGTGCTCACCCTGCCCGGCACCGCGCAGACCGAGAAGCTGGTCAACGCACAGCTGCTGTCCCTGGCCAAGCCCGGCGTGACGATCGTCAACGTCGGACGCGGCACCGTCATCGACGAGGACGCCCTGGTCGACGCGCTGCGCTCGGGCCAGGTCGGTTTCGCCGCCCTGGACGTGTTCGCGGTCGAGCCGCTGCCCGCCGACTCCCCACTGTGGGATCTCGACAACGTGCTGGTCAGCCCGCACTCGGGCGGTCTGGACAGCCGCGAGGACGAGCGGATCTGCGAGATCTTCTGCGACAACCTGCGCGCCTACCTGGCCGGCCGGCCGCTGGCCAACGTGGTCGATCCGGCACTGGGTTACTGAGTACTGACATGGAGCTTTTCGTCAGCGCCAATGACGCCAAGCTGGTCCGTGACGCCGGCCGGGACGTGTTCCCGGCCGGCGTCGGTTCCGACACGCTCAGCCTGATCGACCTGGACGCCGAACCGCCCGCGGTGCTGGCCACGGTCGACGTCCGCACTTCGATCGTGGGTCCACCGCAGGCCGTCGCACTCTCCCCGGACGCCCGCTGGGCAGCCGTGGCCGCACCGACCTCCTACGATCGCGACGCTCAGGCGCTGGTCTTTCACGAGATCCTGCAGATCGTTCGACTGGGCGGGTCCGAGCCGATGGTCGAGGTGATCGAACTCGGCAGCCATCCACAAGCGGTGGTATTCACCCCGGACGGCGGCAGGCTCCTGGTGACAACCGTGAGCGGCGAGGTGGTCGTCTTCGCCGTCACCGACGAGCTGGTCGAGCAGCGGCAGCGAGTCACGGTGTCGTCCGGACGGCTGGCCGGCATCGGCGTCCTACCCGACGGCAGTGCTGCGATCGTGTCACTGCGCGACGAGCAGGGTGCTGTCGTCCTCGACCTCACCGGCGGCGAGGTCGCCGTGCGTCCCGAGCGGCTGGCCACCGGTGTCAGTCCCTACGTGGTCGACACCGATGCCGCCGGCCGGTGGGCCGTGATCGGCAACGTCGGCTGGGGCGGCAAGGCATTCCAAGCCGGTCAGAGCGTGGCCGATGTCGACCTGGTCACCCTGGTCGATACCGCCGACCTCCCCTACCGGGCGGTCGATCACGCGGCGGTGCCGTCCATTCCGGAAGGTGTGTCCATCTCTCCTGACGGTCGTTGGGTGGTGGCCTTGTGCATGGCCGGCAGCCAGATCGGACGTGATCGGCCGGGCCACAGCGGCACCGGACGCCTGGTCCTGTTCGCGAACGACAACGGACGCCTGCGCCGGGTCGATGAGCTACCCACCGGTGCCGCCGCCCAGGGCGTGGTGTTCAGCCGCGACTCGCGGCGGATCGTCGCCCAGCTGTACGCGGATCGCTGCCTGGCCGTCTATCGGATCGACGCTGACGCGCTGACCGACACCGGCGTCCGCATCGACCTGCCCGGGGGTCCCGCCTCGCTGCGCCGCAACTGACCCGCGTCGCCCCGCCCACGCCCTCCGGCGAACACCGAGAGCTCGCCCCCCTCCCTGTGAGGGACGCTGATCGATGCGGCGTTCGCTGGTTGGGCTCGTCGAAACCCGTTGCCACAGACGTCTCGACAAGCTCGTCCACCGATGGACAGCACTTCCCTGGCTGCCGTCTGCGGAGATCCCGGATCAGGTCCGGGATGACGACCCTCGTTGGTCGAGCTTGTTCGAGACCCTTGATTTCGTACGGCTCGACCAACGGCGGCGCGTGGTCTCGCACGACCCTTTGGGGTGAGATGTACTCGGCTCCTTCGGAGTGAGATGTATTCGGCGGGCAACAGGTCTAGGGTGAGCGGTCGTGGGCGAAGTCATCTCAGTCTCGATGCTGGTGGTCGTGCTTGGCTTCGCCGTCATCCGGCCGCGCGGGCTACCCGAGGCGGTGGCCGCTGTTCCCGCCGCTCTCCTCGTGCTGTTGACCGGCGCGCTCGGCTGGGACAAGGCCTGGGGCGAGATCGAGCACCTGTTTCCGGTGGTGGCATTCCTGGCCGCGGTGCTGGTGATCAGCGAGCTCTGCGACGCCGACGGCCTGTTCCGCTACGCGGGCGCACTGATGGCCGCCAAGAGTCGTGGCGATGCCCAGCGGCTGCTGGTCTTCGTCTTCATCCTGGCGGCAGTGGTGACCGCGGTGCTGTCACTGGACGCCACCGTCGTGCTGCTCACCCCGGTGGTCTTCGCAACGGCGTCCCGGATGGGGGTGCGGCCCAAACCGCACGCCTACGCCTGCACCCACCTGGCCAACGCCGGCTCGCTCCTGCTGCCGGTGTCGAATCTGACCAACCTGCTGGCCATGTCGGCCGCCGGGCTCACCTTCGTCTCGTTCGCCGGGCTGATGGCGTTGCCCTGGCTGGCTGTGCTGGTGGTGGAGTACCTGGCCTTCCGGCAGTTCTTCGCCGCCGACCTGTCGATCCCGGCGACCGACCCCGAACCGCCCGAGGTGCCGCCGCTGCCGCGCTTCTCGGCGATCGTCCTGGCGCTCACCCTGGTCGGCTTCGTGGTCGCCTCCCTGTTCCACATCGAGGCCGCCTGGGTCGCCCTGGCCGGCGCCCTCGTGCTGCTCGTCCGGGCGTTGAAGCTCAAGCAGGTGACCGCCAAGGACATCCCGGGCTTCATCAACCTCGGCTTCCTCGGCTTCGTGCTGTCGCTGGGCATCGTGGTGACGGCCGTCGTCGAGGGTGGCCTGGGTGCCGCAATCGGCCAGATCGTGCCGTCCGGACAGACGCTCGTGGCGTTGTTCCTGTGGGCCGGGCTGGCTGCCCTGCTGGCGAACCTGGTGAACAACTTGCCCGCCGTGCTGGTGCTGCTGCCGTTCGCCGCCCAGTCGGGTTCTGGCGCGGTGCTGGCGGTGTTGATCGGCGTCAACGTCGGCCCCAACCTGACCTACGTCGGATCCCTGGCGACGCTGCTGTGGCGCCGGATCGTGCAGGCGCACGATCACGAGACACCGATCCAGGAGTTCACCCTGCTCGGCCTGCTGGCCACCCCGATCGCCATCGTTGTCGGCGTGCTGGCATTGTGGATTTCACTCACCATCGGAGGTGTGGCATGAAGATCGTGATCTGGGTCCGGGAAGGAACCTGGCCGGCCTGTGTGGACGCGGCCCGCGACCTGGTCGGTTCCGGGCCCGCCGAGGTGACCCTGGTCTGCGTCCGTGAGGAGGCGTCCGGCCCTCCGGACCCGGGCTTCGGCTCGCTGATCGGACGCGGGCGCCGGCGGAAGGCCACCGAGGAACTCGATCAGCTCAGCCGGGACGCCGCCGAAACCATGCTGCGCCGAGCCCAGGAGCGGCTCGGATTCGACGCCACCATGCGGCTGGAATCCGGCTTCCCCGAGCGGCTGGTCACCGCGGCCGCGGACGGCGCCGACTACCTGGTCCTCGGCCGCGACGGCGACCGTCGCCGGCTGGGCCCGAACAGCATCGGCAAGCACACCCGCTTCGTGATCGACCACGCACCCTGCCGGGTACTGCTGATCTGGCCGGACCGGGTGCCCGATCTGGGGTCGATCCCTCCCCCACCGCCCGATCGCTGAGCCCGCCCACGCCGTCCGACCCGCCGACCCAGCGGCGTCCGGGCCACCCCGGCGTCCGACCCACGAAAGCCCTGTCCAGCTACTTCTGGCCTCCCGTCGACGGGAGGCCAGAAGTAGTTGGGCAGGGCTTTTCCTGGCTCCTTCGGCGGGCCGGCCGCCACCACGACCACCCGGTCTACGACTTCCCTACGAAGTTGCTGACGCGCGCCGAGACCCGGTGCTACTGTGCTGACGGAGCGAAAGCTCACACCAAAGGGTTGCTACCCGACTAGGGGCAAGACCTGAGTCGCATCTAGCGGTGCAACTCGGGTCGTTTTTTGTGTCCGGTCCAGATTTCCCCAAGATAGCTAGTAGACAGGAACCGACAATGGCGTCCACTACAGCCGAACAGATCGTCGAGAAAGTCGGCGGTCCCGGCAACATCACCAGTCTTACCCATTGCGCGACCCGGCTTCGCTTCGAACTGAAGGACGCCGGCGTCGTCGACCAGAAGGCTCTCGAGTCCATCTCCGGAGTCCTGGGCGCCGTGCCGCAGAGCGGCGACCGCTACCAGGTCGTCATCGGCGGCGCGGTCGCCTCGGTCTATGCCGACATCACCAACCTGCCCTCCATGAAGGGCGCCAAGGGAGCGCCGAGCGACGACGACGTCAAGGCCGCCGAACGGGCCAAGGCCCGCGGCAAGGTCGCCTGGCTCGACGCGTTCTTCGAGTACCTCTCGAACTCGTTCCGGCCGCTGCTCGGCGTGCTGCTCGGCTCCTCGCTGATCATCGCGATCGCCGCCGTCCTCGACGCCCTGCACATCGTTCCCTTCCAGGGGGTGGACCGCATGGAGGCCGCGGGCGCCACCTGGGTGTTCTGGGACTCGATGTGGCGTTCGGTGCTCTACTTCCTGCCGATCATGGTCGCCTACAACGCCGCCAAGGCACTCAAGGTCGATCCCTGGATCGGCGGCGCGGTGATGGCCGCGGTGTTCACCCCCGAGTTCCTCTCCCTCAAGGACGCCGCGGACACCGTGTGTGTCACGAATCTGGGGCAGGACCAGTGCGTGGCGCAGATCTTCGGCCTGCCGATGCAGCTGAACGGGTACGGCGGCCAGGTGTTCGTGCCGCTGATCATGGTCGCGGTGCTGGCGCAGCTCTACAAGCTGCTGAAGAAGATCTTCCCCGAGAACGTCCAGATGGTGTTCGTTCCGTTCTTCTGCCTGCTGATCATGGTGCCGGTAACCGCGTTCGCAATTGGTCCGTTCAGCATCTGGATCGGTAACGGCCTCGGTGCCGGCTTGGCCTGGCTGAACACCGCTGTGCCGCTGCTGTTCGCCATCCTGATCCCGATGATCTACCCGTTCCTGGTGCCGCTCGGCCTGCACTGGCCGCTCAACGCGCTCATGCTGGCCAACATCAGCACCCTGGGCTACGACTTCATCCAGGGCCCGATGGGCACCTGGAACTTCGCCTGCTTCGGTGCCACCGCCGGCGTCCTCGTCGTGGCCAGTCGCGCCAAGGACATGGAGGTGCGGCAGACCGCCATCGGTGCGCTGGCCGCCGGTTTGCTGGGCGGCATCTCGGAGCCGTCGCTGTACGGCATCCATCTGCGCTACAAGCGGATCTACCCGCGCATGCTGGTCGGCTGTGCGGTGGGCGGCGTGACGATCGGCATCCTCAGCTGGCCCTTCGGCGGCGTCAAGACCGGCGCCTTCGCCTTCACCTCGCTGCTCACCATCCCGGTGTTCAACCCGATGTGGGTCTACGCGATCTCGATCGCGGCAGCCTTCGTCGTGGCCATGCTGCTGGTCATCGCCAGCGACTACCGCACCCCGGAGCAGAAGGCCGAGTTCGAGGCGGAGCAGGCTCAGGCCGCCGCTGACCTGGCCCTGGACGCCCCGGCTCCGGTCGCCGCTGCCGCTCCGGTCGCCGCCGCCGGTGGGGTGGCCACCCTGGTCGCCACCCGCACGGTCTCCGCGCCGGTGGCCGGCAAGGTCGTTCCGATCACCGAGGTCAACGACAAGGTGTTCGCCTCCAAGGCGCTGGGTGACGGCGTCGGCATCATTCCGTCGGACGGCCACGTGGTCTCTCCGGTGGCAGGCGTGCTGATGACGGTGCCCGAGAGCGGCCACGCCTTCGGCATCAAGACCGATGACGGCGTCGAGGTGCTGGTGCACGTCGGCATCGACACGGTCCAGTTGGAGGGCAAGGGCTTCGAGCTCGAAGTCGCCAAGGACCAGCGCGTCGAGGACGGCGATCTGCTCGCCAAGGTCGATCTGGATGCCATCAAGGCCGCCGGATACGACACCACCACGATGGTCGTGGTGATCAACACCGCCACCTTGAAGTCGGTCACCCCGGTCGGCGCCGGCGACGTCTCGCTGGGCGACCCAGTCATCGACATCGAGGCCTGAGAGGAGTCACCGGTGGCCGTCCCCGATGAGGGGACGGCCACCGGCGTGAACGCATGGAAATCCTGCGCGTCTTCAACAACAACCTCGTCCTCGCTCTGGACGAGAAGGGACGCGACGTCATCCTGACCGGCCGCGGCCTGGGCTTCCAGGCCCGGCCCGGTCAGGACGTGGACGCCGCCAAGGTGGTCCGCGTCTTCATCCCGGCGGACGGTCGCGATCCCGATCATCTCGCTGAACTGCTCGCCGGCATCCCGCCCGAGCACATCCATCTGGTCAGCCAGGCCATCGCCAACGTCGGCCTGGACGCCGTGGGCCGCAATCCGGCGCTGGTGATCGCGCTCGCCGACCATGTCAGCTTCGCCATCCGCCGCGTGGCTCTGGGCATGGACATCGTCTATCCCCTGC
Organism: Micropruina sp.; assembly: GCF_027492755.1. Taxonomy (GTDB): domain Bacteria; phylum Actinomycetota; class Actinomycetes; order Propionibacteriales; family Propionibacteriaceae; genus Micropruina. The sequence goes on along the minus strand of NZ_JAPUED010000178.1, from coordinate 2,607 downwards.
TGGCCGAGGTGAAGCACCTCTACGCCGACGAGTACGCGCGGGCAGAGGCGCTGCTCCAGGCGATCAACGCACGCAGCGACGTCCAACTTCCGGACACCGAAGCGGTCGGGCTGGCGCTTCACCTGGTGAACGCCGGTTTCGCCACCGGCGATCTCTCCTACACGTATCGGATGACCGGAGTCATCCAGCAGATGCTCACGGTCATCGAGCAGGCGTTCGGCATCACGCTCAGTTCCGGCAGCGTCAGCGTCGGCCGATTCATCACCCACCTGCGCTACCTGTTCGTCCGGATCCACCAGCACAAGCAGCTCGACTCCGAGCCGACCAGCGTCGGCAACGCCATCCGTGACGCGTTCCCGGAAGCCTCCGAGGTCGCCGTCCGGCTGGCCGGTGTGCTGGAGCTGCGACTCGGCTCGGCACTCACCCCGGACGAGATCTCCTATCTCGCCCTCCATGTTGCCCGGGTGGTCAGCGAACGCTGAACCCGGGACGACGCAAGCGGACCCCCGTTGGTCGAGCTCGTCGAGATCCCCAGGAACTCAGGCGGCGACGAGACCTCACCACTCCTGATCGCGCCACTGGATGATCGCCCCGCGCCGCGCCGAGGTGAGCAGGTCGACCGCGCCGAGGTCCATCGTCCCGGGTGGCTGCCGCGCGACACCGATCGCACGCAGCATCGGCTCGGCCCGCTGCGAGACCGAGCCCTGCACCCCGAAAGCGTCCAACAGCTCGGCCACCGGCAGCGAGGTGTAGTAGGTGCCGACCGTGTCGTTGGCGCGACAGATCACCCAGGCGACCGCAGCGGCACCCCTGATGGGCGAGGCCTTCCGGCGGAAGATGGTCGGATCGGCGATCGCCACGCGGCGCAGGAAGCGACGCATGGCCGTCCGGTGTTCGACGTCCAATAATTCATCCGCGCACCGGTCGCAGGCTTCGAGGAACTGCCCGACCACAGGGCGAATGTCGTCGGCGATGTCCTGCCAGTCGAAATCCTCGTCGGGCAGCGGCTCGACGTCGAGATTCCGCAACGCCTCGGCACCACCGACCGCCTCTGCCAACCAGCGCCGGCGTCGCGCGTTGAAGTCCTCGCCGAGCACGTTGGCCAGCAGCGCTTCCGGCCCCTGTAGCCGGTCGGCATGGATGACCTGCTGATAGGCGGGCTCCAGCTCGTCCACCACGTCGAGGGTCAGCTGGGTCAGCGCCGGCCGAACCTTCGTCAGATCATGGCAGTACCGGGTGAAAGCACGCAGCAGTTCAGGCAGCTCGGCCAGGTATGCGGCGTCCGCGACCACCTTGCGAGGGAACCAGTCCTCCATCAGGATCGATACGCTGGCGGGACTCCAGCGCAGTGGATCACCCCGTCCGTAGTCGGTGCCGAACCAGATCACGCTCTCCAACAAGCCACGATGGTCAGGGTTGTCCAACGGACGACCGAAGCGCGAGGCGAAGAAGTCCTCGGTGAGTGCGTCCTTCTCGGCGTGTGTCCATTCGACGCGTTCGGGAAGTTGGCCGCCGTCCGGCAACAGGCTCAGCATCCACACCAGCAGCGGGCGGCCGACCGGCCACATCTCCCCCTCGGGCTGCGGATACAGCCGGCGTCCATGGTCGACCGCGTCTTCCAGCACGGCGCGTGCGTCCGCGGCGTCCGTCGGACCAAGGGTGGTGTCCTGATCGAGATGGGGCCTCAGCAGTTCGGCGAGTTCGTCGCCCGGGACCGGCGCAAACCTGGCCTCCGACACCACGGACCCCAGGTTGTGCTCGACCGTGACGAACGCCGAGACCGATCGTCCCCCGACGAACTCCACATCGATCAGATAGCTGGTCTCGTCGCCCAGGGTATGGAACACGAACCAGGTGTTCGGCGACCCGTAGGCGTCCGACAGCCGGGCGAGCCAGCGCGGCATCGGCTGCTGCCGCTGCCCCAGCTCCGCACCGATCGCCTCGACCAGCTCGGTGTCATCCAGGAACTCGTGCAGCACCGTCAGCGCCGCCGTCGTCTCAGCGCAGGGCGTACCGATCAGTGACTCGATCAGCGGACCGCGTTGCGGCTGCTCGTCACGAGGACGGAAGAGGTCGCCGCTACGGGGATCGGTGGCCTCGGCCAGCCCGCTCACCAGTCCGAGCAGGTCGATGGGCTCGGGTGATCGCAACGCGCTGCGCAGTTGCTGGAAGAGTTCCTGATCCTCGACGCCGCCAAGATGCTCGCGAGGCTCCGGCACAGCATGGAGATGCCTGCGCTGAGTCGGACGTCGTGGGTGGCGGGGCCTACTCATCGCCCCAGCCTAGAAGAACCGGGAGCCGGCCGCCGAGCGGGCTCCGGCACAGCTCCCTTTCTCGCGGATGATCGGGGGGATTTCGAGGACGTCTGGCGCCCGCGACGTCCGTCCGACGAGGCGCCCGTCGGTCCTCGCGCCCGATTCGCGCACACACCGGTTGATCGGGTAAAGTTCTTGCTCGTGCTCGGGTCACCGAGCCAGCCGTTCGGGGCTATGGCGCAGTTGGTAGCGCGCTTCCATGGCATGGAAGAGGTCAGGGGTTCGAATCCCCTTAGCTCCACCCAGTTGCTCTTGTCAGAGTGCAGATCGACGCTTGGGGATGGCTCCAGGT
>NZ_JAPUED010000177.1 GCF_027492755.1 Micropruina sp. | reverse complement strand
AACGATCAGTGCTTCCCCAAGTCTTGCTTCGGATCCGGAAGCTCAGACCTGCGAGCCGGGAGCTAGGGTGTCGCGGGTGCCCGAGTTGACGCAGGAGATGCCTGATCTGACCCGCAGCCGGCGCCGGACGCTGGCGGTGCTGTCGGCGGGTCAGGTGCTGAGCGGGATCAGCTTCGGTGCCACCGTGTCGTTGGGCGCCGTCCTTGCCGCGGTGATCTCCGGGGACGACGCGCTGTCCGGCCTGGCGACGGCGGCCATCACGCTCGGGACGGCTGCCACCTCGATGCCGCTCGCCGCTTTGGCCGGACGCCGGGGGCGGGCGGCCGCGTTGGCGTCCGGGATGGCGGTGGCGCTGGTCGGTGTCGGGCTGGTGATCGGCGCGGTACCCGTCCGGTCGTTTCCGATGCTGCTGGTCGGGTTCGCGCTGATCGGCGCCGGGCAGGCCGCCAATCTGCAGGCCCGGTTCGCCGCCACCGACCTGGCCACGGACGTGTCCCGCGGCCGCGACCTGTCGTTGGTGGTCTGGGCGACGACGCTGGGCGCAGTCCTCGGTCCTAATCTGGTCGGTCCGGGTGAGGCCCTGGGCCATCTGGTCGGCATGCCGGAACTGACCGGTCCCTATCTGTTCACCGTTGTCGGGCAACTGTCCGGCATCGCCCTGTACTGGTTCGGGTTGCGGCCCGACCCGCTGCTGTTGTCCCGGCAGATCGCGCTGAGCCAACGCGGATCGGACGCCCTACCGGAGCGCGCCGACCGTCCGGCGGCGGCGCGCTACGCGATGCTCGCCGTCGTCGGCGCACACGCCGTGATGGTGTCGGTGATGGCGATGACGCCGATTCATCTGTTGCACCACGGGGCGACCCTCACCATCGTCGGCCTGACCATCAGCCTGCACATCGCCGGCATGTACGCGCTCTCCCCCGTCTTCGGCCTGCTCGCCGACCGTTGGGGACGGCTGCGCACCATCGCACTCGGCTACCTGATCCTGGCGGCCAGCGTCGCGGTGATCGCACTCGGGGCGTCCGACGCCCGCTGGGTGACCGTGGCGCTGATCCTGCTCGGCCTCGGCTGGAGCGCCTCCACCGTCGCCGGCGCGGCACTGCTGACCGAAGCGTCCGCTCCCGCGCTGCGGGTCCGCCGGCAGGGTCGCAACGACGCCGCGATGAGCCTGCTCGGCGCTCTCGGCGCGATCGCCGCCGGCGGCATCCTGGGCTGGATCGGCTTCGAAGGACTCGCCCTGCTCACCCTCCCGGTGATCCTGCTGGTCGTCGCCCTGGCGCCGTTCGGACGCCGCTAGCCCAGCGGAGGCGTCTGCTCGACGTCGCACCCTTTCGACGGCCTCGCCCGGTTCAGGCCGGTGCAATTCCACCGAAAGGGAGCAACGTCACCACGGAGTCGGCCGGAGTGGGACGGGGCGGAACTCGCTCAGTCCTCCAGGGTGGTGAGGTCGCCCTCGTCCTGGCCCAACGCGCGCGCCTTCAGGACGCGGCGCATGATTTTGCCCGAGCGGGTCTTCGGCAGCTTGTCGGGGAAGTCGATGGCGTCCGGCTTGGCGATCGGCGACAGGTGGGACGCCACATGCGCCCGCAGCTGCTCGGCCAGCTCCTGACTACCCGCGACACCCACCCGCAGGGTGACGAAGGCGTGGATGGCTTGGCCCTTCACCTCGTGCGGCAGCCCGACCACGGCGGCTTCGGTGACGTCCGGGTGGGACACCAGCGCCGATTCCACCTCGGCGGTGCCGAGCCGGTGACCGGACACGTTGATCACGTCGTCGGTGCGGCCGATGATCCAGAAGTAGCCGTCGGCGTCGCGGCGGGCGGCGTCCCCGGCCAGGTAGACGCCGGGGTACTTCGACCAATAGGTGTCGATGTAGCGCTGATCGTCGCCGTACAGCGTCCGGAACATGCCGGGCCACGGATTCTTCAGCACCAGGAAACCCTCGTCGCCGTCCGGCACTTCTTCGCCGGCCTCGTTGAGGATGGCGGCGTCCTGGCCGAAGAACGGCTTGCCGCCCGAGCCCGGCTTCTGGGGCTCACCCGGCACCTGGGTGATCTGGAACATACCGGTCTCTGTCTGCCACCAGGTGTCGATCACCGGGCAGCGCTCCTTGCCGATCACCCGGTAGAACCAGCGCCACGCCTCGGGGTTGATCGGCTCGCCGACGGTGCCCAGCAGCCGCAACGACGACAGGTCGTGCCGATTCGGCCACGCCTCACCGAAGCGCATCAACGACCGGATCGCGGTGGGCGCGGTGTAGAACTGGGTGATCCCGTAGTACTCGACCAGCTGCCACCAGCGGCTCGGGTACGGGTAGGTCGGGCCGCCCTCGAACATGAACGTGGTGGCACCGGTGAGCAGCGGCCCGTACACCAGATACGAGTGTCCGGTCACCCAGCCGGGATCGGCGGTGCACCACCAGCGGTCCTCGGGACGCATGTCGAAGGAGTACTTCAGCGTCGTGTAGATGCCGACCATGTAGCCGCCGTGGGTGTGCAGGATCGCCTTCGGCTTACCCGTCGAACCCGAGGTGTACAGGATGTACAGCGGGTGCTCGGAGTCGAGCTTCTCGGTCGGGCAGTTGCCCTTGGCGATCGGCAGCGCCTGCAGGTCGTGGTACCAGTGGTCGCGCAGCGGATCCATGACGACCTCGGAGCCGGTCCGCTTGACCACGATCACGTTCTCGACGGTCGGCGAGAATTTCACCGCCTTGTCGACGATCTCTTTCAGCGGGAAGACCTTGCCGTTGATCCACGAGCCGTCGGCGGTGATGACCAGCTTCGACTGGGAGTCGTCGATCCGGTCGGTGAGGGCGTCGGAGGAGAAGCCGGCGAAGATCACCGAGTGAATGGCGCCGATCTTGGCGCAGGCCAGCATGGCGAAGAAGACTTCGGGAATGCGCGGCAGGTAGATCGTCACCTTGTCGCCCTTGACCACGCCCATCGCCTTGAGCACGTTCGCCATCTGGTTGACCTGGCGGTGCAGCGAGAAGTAGCTGAAGGTGCGGTGCTCCTTGCCGTCCTCGCTCTGCCAGATCAGCGCCAGCTTGTTCTTGTTCGGCCCGGCCACATGCCGGTCGAGGCAGTTGTGCACGATGTTGACCTCGGCACCGGTGAACCACTTGAAGAACGGCGCGTTCGAATCGTCGACCACCTTCTCCCAGGGCGAGAACCACTCCAGCTCGCGGGCCCGGTCGGCCCAGAACCCTTCCGGATCGGCGAGCGCCTCGGCCCGCAGCTTGTCGGGGTAGGGAACGTGGGACTCGGCCGCGATCGAGGGATCGGGGTAGACGACGTCGCCTTCGAGCTGTGCCATTGCGGGGATCTCCTCCGTTGGAGCCTGGTACGGGTTATGGCGAGACTAACCGCGCCGAGCGGCCGCGCGAAAGGATTCCGCTCGGTGTTCTGCCATGCAGCACACCGAGTCCTAGCCTGGGCGCATGGAGGCGATCACCCCGGACGCCGCGCGCCGACAGTTGCTGGCGCTGGAGCCGCTGACTCACCGGCTGCCGCCGGGAGCGGACCGGGCCGCGGTCGACGCGCTGATCGCGCCGGCGTACTGGGAGGTGGGCGCCTCCGGCGCGGTCTATCGCCGTGACTACGTGATCGAGGTGGTGACGCAGCGCTACGCAACCGGCGTCGACCCCGACGACAACGCCCGGGTGGTGGACGACTTCGCGGTGCGGCAACTCGCGGACGGCGTCTGGCTCGCCACCTATCTGCTGCTGCAGGGCGAACGCAGCTCGCGCCGGTCAACCCTGTGGGAACGGACGCCGGACGGCTGGCGCGCGCTCTATCACCAGGGCACGCTCACCCAGTCCTAACCCAGCGTGGTGGCGAACGCCTCCAGTGCCTCGTAGGGCAGATCGCCGCTGATCACCACGGTGCTGTCCGGCCCGCTGCGGACCAGGGCACGGGTCCGGTCGTCATCGCTGACGAAACGCTGCCAGGGCTCGCCGCCGAGTTGGCTCTCACCATCGGCCGTGCCACCGCGGGTGGCGTCGCGGATGAGTCCCCGCGGGTCGGCGTCCCGCTCGTCGAGCCCGATGTAGATCTGATCGGGGGTGAGGAAGCCCAGCTGCAGGGTATTGCCGATCGCCGGCTTCTGGTCGAGCCCCGGCTCGCCCTGCGGCGTCCAGCGGGCCCGGACCGGCGTCCAGGTGTCGGGCAGCTCCTTGGGTGCGAGCACCGGGAAGGGTGCCTCGGCGCGCGCCTGGGCCACCACCGGCTGCCAGTCGACGGCTGTCGCCTTGGGTTCGGGGATGCGGCTGAACCACAGGTAGATCAACACGACCGGGATCAGCAGAGCCGCCACGGCGACCAGCATCTGGGGCACGGTGGGACTCGGACGACGGGCTGCCACCCGCCCATTCTCCACTACTTCCGGACGGCCCCGGACGACCTGTCGACCCCACCGCGCACGTCACCCACTACGCTCCCAGCCATGTCACCGGTCCTGCGCAGCGCCGCCGCCCTCGGCGCACTGGTCGCCGCCAATGTGGCGGCCGGGCGCCTGATCGCCGGACCGCTCAACGATCTGCCCGCCGAGCACCGGCTGAACCACGACCTGCGCGGCCGCGGCGGGCCGCCCGCCGCACGCCTGGCCCACGCCGTGTCACACAGCTCCGACACCTCGCGGGCCGTCGGCATCGGCGTCGGTCTCACCGGCCTGCTGCTGGTTCGCGGCCGACGTCGCGCCGCCCTCGAGCCCGGCCTGGCGATGGCGCTCGCCTCGGCAACGCACGTGATCAGTTCCGCGCTGGTCGGACGGCCCCGGCCCGCGGTGGAGCGTCTCGGCACCAAACAGCCCACGTCGAGCTTCCCCAGCGGGCACGTCGGTGCGATGACCGCCCTTGCCGTGGCTCTCGATCACGCCGGACGGGCGTTGCCACGACCCGCGCGGGTGGCGCTCCGTGCCGGGCTGGTCGGCTATCTCGGGCTGCTCGGCTGGTCGCGGCTGTACAACGGCCAGCACTACGCCAGCGACGTCCTGGCCGGCTATCTCAACGGATCGCTCGCCGCTCTGATCGCGCTGCGCGCCACACGTCCAGGCGACGAAGCTGCCGATGCGTGAACTCGGCCGGGCGACGACGCCCCAGGGCGAGATCGTGCTGCGGCAGCGCGGCGAGATCCAGGAACTGATCGTCAACGGCGTGTTTGCGATGGACTCCACCGAGGTCACCAGCGAACTCGCCTTGGCCGACGCCGCCGGCACCGCACCGGGACGGGTGCTGGTCGGCGGGCTCGGGCTCGGCTACACCGCGTCCCGGCTGCTCGACAACGGCGCACGCCACGTCGACGTCGTGGAGCTGGCCGGGCCGCTGATCGAGTGGGCCGTGCAGGGCGTCACCGCTCAGCTGGAACGGGTGGCGCACGATCCCCGGATCCAGTTGCACCATGGCGACATCGCCGAATGGCTGCCCCGGCGCGAGGAGAGCTACGACGCCATCCTGCTCGACGTCGACAACGGCCCGGGCTTCCTGATCCACGTCCAGAACGCGAGGGTCTACGCCGCCGAGTGGCTGCGGACGGCGTCCGAACGGCTCACGCCCGGCGGGGTGCTGGTGATCTGGTCCGAGGACGCCGCCCCTGAGCTGGCTCGCGCACTGGCCGGGCTGGGCGTCCTCACCGAGACGGTGATCGAGGTGGACCGCGAGGGACGCCGGTTCGGCTACGCGCTCTACCAGCTGCGCCGAGCCGCCTCCTGACTGAGGCCATCCCGTCGCTCACCGTTGGTCGAGCTTGTCGAGACCTTTCCCGAGCCGCGGCAGCTTGGTTTCGACAAGCTCAACCAACGAGACCTACTAGCGTGAACCCATGAACCGCATCCCCGGCGCCGTCCTCACCGTCTCCGACCGCGCCAGCGCCGGCGCCTACGCGGACCGGTCCGGACCGCTGGCGGTCAGCCTGCTCGCCGCACACGGCATCGACGCGACCCTGGCGGTCGTCCCGGACGAACCCACAGCGATCCGGCGCGGCATCCGCTCGGCGATCAAGCACGGCGCCCGCGTGGTGATCACCACCGGAGGCACCGGCATCGGCCCGCGCGATGTGACACCGCAGGTCACCACCGAGCTGCTCTCGCTGCCACTGCCCGGGGTGGTGGACGAGATCCGCCGTCGCGGCGCCGAGCAGGTGCCGACGGCCGTGATCTCCCGGGCTGAGGCGGGTATCGTCACCTCGACCAAGCGGCCCTCCGCGTTCGTGGTGAACGCACCCGGGTCGACGGGCGGCGTCCGCGACACCATCGCGGTGGTCGGGCCATTGGTCGCCCACATCGTCGACCAGTTGGACGGCGGCGACCACAAGCCCTAGCCGACGCGATCAGCGCTTCCAGTCGCCGCTGCGTCCGCCCGATTTGGCGACGATCCGGCAGTCGGCGATCACCGCGGACCGGTCGACGCCCTTCACCATGTCGACGATGGCCAGCGCCGCGACGGTGACAGCGGTGAGCGCCTCCATCTCGACGCCGGTGCGGTCGGCGGTCCGGACGGTGGCGGTGATCACCACCCCTGCATCGGTGATCTCCAGATCGAGCACCGCGCCGTGCACACCGATGACGTGCGCCAGCGGCAACAGGTCCGGCACCTTCTTCGTCGCCGCGATGCCGGCGACCCGGGCCACCGCCAGCACGTCGCCCTTCGGCACGGTGCCGCTGCGTAGTGCCTCGACGACCTCGGGCGAGCAGGTCACCAGCCCGGTGGCCGTGGCCTCGCGCACGGTGGGTTGCTTGCCGGTGACGTCGACCATGCGGGCGGCGCCGGCGGCGTCCAAGTGGGTGAAACGCATCCGGTCACACTGCCATGACTTCGAGGATGTCGCCGACCGCGACCGCCTCGCGTTCCTCGGGCACGATCGCGAGCGCGTCGGCCCGGTGCAGTGAGGCCACCAGGTGCGAACCTGAGCCGAGCCGGTGGGTGAGCCGGACTCCGTCCAGTTCGGTGACCACCGGAACGTACTGGCGCCGTCCGCGCGGCGACGGCCAGCCGTCCAGGGCCGCCGCCCGGCGGCGCACCACGGATGCGGACGCGCCGGTGAGGGCGTCCAGCAGGGGCCGTCCGAACATCTGGAACGACACGAACGAGCTGACCGGATTGCCCGGGAAGGCGACCAGAGGGACGCCCTCCACCAGCCCGCAGCCCTGCGGCTTTCCGGGTTGCATCGCCACCGCACAGAAGTCCAAGCCGGCGCCGAGCTGACGCAACGGCTCGTAGGCACCGGCCGACACCCCGCCGGTGGTGAAGATGACGTCGACCTGCGGCAGGCCGGCCAGCAGCTCGGAAAGAGCGCCCGGCTCGTCGCCGCAGCGCGCGACCGTCACCAGTTCGGCACCGGCCGCGGTCACCAGACCGGCGACCATCACCGAGTTCGAGTCGGGGATCTCGCCCGCGGCCAGCGCGCGTCCGGGCTCGACAAGCTCGGCACCGGTCGCGATCACCGCCACCTTGGGCCGCGCGCACACCGACAACTCGCCGTAGCCGACGCTCGCCGCCGCCCCGATCGCGGCCGGGGTGAGCATCGTCCCAGCCGGAAGCACCAGATCGCCGGCGGCCAGATTGTCCGCCGCCGGGCGGATATGGCGTCCGGACGGCACCGATTCCACGATCCGCACCCGGTCGGGCAGCGGCGTCGCGCCGGCCGGCTGATCGGTGAGTTCCACCGGCACGACGGCGTCGGCACCGGGTGGCACCCGAGCGCCGGTCATCACCCGGACGGCGGTGCCGGGCCGCACCGCCGGAATGTCGCCGCCGACGGCCGCGCTCTCGCCGGCCACGGCCAGTTCGACCGGCACCTGGGCGACGTCGGCGGCGCGCACCGCGAAGCCGTCCATCGCCGAGTTGTCGAACGGCGGGACGGCGACCCGCGCGATCAGGTCGTCGGCCAGCACCCGTCCGGCGGCCTGCGCCAACGCCACCGGTTGCGCGTCGAGCCGGCGACCGGCCACCAGGGCCAGCACCCGCTCCCGGTAGTCCTCGACCGCGATCATCGCGCCTCCAGGTGGTCGCCGACCGGCAACCGGGAGCACTCATTCTGCATACGCTCAACCTAGCTTCAGGTTCCCCTCATCGCAGGCTGATAGCGTCACGCCAGCACTCGTGGACTTCGGGGGGAACCGCGTTGAGCAGAAGGGCCTGGCATGCGCCGCTGACGACGCTCGTCGTCATGCTCGCCCTGTCCGGCACCGCACTCCCCGCCGCCGCCGAACCCACCACGCCGCCGCCCACCGCGTCCGCTCCGGCACCTGCCGACAGCCCGGCTCCCAGCGCGTCCGCATCGAGCAGCCCGGCACCGGGTGCCGACGGCACCAACTCGGCGCAACCGTCGACGGACACCGCGCCGGCACCAGGTTCACTCGCCAGTGCCTCGCCGTCCGGTTCAGCCGCTGCCGCATCCCCCGAACCGTCCACCGCTGCGCCGTCCGCACCGCGTCCGGCACTGGACGCCTCCACCGCCCGGTCGAACCTGCTCGCCGTGTCCTGGACGCCCGTCCCCGGCGCTGCCGGCTATCGGGTCCAACTCAAGAGCGCTCGCGCCGGGGCGCCGCTGCAGACCCTGGTCGCCACCCGGACGGCGGCCGCGTTCAGCCGGCTGAAGCCGCATACCCGCTACTGGGTGCAGGTTTCCGCCGCCGACGCCACAGGCCTGCCGCTCGGATCGGCGTCGGTGGAACTGGCGGTGCAGACCCCCTACCCGCTGACGGCTCCGATCGTCGAGACCCGCGCCACCTCGTCCGTGCGCGGCGAACTGTCCTGGATCAAGCCGGCGAAGGGCACCAAGCTGCAGCTGGAGTGGACGGCGCCGGGCAAGAAGCCGAAGCGCAGCACGCCCACCGGTACCCGGCTGGTCGCCCCGCAGCTGCGCCCGGGCACCAGCTATCGAGTGCGGGCTCGGCTGATCAACGCCCGCGGACCGCAGAGCGACTGGAGCGGCGTCCAGCGCCTCACCACGCCGGACGGCGACCCGCTGCGGGTGGGCAGCTACAACATCCAGTGCGCCAACTGCCGAGCCTGGGGTCCGCGCCGGCAAGCGGTGGTCTCCACCATCGTCAATTCCGGCCTGGACGTGGTCGGCCTGCAGGAGGCGTCCCATGCGCTGCTCAAGGGAACCAACCGCACCCAGTTCGAGGACGTCGCCCGGCTGCTCGCGCCGGCGGGGTATCGGCTCACCAACCTGACCCGGTTCAACTGCCGCAACGCCGAACGCCCCAAGAAGTGCAAGCCGGTGCAGCGGGGCGCATCGGGCGCCGTCCGGATCGCCTACAAGACCGCGACCGTCCGGCTGATCAGCCAGGGCTCACAACAGCTGGCCGACCTGCCGGGCATCGGCCGTGACCGATACGTGGCCTGGGCGGTCTTCGAACACCGGATCAACGGCAAGCGCTTCCTGTTCACCAGCACCCACCTCGAGCCGCGCAACGACCCCGCCGGATCGCGCACCTTCTACACCATTCGCAATGCGCAGGCGCGCAAGGTCGTCCAGACCATCGCGGCGCACCGTGGCGGGCTACCGGCGATCGCCGTCGGCGACTACAACTCGACCAAGTGGGACGCGCCGACCAATGCGCCCTACGACATCATGCGGGCGGCCGGCTTCATCGACCCACTGGGCAACGGCTACCGGTCCACCAGCCCGAGCGGCTCTGCCACGGTCGAGAAGCGGATCCACACCGAATACTCGAGCTACAACAACCTGCGGCGCGACGGCCGGCGCACCAGCGGCGTGAACGGCAGCAACCCGGACTACATCTTCGTCACCCGGATGCGGGTCACCGACTACGAAACGGTGGTCAACCTCAACGGCGACGGCACCTTGCGCGGCCCGCTGGCCTCGGACCACAACCTGATCCGAGCCACCGTCCTGCTGCCCTGAACCTGAGCCCTCGCTCGTCATCCCGGACTTCCCTCGTCGTCCCGGACAATCGTCATCCCGGACTTGATCCGGGATCTCTCCCCGCCTGAGATCCCGGGTCGGGGCTGGGATGACGTGAACGGAAGATGACGTGAATGGACCGGCGCTTCCCTGAGCATTTCTCATCCTCATCCCAGCATTGAGAGTGCGTGTGACGCTTGACAACGGCTCCCTGTAAGGTTTGTCGCGTCCCGGATTCCGTCCACCCCCAAGGATTCCTGAGGTGACCATGCCCGCATGCCTTTTCGCGCTCCGCCGCGCCCCCGTGGCGCTGGGGCGCGCGATCGCATCGGATCCGCCGTCCGCTGCTGCGGAGGCATCGCCCTCCGAACCGTGGGTCCCCCTCCCACCGTTCGGCTCGACAAGTCACCACCTGGGTAGGTCCGTCAGGGCTGGCCGGTTCTTCCCCGACCGAGGACCGTCCCCCTATCCCGCGTCGACGACCTGCTCGTCGACCGGGAGCCGTTCCCGTCCCAGAAGAGGAGACTGTCATGCCCCCCGTTACCCATGACGCCACCCCTTACCCGAACCCCTCTGTTTACCCGAACCCCTCTGTCGATCGGCACCCGCGCCCCAAGGCGGTGCGGGCATGAGCCGTCGCCTTCTCAGCCTCGCTGTGGCCGCGTTCACCCTGGCGGCCGTCACCTTGCTCAGCCCACCGACTCAGGCGATCGGCGCCTGGGTGGCGCCCGGCGCACCGGCCGGCGGCGTGCGGTCGACCACCGCGTCCGCGATCTCCTGGACGCCCGTGTGGGGCGCCCCGCGCTACAAGGTGAAGTACTCCACGACGAAGACCTTCAGCTCGCCGAAGTACCTCACCACCACCGAACCCGAAGCCGAATTGAGCGGCCTCAAGGCCGGCACCCGCTACTACGTCGCGGTCGCCGTCGCGAAGACGACCGGCGACCTGCTCAGCCCCTACGGCAAGACCGGTGAGGTGGTCACCCGCGGCAAGGGCAGCAGCTATGTCACTCTCACCCCGGGCGGACTGCAGTTGGTCGCCCGGAACTCCGACTCACTCACCCTCGCCTGGCGGGCGCGCTCCGGCATCGGCAGCTACCAGGTGAAGTACGCCGCCAACTCCAGCCTGTCCGGCGCGAAGTACGTCAGCACCAAGGACACCGGGCTGAAGCTGACCGGGTTGAAGAAGGACACCGACTACTGGGTGAAGCTGCGGGCCAAGTCGACCAACGGCAAGACGACCACCACCTTCAGCACCTCGCTCAAGGCGTCCACGACCGCCGGCAGCGTGGTCGCACCGCTACGGGCCGCCAGCTACAACATCCTCTGCGCCAACTGTTCCTCCAGCCACCCGTGGGCGAAGCGCCGCTCCACCCTGGTGCAGGCGATCAAGGCCCAGGACCTGGACGTACTCGGCACCCAGGAGAGCTCCCAGGGGCTGACGCGCGCCGCGGACGGCACCGACAAGGCCCAGTTCGACGACCTGCTCGACCTGCTCGGCTCGCGGTACGCGATCACCAACTCCTACCGCTACAACTGCGAGAAGTCGACCAGTCCCAACAACTGCAAGCCGAAGGATCGCGGCGCCTCCCACGACGTCCGGATCATCTACAACTCCGACCGGATCGCGGCCGTGCGTCAGGGTTCGCTCGAGTTCGACGCCCAGGCGCCCGACGACACCACGCGTTTCCTGGCCTGGGCCGAACTTCGGCAACGCTCCACCGACAAGCACTTCTTCGTGGTCAACACCCACCTGGATCCGCGGGACGACAGCGTGGGCTCCAGCCTGCATCACAACACCCGCGCCGCGCAGACCCGCGAGCTGGTGGACACGATCAAGAAGCAGAACAGGTCCGGGCTGCCGGTGATCATCCTGGGCGATTTCAAGACGAACAAGTACACCTCGCCGAGTAATGCGCCCTACGACGTGATCACCGATGCCGGTTACCTGGACCCGCTCGGCAACACCTACAAGTCGACGGTCCCCGACCGTTCGGCGATCGTGGAACACCGGATCGGCACCGAGTTCAACACCAAGAACAACCTGGCCGCGACGGCTCCCAAATCGGTCTACACCAACGGCTCCGTGATCGACTACATCTATGTGTCGCGCGGCGTCCGGGTCAACGAGTGGGAAACCGTGGTGGACGTCGACGACGCCGGCAAGTTCAACGGCACCCCGCCGTCCGATCACAACATGGTGCGGATCACCGCCTACCTGCCCTGACCCCCACCCATCGGGTCCGCCGGGCCCTCGATCGTCATCCCGGACCTGATCCGGGATCTCTCCCACCTGAGATCCCGGGTCGGAGCCCGGGATGACGTGACTGGATCAGCACTTCCCCAGGGAGGGCTATTCCGGGTCGGCGGACGACGAGTGCAGCCGGGGCGGGTCGGTGGCGAACAACCGGGCCAGCACCCGCCGTCCGGACTGGCCGTCGTCGTGCGGGTTGAACCGGGCCTGCCACTGGTCGTACTTCGCGGCGTAGGAATCGACGCGATCAGCGGCTGCCGAGCGGACCGCCGGGGCGACCAGCGCCGGGTCGTAGACCACCGGTCCGGGCGCCAGTTCCTCCAGGTCGAAGTACACCCCGCGGAGCGAATCGCGGTAGTCGTCCAGGTCGGGCACGAAGAAGATCATCGGACGCCCGGTGGCCGAGAAGTCGAACATCACCGAGGAGTAGTCGGTGATCAGGATGTCGGAGGCCAGGAACAGCTCGGTGATGTCGGGATAGGTGGTCACGTCGAGCAGATGCTCGGCGGTCACCGCCTCGCTGATCTCGTGGGTGCGGGTGTGCCCCCGCAGCAGCAGCGTGTACCCCGCACCGAGTTCGGCCGCGAGTGCGGCCACGTCGAGCAGCAACTCGGCCTTGGTCTGGTCGTCGCGCCAGGTCGGCGCGTACAGCACCACCGTGTCGTCCAGCGGGATCCCGAGCAGTTCCCGGATCGGACGGCCGTCACCGCCGGCCAGCGCGTCGTTGCGGGGATAGCCCTCCTCGAGGATCGGCCCCTCCCAGGCATAGGCCGAACGGAAGATCTCGCTGCTGTGCCGGTTCTGGCTGAGCAGCAGATCCCACTTGTCCCGCTCCTTCTTGAGCGCCCGCTCCTGGATCGGATCGAAGCCGGGCCGGTCGAGGCCGATCCGCTTGAACATCGAGCCGTGCCAGGTCTGCAGCACCACCTGATGGGGCTGGTGGGCGAATTTGACCCGCAGCCAGTCGTTGGCGATCACCCATCGGGAACGACCTCGGGCGTTCCACCAGGCCCGGGTGTTGTAGACCACCGGGACGGCGCCCGGCGGCACCCCGACCGAGTTGTCCACCACACCCCAGTAGCGGGTGAGCTCCGGATGCTCGGCGGCGATCAGCGCATCGAGCGCCCGCGGGTTGCAGGCGGCCGAACGCCCGTAGAACGACTCGAAGAAGACGCTGTCCTCGGGTTCGAAGGTGGTGTTGCGGTACTCCTCCTCGAGGACCCGCTGGTGGTAGAAGCCCAGCTCGTCGTCGGCCCGCGGCGCCTTCACCCGGAACTGCAGCCGGCGTCCGCCGTCCACCTGGAACCGGAAGCGGAACAGCGGGTGCTGGGTCTCGCGCGGCAACTGGTCGATCAGGTCGCTGTCGGTGCCGATCCAGAACCACTCGTTGTCGGCGGTGAGCCCGCGCAGTGTGTACGCACTCGCCTGGGGCGGCAACGGGGGCCTGCCCCAGGTGCTGCTCATCAGCGGGCAGAACGCCTCGAACCGTCCGTCCTCCACCCGCAGTGTCGCCGGAAGGGTCTGATGGGCGCCGACGAACTGGAGCGACGCGCCGGTGGCATCGCCCCGTACCCGCCCGGCGACCCGGACGCCCAACTCCGGCTCGGTCTCGAACGCCACGGACGAAACCAGCAACGACACCGGTGTGTCACGGACCAGCAGGCACCCGTCCGCGACGTAACCGCTCAGTTCACCGCCCTCGCCCAGTTCGGGACCCGGCCGGTTCACGGCCACCTGCAGCCGACGGCCGTCACGGTCGGTGACCCACGCCTCGTACCAGGCGTGCCGCACCCATCCGTGCAACCCGTCCACGTCCTCGGCGACCAGTCCCGCACCGGTGGTGGTGGACGGCGCCGGCGGCGGCAGTTCACCCTCCAGCCGCAGCACCCCGGACGCTTCGCTCGCCGCGGCCAGCGGGACCACGCCGGTCTCGTTGACCAACTCACCGCCGGTCAGGCCCTCCCCGCGCACCTCGAGCAGCATCCGGCGGCCGGAGAACTCGAGCGAACCCAGCGTCGCGGCGGGCTTGCGGACGTCGATGACCAGGCCCTCGTCGGCCACCCAGCGCGGCACCACCTGGACGCCGTCCAGCGCCCGAGCGGACGGGAATTTGGCCGAGCCGCCGCCGAAACGCTTCTCGAAGCCTCCGGTGCGGGTGCGTCCGCGCCCGAAAACGCTGACCTGTGCGCACAACTGCATCGGCTCGCCGCCGAACAGGCCACGCAGGTCGAACACGGCGCGGAAACCCGTGTTCGAGTAGTCGAAGTCACTGTCCTTGGTCCGCCCGCTGGCCGCCAGGTCACGGCGGAACTCGACCGTCGCCGGCACCCGCAGCCGACGCGGCCCAGCAAGCCAGACCCGCACCACCGGCGGTTGATCGGGGAATCCGATCCCCCGCTCGAACGCGAAACCGGTGATCTCGAACTGGTGGTCGTTCAGCCAGCGCGCGCTCTGCAGCTGAGCGACCCAGGCGACCGGCTTGCGGGCGACCAGGCTGACCAGGCGGCGCGAGCCCAGCAGAGTGGTGCGGTACACCTTGTGCAGCACCGAGTCCGGATTGTCGTTGATACGCCGGAGGGTGAGATAGACCGCACGCTTGTAGAAGTCGATCCGCGACGCCATATGTTTCCTCAGTTGAAGATGGTGGCCTGCGAACGGGCCCGCTCGATGATATCGGCGATCGCGATCGATTCAGCCGTGCGCAATTTGAACGATTCCGGGGTCTGATTGCGGATCATCCAGGCGAACTCGGCAAGCTCGTAACGCAGGCCGTCGCCGTCGAATTTGTAGTAGTACTTCTTGTTGTGCGCCTGATTCTCGAAGCGCGCCTCGAAGTACTCGGTCAGCCACCACGGCGCGGGCACATAGACATAGCCCTTGGTGCCGGCCACCACCAGTTCACCTTCGGCCTTCACCCCGATACCGGTGCGGGCCGAGGCGATCGCATGCTTGTAGACGATGTCGATGCGGGAATACAACTCGACCTCGCTGCCCTCGGGCCGATACGAGTAGGTACGCACGTCGACGTAATCGGTGCCGAGCAGCTTGACGATGGCGAGCAGCGGATAGGTGGCCAGCTCGGAGATGCTGCCGCCGTCCTCGCCGTGCAGCTCGCGCCCCTCGTGGACCAACTTGGTGAAAGTGGCGTCAACCGATCGGACGGTGCCGATGGTGCCGATCCGGGCGACCGCCACCATGCGCTGGAAGCCGGGCGCGAACGCGGTCTTGATGGCCTCGACCAGCACCACCTCGCGAGACGCGGCCAGCTCGTACAGCTCCGTCGTCTGCTGCTTGCTCAGCGTCATCGGCTTCTCGCACAGCACATGGACGCCGGCCTCGATCGCCGCCCTGGCGTAGTCGTAGTGGCTGGCGTGCGGCGAGGCGATGTAGATGGCGTCCACATGCTGCAGCAGGTGCTCGAAGGTCTCGTTGGCCCATTGCAGCTCGCAGCGCTCGGCGAACGCCTTCGCCTTGTCGTAGTTCCTGGTGTAGACGGCTTCGACGCTGACCCCGCTGACGTAGCGCGCCTCGGCCACGAAGCGTGCCGCGATCCGTCCGGCGCCCACGATGCCGACCCGCATCACGCCGCCCGATTCATTGCGCAACTGGGTGCTCGAGACACCCTTGGTGCGGTCCAGGTACACGACCTGGCAGTAATCGTTGAGGTAGTCGAATTTACCCAGCCAGTCCGAGCCGATCGCGAAGATGTCGACGGCGTACTTCTGCATGTCCTGGACCTTCTGGCCCTCGTACTCCTCGATGATGATCTCATCGGCGAGACCGCTGTCCTGCACATTGCGAATGCGATCCATCAGGCTCTGCCGCACATTCAGCTTGCCGCGGGAATCGTCGTAGTTATCGGTGGTGACACCCACGATCAGGTAGTCGCCGAGCTCTTTCGCACGCTCCAGCAGCCGGCGGTGACCCTCATGAAACAGATCGAACGTGCCGTAGGTGATGACCCTCACCGATGTCCTCCTCGCAGAATCCGCGTCCCGGACTGCCGCACGGGCATCGACGTGGCAGGCTGGGGCGGACTCAAGTATCGCAGCAGTCGGAGAGGTATCGATGGATCGCATCATGCGCGCCGCGGCGGGGCGGGGACGTGCGGCGTGGCGAGCGCTCACCGGCGCCCCGGCGCAGGCCCGGCCACCGAAGGAGAAGGCACCCACATCGAGCCCCAGCGGCCCGGCACTGACCAAGCGATCCGATCCGATACCACCGATGCAACCGTTCCCGGATGCGCTCTACCTCTTCGCGGTGGGCGGGTTGCCGCGGAATTTCGCCGGCCGGACGTCGTCGATCTTCGCCAAGGCCCGGCTGTTCAAAGAACTGGCCGGAGTCGATTCGGCGGTACTCACCTTCAACCACTCCTCCGAACTGGACGACGTCACCCAGCTGTTCCGGCAACGCGGCTCGCTCATCGAGGGGATCACCACCGTCAACCTCCTCGACTACCTGCCGGACGACAGCACCCGGGTCGGCCCGCCGGTCAGCCATCAGCTGGACGAACCCGGCCTGCACCCGATCAAGGACGCCGACCAGGAGCTCTACCGGTTCTACGACGACGAGGGCGTCTACCGGATCTACAAGCGCTTCGACTACGCCGGCCGGCTGATCGTCCGGGACTGGTTCACCGTCAACCGCAACCGCACCAGGCGGGACGAGTTCCGGCTCGACGGAACCATCCGGCGCACCGTCTACATGGACCTGGTGCAGAACCGGCCGCGGCAGGACATCTACTACCGCAACGACGGCACCCCGCACTTCAACCTGTGGCGAGTCACCGAGCCCGAGACCGGACGCCACTACATCGAGCAGGTCACCCTGTTCGACACCGAGGGCCGGCCGAGCCGGGTGCTGAGCGGGTACGAGGAGATCCTGCACAGCTGCCTGGACAACTACCTGGCCGGACGGCGCGCCTTCATCTGCACCGAGGCCCGCGACGTCGATCCGTGGATGCTGTCCTATCGCCGTCCCAACGTGAAGCGGCTGTTCGTGCTGCACAACACCCACGTCCGGGCTCCCTACGACAACATCAAACGGATCCGGCCCAGCTATCAGGCCTTGTTCGCCCACCGCGACGAGGTGGACGCCACCGTCTTCCTCACCGACACCCAGCGGGCCGAGGCCGAGGCCGTGTACGGCAAGCAGGCGAACTTCCGGGTGGTGCCGCACGCGGCCCCCGCGGTGTCGCCCGAGCAGACGGTGGAACGGGATCCGAATCTCGTGGTGATGATGGCCCGGCTCGATCCGCAGAAGCAGATAGACCACGCGCTGCGGGCGTGGGCGCGGGTGCACCGCCTGCTGCCCGAGGCCCGGCTGGAGATCTACGGCCGGGGCCCGCTGCTGACCCAGCTGACCGAGCAGATCAAACAGCTCAACCTGGGTTCGTCGGTCACGCTGGCGGGGTTCACCACCGATCCGCACGGCGTCTACCGCCGGGCCGGGCTGTGCATCATGACCAGCAAGTACGAGGGCGCACCGCTCACCCTGCAGGAGGCCTTCGCATTGGGCTGCCCGGTGGTCAGCTACGACCTGCGGTACGGTCCCTCCGACATCATCGAGGACGGCGTCAACGGCTTCCTGGTGCCCTACGGCGATCAGCGGGCGATGGCCGACACCATCGTCCGATGCCTGACTGAACCCGGACTGCTCGCCCGGCTCTCCTCGGGCACCGTGCCGGCCGTCCGGCCGTTCACGCCGGAGTCGTGCGTCGCCCGCTGGTCGGGCCTCTACAACGAACTCGACGCCCAGGGCTGGGCCGAGCCGTCCTGACCGCGGGCGAGGGTCAGTCGCCGGCGCGGTTGCGACGCACCATCAGCACCGCGCCCCAGCCGATCAGCCCGGCCACCACGATGCCGCCGGCGACCAGCCAGCCGGCTGCCGAGTTGTCGGACGCCGCCGGCTGCTCGGCGGGTGCGGTGGCGGTCGGAGAAACCGACGGTTGCGGCGTCGCCGTCGGCTCACTGGGCGAAGTGCCGGGGGTCGACGGGGTGGCCGGCGTGGATTCGCCCGGTTTCGCCGGCTCGGTCGCGTTGGGATCGGGATTGGCCAGTACCGGCGGCTGCTCCTCCTCGCCGACCCAGACCTCCTTGTCGAGCGGCGTCCAATTGCCCTTGCCGTAGGCGAACTGGAAGGCGCCGCCGCGCGGCTTACCGGAGGTGTCGCTGGTGCGGTAGTAGACGCTGTAGGTGCCTTTGGGCAGGTCGAAGTCCAACTGGCTGGTGACGTTGGTGCCCTCCACGATCAGGGCGCCGGTGGTCACGTTGCGACCACCCGCGTCGAACACCAGGATCTTGGCGAGCTTCGCGCTGGCCTTGGTGCGGAAGGCGAGGGTGACCCAGCCGGGCACCTCGGACAGTTCCTGGCGCGGCTGGGGGTCGCTGCCGACCAGATAGTCATCGGCCGCACGGGCCCGAGTGCCCCCCAGTGCGAGCACCGACAGCGTGCCGATCAGCAACGCGGCGATTAGTCGGCGGTAACGCATCGAGGCCACCCTTCGTCACACGGGCGCGGTGTGCACCCTGGAATCCTCGGGCCCACCACAGTACCGGGGTACGAAGTGGCGAAGCGGGAGCCCACGGCTTCCTGGGTTATCATCCTCAGGGAAATCCTAATCAAAGGCACCGCTGAATTTCGCCGCGCCCCGGCGAGTTCTCGCCGGTGTGACGAACTCGGGGGTATGGATGCCGTTCTCGGCCAACCGATCCAACTGGAAACAACGCCTACTCGCGATGCTGGGCGTCGCCACGCTGCTCACCGCGATCGTGGCGACCCCGGCGGGCGCCATCTCGTTCACCATGGACGACAACACCGGTGAGGCGCAGGCCGTCCCGCAGGACCTCAGCGAGTGCCCGACGCTGACCTCGGAGCCACGTGCGTTCGAGGCCTGGTTCAACACCGACGACATGGAGTACCGGGGCTACCTGGACGCCAAGAACCAGTCGCCCTGGAGCTACGCCAACCGGATGGCCCAGATCGTCTGCGGCGCCAAGAAGAACGCCACGATCATGATCGGCATGTACTTCATCCGGGCGATCGGCACCACCGAGCGGCCGGAGTCCGACAGCGAGATCATCTGGCGCGCGATGGAGTACGTGAAGAAGAAGCGCAACGTCAACATCGGCTTCGTGATGGACGGCGGCAGCATCACCCCGGCCTCGGCGAAATCCAACATCGTCAAGCGACTGGTCAGCAGCAAGATCGCCAAGATCTACTGGTGCTACAACGGCTGCTTCAACACCAACAAGTCGAGCGTGTACCCGTACGCGATCAACCACGAGAAGTTCATGACGATCTCGGACACCCTCTGGGCCGGCGACGACAAGAAGCATCCCGCGGTGTTCTCGTCGTCGGGTCAGTTCGCCCGCAGCCAGGTGCGCACCTACTGGCAGGAGGCGTCCCTCATCTACGGCGACCAGAAGCTGTACGACAACTTCTCCGCCCGCTACCAGAACATGAAGATCTGCTCGGGCTCGACCACCGGCTCGGCCGACTGCAAGAAGGGCAAGTTCGTCACCGTCGGCGACGTCAAGCCGACGCTGAAGAAGGACCGCGGCATCTGGATCGACACCCTCTACCGGCACTACACCGACTCGGGCCGCGGCACCTCGGTCTCGTTCAGTCCACAGCCGAAGGACGTCGACGACTACTACTCGGCGCAGTTCAACGACGTCGACTGCCTGGTCGACAACAAGATCCGGGTGGCGATGTACCGGCTCACCATCACGCGGGCAACGATCATGGTGAAATCCCTGGTCAGCCTCAAGAACCGGGGTTGTGACGTGAAGATCCTGCTCTCCCAGCAGGGCGGTGCGCAGACCGTGTCGAAGGACGTGGTGAAGGTGCTGAAGAAGTACAACGCCACCACCATGGTGCGCTGCACCAAGGTGCCGATCCACACCAAGATGATCCTGATCACCCCGGCCACCAGCAACGCCGGCCGGGCTCTGTTCGGCACCGCCAACATGACCACGTCCGGGCTGCGCTACAGCGAAGAGCACGTGATCACCATGGACACCCGCCGCGCCAACAACGCCACCGCCGAGGACATGCGCCGGGCGATCGGCGTCTACCAGGCCGGCTGGAACGAACTGAACCAAGGGAACAGGGCCTGCAAGTGACGAACCGCAGCACAACAATGAGACTGGGCCACCGCAGCCTGATCGTCGCGATCATCGGCACCCTCGCATTCGCCCTCAGCGTGGTCGCTCCCACGCCGCGGGCGAACGCGGCGCTCGGCAAACCCACCAGCGTCTCCGCCAAGGCCATTTCGGGTTCGAACGGCGTCACCGTGACCTGGAAGGCGCCCTCCGACGGCAAGCCGGCCGCCTACCGGGTCTACTACGGCACCAGCTCGAGCCGATCGAAGGCCTCGTCGAAGTATGTGACCGGATCCCCGCTGACGCTGTCGGCACTGAGCACCTCGAAGACCTACTACGTCTGGGTCCAGCCCTGGAGCGCCGCCTCCAGCAGCGGCACCTCGACCGGCGCGGTGAGTTCGGCGGTCAAGGTGAAGACGTCCAAGTTCTCCTACAAGGCGCCGATCGCGATCCAAGCGGTCAACCCGACCAAGACCAGCATGGAGATCACCTGGCGCACGGTGACCGGCTCCCCGGGCTATGTGCTGCGGGCCGAAGCCAAGGGCGAGAAGACCAAGTACCAGTACGGCTTCGACGGCTCGGCGGTGTTCACCGGGCTGAAGCCGGGTGTCAGCTACAAGTTCACGGTGGCCAACCGGCTTCCGGTGGCGGGCAACACCGACCTGCCGGGTATCCGGATGAGCGGCTACTCCAGCGCCAAGTCCACCAAGTCGACCAACCCGGCCACGGTGAAGCTGCCGGACGGCACCACCACCCCGATGTACGACCAGCCCACCAGCTTCAAGGCCACCGACACCGATCACGAGAGCATCAGCCTGTCCTGGAAGGCACCGCAGGGCTATGACGCCGACAAGCACCTGTTCCGCGTCTATTGGGCCGAGAACCAGGAGATGACCGATCATGACGGCTATGCCAGTCTGACCGGCACCTCCGGCAAGGTCACCAAGCTCAGCTCCAACACCAACTACTACCTCCGGATCCGGATGGTGCAGAACTTCACCGATGCCAAGGGCAAGGTGACCACCGTGGCGGTCTCCGACCGCACCGAGGCCATCATGGCGAAGACCCGTTCGCCGAAGGGCTTCATCTCCGGCACGGTGACCGGCGCCGGCGGCAGCACGCTCGCCGACTACGTGGCGGTGGCCTACTCCAAGTCGTCCGGCGACGTGAACGCCCAGGTTCCGGTCTCGACCTCGGGCAAGTACAAGCTCGAAGTGCGCCCCGGCGACTACTACGTGCAGCTCGCCTACGTGGGCAGCGGCAACTACACCACTCAGTGGGTGAACACCAAGGGCACCGCATACGCCCGGGAGGAGGGCACCGTGGTCAAGGCCAAGCTCGGCAACACCCCGGTGACCGCCGACACGGTGAGCATCGGTCAGGGCAGCATCCTCACCGGCAAGGTGGAGGGCAGCAACGGCAAGCCGGTGCGTGACGTCTTCGTGGCCGCCCGCACGGGCTGGACGAAGGACCGCGAAGTGGTGTCGCAGTTCGCCACCAACAGCGCCGGCGAGTTCACCTTGCGTGGGCTGCCCCCGCGCAAGGGCGTGTACATCCGGATCAACGGCTCGCTGATCGGCCGCGGGGCGGCGTCCTCGGCGCTGATCACCACGCCGGCCGCCGGTGACGACAAGAGTGTCGGCACCATGAAGCTTCCGAACTGAAGGGCCACCGCGTGGTGACGTCATCGCCGTGGCGCAAAGCGTTGGGGCGGGGACGCCGCGCGCTGGCCACCTTGGTCGGCGCCCGGGGGACGGTGCCACCGGTGACGCCGCCGTCCGCTGAATCCGACGCGACCGCCCGCTACCGGCAACGCGTGGCGACGGGTGAGCCGCCAGGCCGTGCCGCCCTGTCCGTCGCCCGTGGGGCGCTGGCCGCTGATTCCACAGCGGAGGCGTTGCAGTTGGGGTACGGGCTGCTCCAGCAGCCGGCGACCGCCCAGGCCGGCCGGGCGGTGCTCGGGTTGTGCCATCTGGCCACCTCGACGCCGGCGCAGGCATGGGCCGAGTTCGAGGCGGTGCAGGACGTCGAGCTGCGGGGCGCGGCCTGCCCCGAGTACGCGATCGCCGGCTTCGGTGCCGATCCGGACGGCTGCGCCGCACGCTGCACCGCCCTGGTCGGCGAGGCACCCGACTCACTGACCGGCTATCCCGCGCTGGTGCTCGCCCGTCATGCCTTCTCGGTGGGTCATGAGCCGCTGGCCCGGTTGACCGCCGACGTCGCCGAGACCGGCGGTTTCGGAGAACTCACCGACTACTGGGCGAGCGAGTTCGCCCGGCTGCGCAGCTGGTTCACCGACGGCTTCCGCCGGGCACCCCAACCCGACCTGGAAGCCGACTTCCGCTTCGGGGTGCTCGACTACAAGCAGCCCGACAACGCCTCCCGCAACGTCGGTGACTACATCCAGACCCTGGCCAGCCTGGGCCACCTCGTCCGCCGGCAGGGCTTCGAGTTCGACGGTGATCCCGAACTGGTCGCGGCCATGCGCTCGCTGCGAGGCACGGTGAAGCCCGAGCGGCTGATCGAGGGGCCGCCAGCGCGCATTCAGCTGGTCGAGGTGCAGCGCGACGGCAGCGTCTATCAGGATCTTCCCGCGCCGACCTGGGCGGTGATGTTCGGCTGGTACCTGCATCCCACGTTCTCCGGCGGCTACAACCTGCCGTTCCATCCCAATCTGCGACCGCTGTTCGTGTCGTTCCACCTGAACAAGCCGGACGCCCTCACCCCCGACGCCATCGACTACCTGCGGCGGTGGGCGCCGATCGGCTGCCGCGACTGGCAGACGGTGGCGTTGCTGGACGCCGCGGGCGTCCCGGCGTTCTTCTCCGGTTGCATCACCACCACGGTCGACACCGTATTCGCCCGCACCGGCCCGGACGAGCGCACCGGCACCGCCTACATCGATGCTCAGGAGGCGCCCGAGGAGGGCGAGCAGATCGAGCAGTCGGTGGGTGACATCCGTCCGCTGCCGCTGGCCGAGAATCTGGCGCTGGCCCGCGAATGGGTGCAGCGCTACCACGCCGAATACGCCGAAGTCAGCACCAGCCGGCTGCACAGCTATCTGCCGGCCCGCTCCGTCGGTTGCCGGGTCGACTTCCGTCCGAAGAATCCCAGCGACCCTCGCTTCGGCGGCCTGATCGGCATCGACGACGCGGCCTACGAGCGCATCCGCCACGGAATCCTGGACAAGCTCGCCGCGATGCTGCCGCTGCTGGCGCAGCACACCGACGAAGCGGAGGTCTACCGACGCTGGCGCGAGCTGTGCGCACCCGATGTCGCCGCCGCGCAGGAGTTCCTGGGTGCCTTCGGCTTCGGACGCCGGCCGCTTCCGCAGGTCACCCTGCCGAGCGTCGGTGCCCGGGTGATCGTGATCAACGCACCGCGAGCGAGCAAGCCGCTGCGCCGGCTGCTGGAGTCGGTCTCCCGGCACGCCGCCGGCTACGACGTGATCGTGGTGGGCGCGGAAGCCGACCTCGGCGACGGCGTCCACGTCGTGCCCGCGCCTCAGGGCCAGGAGTTGGCCATGGCCGCGGTGCTGGATGCCCTGCCGGACGCCACCCGCGCCCTGGTACTGACCTCCGACACCGTGCTGCGCGACGACCCGGCGGAACTGTTCGACGCCCCCACGTCGGCGGCCGGCCTGGCCGCCGAACTCGACGTCCGCCGTGCCCGGCAGAGTCTGTCGGTGCTGATCCGCCGGGTCTCCGCCCGGCAGGGTGACGACCCGGGTCGGGCCTTGGCCTTCGTGGCGTCCGCGCATCGGCGCTGCGGGCACGGCCGACAGGTGCCGGACGTCCGGGCCTGCGTGATCGACGCCGGCGCCCTGCGCGCCGCCGGCTGGTCCGACCTGGCCGGTGAGCTGATCGGCACCTACTCGGCACGCTTCGCCGAAGCCGTGGCCGTGGTCACCGCGGGCGACTTCCAGCCGCTGCCGAGCCACGCGCTGACCCGGGTCGCCCTGGAGCGGCACGATCCGGACGCCGTCGTGCTGCTGGGTGCGGGTGCGGCGCGGATCCGCCCGTCCACGCTGACCGGGCACTGACCGCATGACGGATTTTGCTAGCCTCGACGTCATGTCCGACGCCTCCGCCGCGCCGCCGAAGGTGGCCATCATCGTGGTCAGCTACAACGCCTTGTCGTACGCCAGGAAGATGCTGAAGAGCCTGCGCACGACGCGTGGCGTCGACTACGAACTGGTGGTGGTCGACAACAACAGCGGGCGCAAGACCAAACTGTTCTGGACGGCGATGCGGTTCCTCGGCCGGGTCAACCGGCTGGCCCTGCTGGACCGCAACACCTTCTTCGCCGAGGGCTGCAACATCGGTGTCGCGATGGCGCCCCGCGACGCCAGCCACATCCTTCTGCTGAACACCGACACCGAGGTCCGCGACCCTGACTGGCTGCGGCGGATGCTGGCCGTGCACGAGCGCGGCGCGACCGGCCTGCGCTACGTCACCAGCGGCCCCTGGCCGCGCAGCGACGGGTTCTGCCTGCTCGTCGACCGCGACGCCTGGGGCGACGGCCTCGACGAGCAGTTCCAGTGGTGGTGGTCGGTGACCGCGCTGGAGGCCCGCCTGCTGCGCGACGGTCTCCAGGTCAGCGCCGTCCGCGACTACGAGGACGTGCTGGTCCACCATTGGGGCAAGAGCGGCAAGGCGTTCAAGAAGGCTCGCTCGGGCGACGCCAGCAAGGAAACCGTGGCGGGCTGGTTCGACGGCCACCACGTCCGCGTCATCGACCAGCTGCCGGCCGTCACCGACTGAGCCTGGGGCACCTGGTTCGACAAGCTCAATCGGCGGTGACCCGGCTCAGGACTTGACCCGGAACTCGTTGCGAATGCTGGCCGCGTGCGCGACCGCCTCGGCGGTCAACCGGTCGGACTCGGCCACGAAGGTGGCAGTCGGGCCGTGCGGATGGTCACCGAGCACCCAGCGCTTGATCTCCAGCCGCTGCGCGCGCTGGCTGTCGCCGTTCACCACGTCGTCCATCACGGCGGTGAAGTTCTCCAGCGAGCGTTCCATGATGTACGAGGCGCGCTGGGTCGGGAAGGTGTGGAAGAACAGCTCCCGGGACAGCCGCCGCGGGTTGGTGGTCACCAGCGGCCGCTCGGTGTAGAGGAAGTCGGTCACCACACTGGAGATGTCCGAGATCATCGCGTCGGCCATGTCGAAGCACTGGTACAGGGTCAGTTCCGATTCGGGACCCACGTAGAGATGATTGCCGGGATGCCTGGCCAGCAGGTCGACGATCGCCACCCGGGCCTCCACCATGCCCGGACGCTGCACCCCGCTGGCCGGGTGCGGCTTGAAGATCACCCGGACGTCGGGGTACTGGGCCAGGATCCGCTCGATCATCTGCGGGCCCATCCGCTCCAGGGAGGAGTAGTTCGACTCCTCGTAGTAGCCCTCGAAGGTAGGTGCGTAGAGCACGGTGAACGGGCCGCCCGCGGGCAGCGGCCCCACCCGCAGCGACTCGACCTGGGGGCGTCCGACGATCGCGTACTGCTTGCGCGGCATGTGGATGCCGGCCGCTTCGTAACGCTCCACCGCCGCCTCACCGGCCACCCAGACCTCGTCGTAGACGCGGGCGACCGGGTTCGCCGAGGTGGACTTGTCGCTGTCGCCATGGTTCAAGAAGACGTGCTTGAGCCGCGCTTCACGCAGCAGGTGGACGTTCTTCCCTGCGTTGGCCAGGTAGAACGCCAGCTTGACGCTCGGCCTGGTGAGCTCTTCGCAGTGCCGGGTGCTGGGGGCGTAGACCACCGGCAGCGTGGTGGGCCGGATCGGCTTGAGGTGGCTGGCCTCGCGCACCATGATGAACGCCCGCTGGTGGATCTTCTCGATGGTGGGCACCCACTGATTGAGGATGTACTGCGACTGTCCCGCGTCGGCGGACATGTAGACGACCGCTTCGGGGCCGAAGGCGTCCAGTTCGTCGGTCACCTCGCGGGCGATCCTCGCCTGGGACTCCTCCGATCCGAGCCGCCGTACCCGGCGGGCGTAGCCGGCTGAGATCGCCGCGATCACGGCGACGAAGACGATGCCGATCAGCAGCACGATGAGCCAGCCCAGGCCCAGCGTGGCCGCGACGCCGACCAGCACCGCGGCGACGACATCGGTGGTGACCAGCCACTTCGGCATCCAGCTGGACTGCCGGTACAGCCGGGCGAAGGCGACGGTGGACGCCGGCTGCGGCCCCTCGGGCCGGTAGATCAGCGGCGGCTGCTTGGAGGCCAGCCAGGCCGTCCCGGCCACCTGCACCAACTGGGCGAGCAGCACGATCAGCAGCATCGCGGCCCAGGCCAGCGCGGCCACCGGGTGCTCGATCCTGGCCAGCACGGCCAGCAGCAGGATGCCGCGGAGCAGTAGCCGCACGTGGCTGGGCATGCCGAGCCGGCGCATCAGCAACGTCTCGCGCTGCAACTCGCGGCTGGCCAGGTAGTCGATGAACGCGGCCAGTCCGTAAGCGACGACGGCCGGCCACAGCCAGCCCAGCAGCGCCGAGACGACCAGCACCACCCACAACGCCACGGTCGCCACCAGGAAGTGGCGGTTGACCAGCTCGGACACCGGCACCAGCCAGCGGGCCAGCGGACGCTCCCCGATCACCGCGCCGGCGAACTCGAAAGAGCGCGGCATCCGTACCGGTTGCTCCGCCTCGGCGGTCTTGGGCGGGGTGGCGACCGTCACCGTCGGCTCGGGCGCCGTGGCGCTCGGCTGGGCTTCCTGGTCACTCATCGCGTCCTCCGACATCAACGTTTCGACTCCTCATAGGCGCTGACGACCTCGTCGCTGGGGCCGTCCATCATCAGCACGCCCTTATTCAGCCACAGCACCCGCTCACAGGTGTCGCGGATGGACTTCATCGAATGCGAAACCAGGAAGATCGTCCCGGCCTGATCGCGGATCTCCCGGATCCGGGCCTCGCTGCGCTGCCGGAAGCGCCGGTCGCCGACGGCCAGCGCCTCGTCGACGATCAGGATCTCGTGATGGCGCGCCGCGGCGATGGCGAACTTCAGCCGGGCCTGCATGCCCGAGGAGTACGTCTTCATCGGCAGGTCGATGAACTCCTCCAGCTCGGAGAAGGCGACGATGTCGTCGCGCATCTCGCCGATCTCCTTGGAGGAGAAACCCATCGCCAGGCCGCCCAGCACGATGTTGCGCTCGCCCGACAGGTTCGGGATCAGCGCCGCGCCGACGCCGAGGAGGTTGGGCCGGGCGGAGGCATAGACGGCGCCGGACTCGGGCGGGGTGAGCCCGGTGATGGCGCGCATCAGCGTCGACTTGCCCGAACCGTTCGACCCGATCACACCGATCGACTCGTTCTCGTAGGCGACGAACGACACCCCCTTGAGGGCGTGCACCTCGCGGACGCCGCGCCGGGTGCGCGACAACAACCCGCCCTGAGTGTTGCGGGCCACCTTGCCGCTGCCGTAGGCGCGGTAGACGACGTGCAACTCGTCGACCATCACCGCGGGACGGCGGTTCGGGTCCAGCGTCAAGGCGGCTTCAGTCACGTCCGTACCTCTCCTCGGCGACCCAGAAGAAGACCAGCCCCACCACGAAGGTGATCACCGCGTAGAGCGAGAAGTACAGCCAGTAGTACGGGTTGTACGAGCCACCCATCAGCGAGTGACGGGCGATGGTGAGCACCTGGTAGAGCGGGTGGAAGTCGTACACCGCGATCACCCACGGGTGGGAGTCGAAGATCCGGTTGACGTCGAACAACACGCCCGAGGTGTAGAACAGGATCCGCGAGATGAACGGCAACACCTGGGTCAGGTCGCGCACATGCACGGTGAGCCGGGCGGCGATCATCGCGATGCCCGCGTTGAACAGTGTGTAGAGCGCCAGCAGCGGCACCAGCAGCAGCCAACTCCAGGCCGGTGGGTGGCCGAGCAGCGGCAGGATCAGCAGCAGCAACCCCATGGAGGGCAGCAGCGACAGGAAGTGCTCCATCACCTCGGCCAGCGGCAGGGTGAGCCGGGGGAAGGCCAACGACTGCACCAGCGACTGGTTCCCGGTGATCGACTTGGCTCCGTCGGACAGGCTCTTGGAGAAGAACTGGAACAGGAAGACGCCGATCACCACGTGCGCCACGTAGTCGGTCGGCCGCCGGTCGCTCTGCAGGAAGTAGAAGATGGTGCCGTAGACGATGGCGTTCAGCACCGGCTGCAGCAGCAGCCACACGACGCCCAGCCGGTTGTCGTCCAGATCGGCCCGCAGCCGGAACTGCGCCATCTTGACGATGAACTGGCGACGGGCCCAGGTCTGCTTCAGATAGGAAGCCAGGGGAGGACGCGCCCCCACCCGGTGCAGCCCACGGTCAGCTGCCAGTTGGGCCACGGTCATGGATGGACGGGACCTCCGATTTCAGGGCGAAGCCGATTGCCTCGCCACGCCTGGTGCAGTCTAGTGCCTAGGCCGCTGAGACTGTCGCGCTCACGCTCCGGGGTGGCGCGCTCGGGAACCGGACGCCGACGAGCCGCCGCCGGAACATGCGCGGCGGCGGCTCGTCGGGGTCTCAGGAGCGGTGCTGCAGGTAGTAGCTGACCAAGTTCTTGGTCGACGGATCCTGCGCGTCGAGGGCGGCGGTGTCGCCGGCGACGGCGGGCGCGATCTGCAGGGCGAGCTGCTTACCCAGCTCGACACCCCACTGGTCGAAGCTGTCGATACCCCAGATCGAACCCTGCACGAAGGTGATGTGCTCGTACAGCGCGATCAGCTGGCCGACCACCGACGGGGTGAGCGCCGGCGCCATGATGGAGGTGGTGGGCCGGTTGCCCTCGAACACCCGGGCGCTGACGATCGCCTCCGGCGTCCCCTCGGCCCGGACCTCATCGGCGGTCTTGCCGAAGGCCAGCGCCTTGGTCTGGGCGAAGAAGTTGGCCAGGAACAGCTCGTGGACGTCGACGTCGCCGTCCTTCAAGGCATGGGCCGGGTTGGCCACCGTGATGAAGTCTGCCGGGATCAGCTGGGTGCCCTGGTGGATCAGCTGGTAGAAGGCGTGCTGGCCGTTGGTGCCCGGCTCGCCCCAGAAGACCTCACCGGTCTCGGTGGTCACCGGCGACCCGTCGAGCCGGACGCCCTTGCCGTTGGACTCCATGGTCAACTGCTGCAGGTAGGCGGCGAACCGGTGCAGGTACTGCGCGTAGGGCAGCACCGCATGCGACTTGGCCTTGATGAAGTTCACGTACCAGATGTTCAGCAGACCCATCAGCAGCGGGACGTTCTTCGCCGGCTCGGTGGTCACGAAGTGCTGGTCGAGGGCGTGGAAGCCGCCCAGGAAGTCGGCGAAGTTGTCCGGGCCGAGGGTCAGGATCAGCGGCAGGCCGACGGCGGAGTCGACCGAGTAGCGGCCACCCACCCAGTTCCAGAAGCCGAACGCGTTGGCCGGGTCGATGCCGAACGCCTCGACCCGGTCGAGTGCGGTGGAGACCGCGACGAAGTGCTTGGCGACGGCGTCCGCGCGCTGCTCGTCGGAGCCGTCGATGGCGCCGGACTCGGTCAGTGCGTTGAGCAGCCATTCGCGGGCCAGCCGCGCGTTGGTCAGGGTCTCCAGCGTGGTGAAGGTCTTGGACGCGACGATGAACAGCACCGTCTCGGGGTCGACGCCCTTGGTCTTCTCGGCCACGTCGGTGGGGTCGATGTTGGAGACGAAGCGGGCCTCGAGGC
Source organism: Micropruina sp. (assembly GCF_027492755.1). GTDB lineage: Bacteria > Actinomycetota > Actinomycetes > Propionibacteriales > Propionibacteriaceae > Micropruina. Next base: position 16,473 of record NZ_JAPUED010000177.1, on the reverse strand, counting down.
CGGGGGTGACGTAGGGCTTGAGCGCCTCGTAGACCATCACCGGGCCGAGATCGGAGCCGCCGATGCCGATGTTGACGATGGTGCTGATCTTCTTGCCGGTGACGCCGACCCACTCGCCCGAGCGGACCCGCTCGGCGAAGGCGTACATCGAGTCGAGCACCTCGTGCACCTGCGCGACGACGTCGACGCCGTCCACCTCGAGCACGTCGCCCTTGGGACGCCGCAGCGCGGTGTGCAGGACGGCGCGGTCCTCGGTCACGTTGATGTGCTCGCCGCTGAACATCGCGTCGCGATGCGCGGCCACGCCGGTCTCATCGGCCAACTGGATCAGAGCGTTCAGGATGTCGTCGTCGATCAGGTTCTTCGACAGGTCGACATAGAGGTCGGCCGCGGTGAAGGAGAACCGGGAGGCACGCTCCGGATCGGCGGCGAAGGCGCCGCGCAGATCGGGGACGAGCCCGTCGTGGAGTTGCTGGAGCCGTGTCCAGGCCTGGGTCGTGGTGGGATCAACGGGTGTCTGCATGGCACGCAGCCTAACCAGGTGATCCGGGCTGGTCACTCCCAGCGGGCGGAATCTCCCGCCCGCTGAACGTGGAGGACGAACGTGGGAAGGTCAGCGATCCTTGACGGCCACGTGGACGTGATCCATGTGGTTGGCGGTCGCACTGCCCCGGTCCGCCATGTGCCGCCAGGTCGGCCGGTACGGCGTCCAGATCTGCTGCCGGTAGATGATGTGGTCGACCCCGAACTCCTTGGCGTGCGCCACCAGGAAGTCGCGGATCGCGTTGCCCTGAGAGGTGTCGGAGTAGGTCATGAAGTCGATCGCCCGGCCGAACTGGTGCACCGACAGGCTGTGCGCCCGCCAGCCACCGACGTTCTTCACGTTCCAGCGGGCCATCACGGCGCGGTAGACCGTCATCGCCTCGGGCTGCAGGCCGAGCACCGAACCCTTGGGCACCTTGCGCTTGGCGGCCGGCGCGTTGGCGTCCGCCACCTGCTTCGGCGACGGCTTGGAGTTGGACAGCGCCGAACTCAGCACCCACGCCTGGCGGTTCTTCACCCGCACCATGCGGTACTTGCCGTTGACCTCGGGGGTGACGACCACCTTGTCGGCCGCGTCCAGGCCGGCCACCTTCGACGCGCCGGACGCCGGGGCGGAGACCGCCGTCACCTTGTCCTTGGCGTACATCGTCCGGGTGGGCTGCAGCGTGGGGCTCTTCACCGCCTTGCTGGCGGCCGCCACGGCGAGGGTGTCCTCGGCGGCGATCTGCGGACGCGACACGTCACGCGAGACGGCGGCCGCATCGCGGCCCGACACGTCGGGCGTGGTCATCGGTGCCGCGATCGGGGCGGCGACGGCCGTCCCTGACATCGCCAGCGCACCGGCGGTCGCCGTGACGGCGAGGCCGAGGAACGCGGCACCGATCCGGTCGGTGGCATTCAGGTGCCAACCACGGCGACTCGGCTTCGAAGCTTCTGGTGCCTCTTCCAGGTGCGACTCGGTGGCAGCGGGGCCCCCGGCCCGTCGCGGCTGGTACATACGGCACAACCTCCTGAGAAATCTAGGACGATTTCTAAAGTTACTCTAAGGATTGGTCTCACCCCAAATCGAGGCGCCCCCACCCGTGCAGACCCGGACGGCGCACCCCGACGACAGCCGCCGCCGGGCAGCCGGGCCCACCGCTCAATCCAAGCGATAACCCTGGCAGCGATGACGCAGCCCCGACAGGTCGGCCTCGGTGATGTCGTCGGCACCGAAGGCGCCCACCGGGCACACCGCCAACGCTCCGGCCTCCAGCCACATCTCGCATTGGAAGCGTTCCAGCTTGCCGGTGGCGATCAGCGGTTCACCGGGGAACATCGCGGTCAGCGTCTGAGCGTACAGGGAACCCAGCGCGTCGCACGGAATCACCTGGACGGCGGCCGGCCGGAGCTCCAGCGCGGTCGCCACCTCCGCGGGCGTCAGGCCACCGAGGACGACCGGGACTCCCTCCGCGGCGTCCACCAACTCGGCGGAGGCGAACGGCGAGAGCAGCAGGTCGGCCGTGCCGCGCCCGGCAGCCAGCCGGACCTGATCGGCGTTGCGCAGGTTGCTCACCCCCAGCCGCACCCGGCGTCCGAAGACCTCGCGCAGTCCGATCAGTTCGGCGCGCCGCTCGAAGGGGACGGTCCAGGCCGACAGCCCTTCCTGGACGAGCACCTCGCCGGCGGCCACCAGGTCGTCGGAGTCGCCGACCGGCAATTCCACGATCATCCGGCTGCCCGCCAGCACCTCCACCCACTCCATGAGGCATCAGGCTAGTGGGCCCGGCCGGCAGCACTAATGTGACGTCATGGAACTGAGCAGCGACGCCATCCCAGCCGGCTCGACCATCGAGCCCACCTACGCCGAACCTTCGTGCGGCGGCCAGAACGTCAGCCCCGACCTGCGCTGGTCGGGGGCACCCGAGGACACCTCGAGCTACGCGCTCACCTGTTACGACCCGGACGCCCCGACCGGCAGCGGCTGGTGGCACTGGATCGCCTTCGACATCCCCGCGGACGTCACCGCGCTGGACGCCGGCGCGGCGCTCCCGGCAGCGGCCCGGGAATGGCAGAACGACTACGGCTACGACGGCTACGGCGGCCCCTGTCCCCCGCCCGGCCCGGCACACCGCTACGTCTTCACCGTGTACGCCCTGGACGTCGCCGAACTCGGCGTCCCCGAGGGCGCCACCAGCGCGGCCTGCCGGTTCAACCTGCTCGCCCACGTGCTGGACAGCGCCTCGTTCACCGCGACCTTCGCCGTGGCAGGTTGAGGTGACCGCCGAGCCGCCCGTTCTTCCCGCCGACTCCAAGGACTGGACCTGGGTGATCGCCCAGGGCTGCCCCGAATGCGGCTGGACGCCGCCGCCGTCGGACGAGATCGCGTCCCGTGTCCGGGCCACCGTTCCGCGCTGGCGGGCGGTGCTGAACCGCGACGACGTGGCCGCCCGGACCCGGCCCGAACGCTGGTCGGCGCTGGAGTACGGCTGCCACGTCCGCGACGTCTGCCGGGTCTTCGCCGGCCGGCTCGACCAGCTGCTGACCGAGGACAACCCCACCTTCGCCGACTGGGATCAGGACGCCGCCGCCAGTGACGGCCGCTACTACGCCGAGGATCCGGCCGAGGTCGCCGAGGACTATGCACGCGGCGCCGAGCAGATCGCCGCGGGTTTCGCCGCCGTCCGTGCCGGTCAGTGGGAACGCAAAGGCACCCGCAGCAACGGATCGCTGTTCACCGTCGCCACGCTGGGTTCCTACTTCCTGCACGACCTGGAGCATCACCTGGCCGACGTCGACGGCTGAGCCCCGGCCACCACTGGTCGAGCTCGACCCCGCCGGTCGAGCTTGCCGAGACCCACCACCGTCAGACCACTCGGTTTCGACAAGCTCAACCAGCGAGCGACGCGGCACTCTCCGAGTCGCTCACGGTACCGTGGTTGAGATTTCAAGGAAGGCTCCGGACGTGCCCAATCCCACCCTGCAGGTCATCGTCGCCAGCACCCGCCCGCGTCGCGTCGGACGCTCGGTCGCCGACTACATCGTCGAGCGGTTCAACGCTCACGGCGGCTTCGAGATCGAGGTGGTCGACCTGGCCGAGGTCAACCTGCCGCTGCTCGACGAGCCGCACCACCCGCGGCTGGGCCGCTACGAACACGAGCACACCAGGGCGTGGAGCGCCACCATCAGCCGCGGCGATGCCTACCTGATCGTGATGCCCGAGTACAACCACTCGTTCAACGCGGCGCTGAAGAACGCCCTCGACTACCTGAATGCCGAATGGCGGGGCAAGCCGGTCGCCGTCGCCAGCTACGGCGGCGTCAGCGGCGGCACCCGGGCGGCGTCGGCGATCACCGAGGTGCTGGTCACCCTCGGCATGATCGTGTCCAACGTGGCGGTGGCGATTCCGATGGTCCAGTCGCACCTCAGCGACGGCCGCTTCGTCGGCTACCCGCAGGTCGACCAGGCCATCGAGGCCACCCACACCGCGCTGCTCACCCTGACCCGCGGACTGACCGGCGCCTGAAGTGGCCATCCTGCTCGATCCGCCCCGGTGGCCGGCCCACGGCACCGAGTTCGGCCACCTGGTGTCCGACTCCTCGCTGGACGAGCTGCACGCCTTCGCACAGGCCGCCGGCATCCCGGCCCGGGCGTTCGACCACGACCACTACGACGTCCCGGTGGCGCGCTATCCGGATCTGATCGACGCCGGTGCGCTGCAGGTGCCGTCCGGTGAACTGCTGCGCCGCCTGGTGGATGCCGGGTTGCGCGTCCGGCCACGCGAGCGGACGCCGAAGCGACCCGTCGCACTCGCCTCAGCCCAGGCGTCCTGGCAGGCACTGCTGCCCAACGCCCCGGCGCTGGCCGACGATCTGCTCGCGCGCTGGTCGGAGCCGCACCGGCGCTACCACGACGTCCGGCACCTGGCGCAATGCCTGGCCGCACTGGATCAGCTGGCCGCCGACACTCCTGTGCCGCGACCGGTGGCCCTGGCCGCCTGGTTCCACGACGCGGTGCACCAGGGCGAACCGCAACGCGACGAGGAGGCCTCGGCAGAACTGGCCGAGGAGTCGCTGATCCCGCTGGTCGGGCCGGCCGAGGCCGCTGAGGTGGGCCGGCTGGTGCGCGTCACGATCGCCCACGACCCCGATCCGGACGACGTCGACGCGGCTCTGCTGGTGGACGCCGACCTGTCCATCCTCGGCCAGCTGCGCGGCCGCTACCACGTCTACCTGCGGGACGTGCGCGAGGAGTACGCCCGCTACGACGACGACCAGTTCCGGCAGGGCCGGCTGGCCGTGGTGCGCGGGCTGCTGGCGCGGCGTCCGCTGTACTCCACCGAGACCGGACGCCGGCTCTGGGCCGCCCGGGCCGAGGTCAACCTCACCGAGGAGCAGGCCCGGCTGACCCGTTGAGGAACACTGACCAACGCGACCACCGTTGGTTGAGCTTGTCGAAACCCGGAGGAAGGGATCTCGACAAGCTCGATCAGCGATGGGTCAGTACGTCCTTGACCTCCGGCTGGCCTGGGCTCGGCCTGACCCACCGCGCTCTACCGTTTCCGCATGACCTCCCGCTACCGACTTCTCGACATCGGCTGGGTGCTGGCGACCAATCTGTTCGTGCTGGCCGGCGTCATCGTCTGGGACTGGCCGGCGGGCAACGTCTTTCTGGTGTTCTGGATCGAGAACGCGGTCCTCGGGGTGACCACCGCGGTGCGGATCGCCACCGCCGAAGGCGCCGTGGACGGACAACCCCGGCCCGATTCGATACTCAGGTTCCCCGCCTGGGGCCGGGTCGGCTTCTTCCTCGTCCACTACGGGATCTTCTCGTTCGTCCATCTCGTCTTCGTGACCATCCTGGCGATCGGGGCAGGGGTCGAGTGGAGCTTCTGGGCGCTCGGCATGCCGGCGCTGCTGATCGCGCTGCGCTACGTCGTCGATCTGGTCCGGGACTGGTTCCTGGGCGGACGGCGCCGCCAGGTGAACGCCGAGCAAGCATTCTGGTCGCCCTATCCGCGGCTGATCGTGCTGCACGTCGCCACCCTGCTGGGCTTTTTCATCGCCTTCCCGTTCGGCGGCGGCCTGCCCCGGGCGCCGTGGTCGGCGGCCGTCGACGGGGTGCGAGCCTGGTTGGCGTCCTTCGGATACTCGCTCAGCACCGGTACGTTGCTGGTCGCGCTCCTGATGATTCTCAAGACGGTGGCCGATCTGGCCATGATCCGCGGCTGGACCGGACGGCTACGCACCACCGACTGAGCCGCCGGGCCGGGTCAGAACGAACGAACACCCCCGCCGGCTGCGGAACCGCGGACTATCGTGACGCCGTGCTTCCGCCCGTCACCCATCGACGACGCCTCCGCGTCTGCCTCGCCGCGCTCGCAGCCGCCGCACTCACCGGCTGCGCGGTCGCTCAGCCGGCCGTCAGCAGCGGCCCGACCCCCGCGTCGTCGACGGCCCCGACCAGCCCGGCCACCCCGTCCGGCACGCCCTCGCACAGCGCGACCACCTCCACCACGCCGTCCGTGTCGCCGACCCGGACCGCGACCACAGCTCCGACCGACACCCGGAAGGCGGCGCAACGCTCGCGGGCATTCACGGTCGACGGCATTCCGGTGGTGTCCAAGAAGCACCCGATCAACGCCGGCTACCGGCGCAGCAGTGTGACCTCGCCCTACGGATTGACCCGCGAAACCCAGCAGGCCCTCGCCCGGATGGTCGCCGCGGCGCGCGCCCAGGGCGTCCGGATCGTCGTGCGCAGCGGCTATCGCAGCTACTCCTTGCAGGCGCAGATCCTGGCCAGCAAGATCCGCGAGTACGGCAGCGAGTCGCTGGCCCGCCGTTACAACGCGGCACCCGGACGCAGCGAGCATCAGACCGGGCTGGCCGTCGACCTGTGGGACGGGGTGACCTGGGGCGTCGGCGTCCGGAACACCAAGACCGGCAAATGGCTGTGGGCGAACGCCTGGCGCTACGGCTTCATCCTGCGCTACCCCAACGGCAAGGAGAAGATCACCGGCTACGCGTTCGAGCCCTGGCACTACCGCTACATCGGTGCCCGTGCGAAGGACTTCGGGGCGAACAGCAATCAGACCCTGGAGGAGTACCTGGGGCTCGCCTGAACGTTGGCGAGCCCGGGAAGGACAGGGGGTGCATCGCTGCGGGACGCGGCCGGCCTGCCACCCTGCTGCCGGCTCTTCGTGGAGTCACTTCCCAGGCTCATTGGATGCGACTGTAGACGCGGCGCAGGGGGTAACCAAGGAAAACTCCGGAGACCTTGGGGAACTCACAGGATCGACCTAGGCGGGGCACAGATCCGCCCGGAAAGCGGTCACCCCCAGGGGTGACTTTCCCGGTGCAATCCCTAGTCAAGTTACGGTTCGTGGCATTGTCGACGGGGCCGTCGCAGCTGGCTGTCACCGCGCTCCCGCCCGATGTCGGGCCAGCCCGGTATCCTTCTCGGACCCCGTCCGACCAGGAGTGCCGATGACCAGCGAGCCGATCACGGCCGAGGTGCTGGCCGTGATCGTGGCGCTCGTCGACGGCGAGCCGTGCGTGCTGACACTGCCCGACGCGCCACGACTGCCGGCCGGTCCGGTGCTACCCGGCCACCGCTCGCTGCAGACCGCCGTCCGGGCCTGGGTCGAGGAGCAGACCGGGCTGAGGATCGGCTACCTCGAGCAGCTCTACACCTTCGCCGACCGCGACCGCGAGGGCGGCGGACGGCGCACCATCTCGGTGTCCTACTTGGGCCTGGTCCGCGGGTTGCGAGCCCGCTCCGGGCAGTGGCGACGCTGGTACGGGCTGTTCCCCTGGGAGGATCGGCGCACCGACGACGCCCTGCTCCACGAGGTCGTCGCGCCCGCCCTGCGCGACTGGGCCAAGACCGGCGATCGCGCCCGCAAGCAGCGTTGCGCCATCACCTTCGGCCTCGACGGACGCCCCTGGCACCCCGATCTCGCCCTGCAGCGCTACGAGGTGCTGTACGAGGCCGGGCTGGTGGCCGAGTCACCGGCCCAGTGGCGCCGCGACGATCTGGTTCCCGGTGAGCGGCTGGACGGCGACCACCGCCGGATCGTCGCCACCGGCGTCGCCCGGCTGCGGGCCACCATCCAGTACCGCCCGGTGGTCTTCGAACTGATGCCGTCGCAGTTCACCCTGGGCCAGTTGCAGGCCTGCGTCGAGGCACTGGCCGGCCGGGTGGTGCACACCCAGAACTTCCGCCGGCTGGTGGAGCAGCAGCAGCTGGTCGAGGAGACCGGCGGCCGCGCCGGCACCGGCGGACGTCCGGCCCGGCTCTACCGCTTCCGCCGCGAGGTGCTGCAGGAGCGCCAAGCCGCCGGCACCAAGCTCCCCGCCCCCCGCTCCCGCTGAGCGGGAGCTGCGGCGGCTCGCATCTCGGCGAGGTTCCGGCTCCGTCATCCCGGCGAACGCCGGGATCCCCGGACGGCGCATCCGAGCGGACCGAGATCCCGGGTCGGAGCCCGGGATGACGGACCCGGGGTGGCGCGGCCCGGAGCCAGGGATGACGCGGGTCGGAACCCGGGACGGCGCGGCCCGGAGCCCGGGACGACGATCGTGTCGGCACCCCGAATTGCACCCCCTTTTGCTCAGATGTAGCATAAGCGGGCAGCCGATGAGGAGGAGCCTCGATGAGCACCACCACCCTGATCACCGCCGACCAACTGTTCCGCAAGGTCGACCATGTTGTTCCCGCCGTCGAGTGGGCCACCATGGCCGACGACGTGGACGCGATCCTGCGCCTCAAGCGCGAGCGCAACGCGGTGATCCTGGCCCACAACTACATGCGTCCGGAGATCTTCCACGGGGTCTCCGACATCGTCGGCGACTCGCTCGCGCTGGCCCGCGAGGCCACCGAGGTCGAGGCCGACGTGATCGTGCTGGCCGGCGTCCATTTCATGGCCGAGACGGCCAAGCTGCTCAACCCGTCCAAGACGGTGCTGATCCCCGATCTGCGCTCGGGCTGCTCGCTGGCCGAGTCGATCACCGCCGAAGACGTCCGCGAACTGCGTCGGCAGCACCCCGGCGTCCCGGTGGTCACCTACGTGAACACCTCGGCCGCGGTGAAGGCCGAGAGCGACATCTGCTGCACCTCGGGCAACGCGGTGCGGGTGATCGAGAGCCTGGGCGTGCCCGAGGTGATCATGATCCCCGACCAGTTCCTGGCCGCGAACGTGGCCCGGCAGACCGGGGTGAAGGTGATCACCCACCCGGGCGCCTGCGAGGTCCACGAGCGGTTCACCCCGGCCGACATCCGGCAGATCCGCGCCGACTACGACGGCGACGTGACCGTGCTGGCGCACCCGGAGTGCCCGCCCGAGGTGGTCGACGAGGCCGACTACGCCGGTTCGACCGCGCAGATGATCGGCTTCGTGGCGGATCGGCGTCCGAAGCGGGTGGCGCTGATCACCGAATGCTCGATGAGCGACAACGTCGCGCAGGAGTACCCCGAGGTCGAGTTCGTCCGGCCGTGCAATATGTGCCCGCACATGAAGCGGAACACGATGGCCTCGATCCGGCACGCGCTGGAGACGATGACCCACGAGGTCACCATCGACGCCGCCGTCGCCGACCGGGCGCGTGCGGCGGTGGAGCGGATGCTGGCGGTGGGGGCGAAGTGAGCCGCCGTGAGGTCGTCGTCGACGGCCCGGTGATCGTCGGCGCCGGCCTGGCCGGGCTGACTTGCGCCATCGAACTGGCCCCGGCCCGCTGCGTCGTGTTGTCGGCAGGCGCGCTCAGCACCGGCACCTCGACCGGCTGGGCACAGGGCGGTGTGGCCGCCGCGGTCGGCCCGGACGACTCCCCCGCCGACCATGCCGCCGACACGCTGGCCGCCGGCGCCGGACTGTGCGACGAGGCGGTGGTGGCTTCGATCACCGCCGCGGCACCGGAGGCCATCGAGTGGCTGACCAGCCAGGGCACGCGCTGGGACCGCAACCCCGACGGGACGCTCCGGCTGGGCCTGGAGGGCGCCCACGGACGTCGCCGCATCGTCCACGCCGGAGGTGACGGCACCGGCGCCGAACTGCTGCGCACCGTGGTGGACGCCGCCCTCCGGCTGGATTCGGTGACCCTGTGGGAGCACACGCCGGCCCGCCGGATCGTGGTCGAGGGCGGCCGGGTCACCGGCGTCGAGGCGGACACCCCCGACGGCCCGGTGGTGCTGCGCACACCGGCGGTGGTGCTGGCCACCGGCGGTATCGGCGGGCTGTTCAGCCACACCACCAACCCGCTGAGCTCGCGCGGGCAAGGGCTGGCGCTGGCCTTCCGGGCCGGTGCCGCGCTGCGCGACGTCGAGATGGTGCAGTTCCATCCGACCGCCCTGGACGTCGCGATCGACCCGATGCCGCTGGTCAGCGAGGCGGTCCGCGGCGAGGGTGCGATCATCGTCAACGAACGCGGCGAATGGGTGCTGGCCGATCCGCTGTCGGCCCGCGACGTGGTGTCGCGCGCCGAATGGGCGCAGTTGCAGGCCGGGCACCGGGTCTTCCTGGACGCCCGCACGACGCCGGGACCCCGCTTCGCCGAGTTGTTCCCCTCCATCCACGCCACCGCCGTGACCGCCGGTCTCGACCCGACCCGGGACCTGCTGCCGATCCGTCCCGCCGCGCACTACCACATGGGCGGCGTCCTGGTGGACGCCGACGGCCAGAGCACCGTGCCCGGCCTGTTCGCGGCCGGCGAGGTGGCCTCGACCGGGCTGCACGGGGCGAACCGGCTGGCGTCCAATTCGCTGCTCGAAGCGGTGGTCTGCGGACGCCGCGTCGCCCGGCGACTGCGCGACGCGAGCGGCCAGTCCCCCACCGGCCTTCCGCCGGCCGAGCTTGTCGAAAACCCGGTCGCGGCGATCACCAACGCTGAATACGGCGCACGTCTCGACGCGCCCGATCGACGACAACTCCACCAGCAGGTGCGTCGTATCGTCACCGCCGGTGCCGGCGTGCTGCGCGACGAGGCCGGGCTGCGCCGCGCGCTGCGTGACCTGCAGCCGCACCTGGACGACGACACCGGCCTGGTCGGCTACCTGGTGGCACACGCCGCGCTGCGGCGCACCGAGTCGCGCGGCGCCCACACCCGCACCGACTTCCCGCAGGTCGCCGAGCCCCGGCACACCCTGATCACCCTCGACGACGTGGAAGGCATCGCCGCATGAGGAACCTGCCCCGACTGCTGATCGAGCCGATCGTCCGCGCGGCCCTGGCCGAAGACCTGGGCCGGGCCGGCGACCTGACCACCGACAGCATCATCGGCCCGGACGCCACCGCCACCGTGCAGCTGGTCGCCCGTGACCGCGGCGTGCTCGCCGGGCTGCCACTGGCCCAGCTCGCCTGGGAGTTGGTCGACCCCCGGATCGAGTGTGACGTGCACCTGGCCGACGGGTCGCGGCTGCAGCCCGGCAGCGTCATCGCCACCGTGCACGGTCCGGCCCGCGGCCTGCTGACCGGTGAGCGGGTGGCGCTGAACTTCCTCGGGCACCTGTCTGGCGTGGCCACCGGCACCGCCACCATCGCCGACGCCATCGCACACACCCGGACGACCGTGGCCGACACCCGCAAGACGATCCCGGGACTGCGTGCCCTGCAGAAGTACGCCGTGGTCTGTGGCGGCGGGTCGAACCACCGCTTCGGGCTCGACGACGCGGTACTGATCAAGGACAACCACATCGCGGTCGCCGGTGGCGTCCGGGCCGCGGTCGAAGCGGCCCGGGCACACGTCGGCCACCTGGTGAAGATCGAGGTCGAGGTCGACTCGCTGGAGATGCTGGCCGAACTGCTCGAGGTCGGCGCCGACGTCGTGCTGCTCGACAACATGACCCCGGACGTGTTGCGCGAGGCGGTGACCATGGTCGACGGCCGGATGGTGACGGAAGCCTCGGGCCGGATCACCCCCGACATCGCGGTGCCGATCGCCGAGGCCGGGGTCGATCTGATCAGCGTCGGCTGGCTGACCCACAGCGCCCGCGTCCTCGACATCGGACTCGATCACCTGGCTGATGTGGATCGGCCCCGGCCGGAGGCGTTCGCGCACTAGTCTGCTCGCCAGGGGCGACCCCGCCCAGGCACGAGGAGCGCGCGGATGGACCAGTTCTGGCGATACCTGTCCGGTGTGTTCGAACTGATCGGACGGGCCTACCGGCTCGATCCGGCCGCACTGACCTGGGTGAAGGAGAGCCCTTTCGCCATTTGGGTCGCCGTCGGCGTCGCGCTGCTGGCCGCCCTCTCGGTGATGATCGGGCACGCCGTCGTCCTGTTGGTCAACCGGATCTCCGGCTGGTGGTTCGCCGCCGGGTTGCTGCTGAGCGCGTTCTGGCTGGTCGTGCTGCATGCTGTCGAATCGGTGGTGCTGTGGGCGCTCGGCTCGCTGATCAGCGGCCAGCAGATCTCCTACCCCGTCGTGCTCGCGGGCGTTCTGGTCGCCACCGCGCCGCAGGTCTGGGGGTTCCTGGTGCTCATCCCCTACATGGGCACCGCGATCAACCGGCTACTGTCCGCATGGAGCGCCATCGTGCTCTGGGCGGTCACCGCCGGCACCTTCGGAGTCGGACGCTGGACGGCATTGGCGATGGTGGCGGCGTCCTGGCTGGTCATGCAGGTGCTGTCGACCGTGTGCGCACCGTGGATCTCACGCGCGCTCGCCCTTTGGTTCTACCGGATGACCGGCCGGCCGATCCGGGTCTCCGGCTCCGACGTGCTGAACGGACGCCCGATGATCGCTTCGGAGGTGTCGGCATGATCATCGGCGACGTCCTCGTCCTGATTCTCGCGCTCATGGTGGCGGCGATGGTGCTGGCACCCCTGGAGTCGCTGCACTGGTGGGCAACCAGAGAGGTGGAGGAACCCGAGACCGACCGCGAACTGACCGCGGCCATCCACACCGCGGCCGAACCCGAGGTCGACGACGAACAACCTCGCAAGTTCCTGGTCTACCTGTCCGGCATCGGAGCGATCGCGGCCAAGGACGTCCCCGAGGAGGAGGTTCCGTTCGTCGAGGATCTGCGCAACCGGCTGCCCGGCTACACCCTCATCGACGACGTCTTCCCTTATGCGGTGGACAACCGCGGCCTCACTGCCGAGCGGTTGCTGGGACGGCTGTGGCGCTGGCTCGATCAGGTGCGGATGAAGAACCCGAACGCCGCGCTGGCGGTGCTGATCAACATTCGCAACCTGCTGCAGCTCTTCGTCTGCGCCGACCGGCGCTACGGACCCACCTACAACATGGGCACCGCCGGCGAGATCCACCGCTCTCTGGTGCGGCACGGCCACCGGCCCGGACGGGCGGACGAGGTGGTGCTGCTGGGCTGGAGCGGCGGTGGCCAGATCGCGCTGGGCGCCACCTGGTACCTGCACGCCATGGGGCTGCGCACCTCGCTGCTGTCACTGGGCGGCATGCTCTCCGATGACATCGCGCTGGCCCGGATCGAACACGTCTGGCACCTGTACGGCACCAAGGACTTCCTGCAGGCCTCGGGCAAGCTGTTGTTCGCCGGACGCTGGCCGATCGCGAAGGCGTCCCCGTGGAACGAGGCGCTGCGCGACGGCAAGATCACCATGATCGAACTCGGCCCGTACAACCACAACATCAAGGAGCACTACTTCGACTACGAGTCGAAGCTGCCCGACGGGCGTAGCTATGCCGGCAAGGTGGTCGACACCATGGCCGACATCCTCGAGCGACGAGACTGACTCCCGCTGCCGTCCACAGCGAGCACTACGGTTGTTGCCATAGCTTCGCCCCGCACCTAGGGTTCGGGGCACCCTGAACACCTGCAAGGAGGCAGCTGTGAGTCAGAGTCCCACGCAACGCCGTGCGGAACGCATCGAACAGACCCGAGCCGGTTTCGACGTGGTCATCGTCGGTGGCGGCGTCAACGGTGCCGGCATCGCCTGGGAGGCCGCCCTGCGCGGCCTGCGGGTGCTGGTGCTCGAGAAGGGCGACATCGGTTCGGGTACGTCGTCGTGGTCGAGCAAGATGATCCACGGCGGCCTGAAATACCTGGAGAAGTACGACGTCCCGCTGGTCCGCGAGTCGCTGCGCGAGCGGGAATGGTTGCTGCAGGCGGCGCCGCACCTGGTCAAGGAACTGCGCTTCATCATCCCCTTCTACAAGGAGAATGCGCACTCGCCGGCGATCCTCGGCCTGGGCATGGTCGCCTACGAGGCGCTGAGCTTCGACAAGTCGCTGCAGCGGTTCTCGATGTTCAGCCGCGACAAGCTGTTGCAGCGCGAGCCCGGGCTCAATCCCGAGGGGCTGACCGGCGGCGCGATCTACTCCGACGCCCAGGTGAACTACGCCGAGCGGCTCAGCTGGGAGATCACCGAGGCCGCCATGCGGGCCGGCGCGCAGGTGCTCACCCACTGCCGGGTCACCAAGCTCAACGTCAGCAACGGCAAGGTCGTCTCGGTCGATTTCCACGACGAGATCGGCGGCGGCGACCACACCGTGCCCGCGTCCGCCGTGGTGAACGCGGCCGGTCCGTGGATCGACGACGTCTGGAGCAACGCCGAGGAGCTGAGGCTGCCCCGGATGAACGGCGGCACCAAGGGCACCCACCTGGTGGTCGACCCGTTCCCCGGGGCTCCGAGGGACGCCTTCTACTACGAGTCCGAGGACGCCCGTCCGATGATGGTCATCCCGTGGATGGGCCGCTATCTGCTGGGCAGCACCGACATCAGGTTCGAGGACGACCTCGACATGGCCTCCGCAACCCCGGACGAGTACGAATACATCCTGCACGAGACCAACAAGGTGCTGCCGGGCGCGAATCTGACCGTCGACGACGTGCATTACTCCTATACCGGGGTGCGTCCGCTGCCCTACGTGGACGCCAACAACGTGGCCGACATCACCCGTCGGCACGACATCCGGCAACTGCCCGGCTCGGACGGCCTGTACACCCTGGTCGGCGGCAAGCTGACCACCTTCCGCCAGGTCGGCGAGGACTTCGGCGACCTGCTGATGAAGCGGTTCGGGCTGAAGCGGAAGAGCGTCACGCACAAGCTGCCGCTGCCCGGCGGCGGCCAGCCGGACGCCGCGAAGATCCGCGCCAGGATCGCCGACTCGGGTCTGCCGAACGTCACCGTCGACCGGTTCGTCGGCCAGTACGGCAGCATCGCTCCGGACGTGGTGGCCTTCGTCACCAGCTCGGACGAACGCCGTGAGGTGATCGACGAGGAGTTCGGCCTGACGGTGGGCGAGGTCGAGTGGGCGATCACCCACGAAGAGGCCCACCGGCTCGCCGACGTGATCGCCCGGCGCACCATGATCGGGCTGGAGAACGATTTGGGACAGCGGGTGGTCGAACCGGTCGCCGCGATCTGCGCCCGCGTCCTGGAGTGGTCCGATGACCGCCGGGACGCCGAGATCGCCGCCTACCACCACTACCTCACCCGTTTCATCCCGCAGAAGGAGACAGCATGAGCGGACAGGGCCTGATCGTCGGGGTTGACCTCGGCCTCACCGGTATGAAGGTCGTCGCGTTCGACGACACAGGAAAGCCCCGCTTCCAGGCGCGCGAGGCGTCCATCCAGGACATGCCGAAGCCGTACTGGGTCGAGCGCGACGGCCGCGACTTCTGGGAACTCTTCAGCAGGATGCTGCGCAACCTGGTCGAGCAGGTGGACGCCGCCGGCGAGAGCCTCGCGGTGATCGGCATCGGCTGCCACGGCGACGGCGCCTGGCTGATCGACGACAACGGCGACCAGGTGCGCCCCGGCATCCTGTCGCTCGACTCGCGCGCCATCCAGACCGCCGCCCGGCTCAACGAATCGGTCGGCGACGACCTGCTCCGGGTCACCGGTCAGCGGGTCGGCCCGGCCTCTCCGGGCGTGGTGCTGGCCTGGCTGAAGGAGAACGAGCCCGAGTCGCTGGAGAAGGCTCGCTGGTTCCTCTCGGCGAAGGACTTCCTGCGCGGCATGCTGACCGGCTCGTTCGGCACCGACTTGACCGAGGCGAGCACCGCCTTCACCGACGTGCACACCCAGCAGTACTCCTCGGAGGCGTTCTCGCTGTACGGCCTGGAGGAACTGGAGCAGAAGGCACCGCCGATCTCGGCACCCGGTGACATCGTCGGCGGGGTGTCCCGGTTGGCGCACCTGGCGACCGGTCTGCCCGAGGGCCTGCCGGTGATCGCCGGCATGCACGACGTGGACGCCGGCGCGATCGGCGCGGGCGCGGTGAAGTCCGGGCAGCTGGCCGTGATGGCGGGCACCTGGAGCATCAACGAGGTCATCTCGGACCGCCCGGTGACCGGCGACAGCTGGTTCTGCCGCGCGTTCGTCGAGCACGACACCTGGATGAACATGTCCATCTCGCCGGCCAGTTCGGCGAACCTGGAGTGGTTCGTCACCACGCTGTGCGCCGCCGAGATGGACGCCGCCCGCCGGGCCGGGCTGAACCCGTACGGCTTCATCGACCGCGAGGTCGGCGAGGTCGGCCTGGACGACCCGGTCACCTTCCTGCCCTTCCTCTACGGCAACCCGATGGGTATCGACGCCTCGGCTTCGGTGTCGGGGCTGCGGGCCTGGCACAAGCGCGGACACCTGCTGCGCGGCATCTACGAGGGCATCGCCTTCAACCACCGGATCCACTGCGATCCGCTGGTCGAGGCGTTCTCGGTGGAGGACATCCGGGTCGTCGGCGGCGTCACCCAATCGGACATCTGGCCGCAGCTGTTCGCCGACACCATGGGCAAGCCGATCCAGATCCCGGTCGGCGGCGAGGGCGGCGCCCTCGGCGTGGCCATGGTCGCCGCCGTCGGCATCGGCCGGTTCGCCACCCTGACCGAGGCGTCCGAGGCGATGGGCACCACGACCACCACGGTCGAACCCACCGCGGACGGCACCAAGCTGATGCAGGAGCGCTTCGAGCGCTTCATGGCCCTGGTCGACACCCAGAAGCCCTGGTGGGCCGCCCAAGCAGCCAAGTGAGCTGA
>NZ_JAPUED010000176.1 GCF_027492755.1 Micropruina sp. | reverse complement strand
ACCTCGGCGCCCAACGCCCGGACGACGGCGATGACGCCGCCCAACTCGGCGCGCGGATGGCCGTGCTCGATCCGTGACACCAACTGCCGAGTGACGCCGGCTCGCGATGCGACCTCCCCTTGGCTCAGTCCCAGGGATTCACGTCGCAGGCGCAGCCTCGCCCCGAGATCATGGGTGGACGTCGAACCCCGCTGCATGAATGGAAGCGTACGCGTACATATCGAAATGTTCTAGAGCTATAACAATCCGCAGCATCTGCGGATTCACAGCGCGTCGGCCGGGCCGGATCCCATCGCGCAGGAAGCTCGCGGAACCCCGACAAACTCGGCCGACGGTGGAACGAAAAGAACCGTCCCCGCGTACCACTCCGGAACGAAAAGAACCGTCCCCGCGTACCGCTGGTGACCGGGATGCAGCTCAGTACCGGCCGAACCGCCGGCGCTCCTCCAGCGCCTTCCGCTGCCATTCCGCGCGTTCTTCGTCGATCCGCAGCCGCTCCTCCTCTTCCCGGGTGAGCGGACGGCGCGGCTTGCCCTGACGTCCGGTCAAGCGTTGCCAGATTCCCACGACGGCACCTCCTCGTCCGGGTTCGGTGGGTCAGCTGCCGTCCAGGCTAGTCGTGCGTCCCCGCTACGGGTTCACCTGGCGGGCACCGCGCAGGGTGCGCATGAAGGTGATCCGTTCGCCCTTGCGCCCTGAGATCCGCGCCCAGTCGTCGGGGTTGGTGGTGTTCGGCAGGTCCTCGTTCTCGGCGACCTCGTCGGCGCAGGCTCCGAGCAGATGCTCCAGCCGGACGCCGTCCGGGCCGCCGGCCAGCACCTCCTTGATCGCAGACTTCTTCGCCCGTCCGACGATGTTGGCCAGCATCGCGCCGGAGACGAAGTCCTTGACGTAGAGCACTTCGCGATCGCCGGAGGCATAGGTGACCTCCAGGAATCGGTTCTCGTCGGTCGTTGCGTAGAGTGCCTCGACGGTCGCCTCGATCAGCTGCCGGCGATACTCCGCAGTGGTGAGATCCCGGCGTTCGCCGGGATGACGGGGATGGGATTCGCCGTGGAGACCGAGGTTGGGTTCGCCGGGACGCCCGGGGTCGGGTTCGCCGGGATCACCCGGAGTCCGCAGTGGAACCTCAGCGGTGAGGTACTTGCCGAGGATCTCGGCGGCGGAGGCGGCGTCCGGGCGGTCGAGTTTGATCTTCACGTCCAGCCGACCGGGACGCAGGATGGCGGGGTCGATCAGGTCCTCGCGGTTGGTGGCGCCGATGATGATCACGTTGGACAGGCCCTCGACGCCGTCGATCTCGCTGAGCAGCTGCGGCACCACGGTGGACTCCATGTCCGAGCTGACACCGCTGCCGCGGGTCCGGAACAGCGAGTCCATCTCGTCGAAGAAGACGATCACCGGACGCCCGTCGGCGGCATGCTCCCGGGCGGTGGCGAAGATCACCCGGATCTGCCGCTCGGTCTCGCCGACGTACTTGTTCAGCAGCTCGGGGCCTTTGATATTCAGGAAGTGGCTGCCCACTCCCCCGCCGACCTGTTCGGCCAGTGAGTTCGCGACCGCCTTGGCGATCATGGTCTTGCCGCAACCCGGCGGCCCGTAGAGCAACACCCCCTTGGGGGCCGGCAGCTGGTAGCGGGCGTACAGGTCGCGGTGCAGGAACGGCAGTTCGACGGCGTCCCGGATCTGCTCGATCTGGCCGCCCAAACCACCTATGTCGGCGTAGTCGACGTCCGGTACCTCGTCGAGCAACAGGTCGTTGACCTCGGTGCGTTCCACCACCCACAACCCGATGCCGGCACGCCGGTCGGCGGCCACGCTCTGCCCCGGTTGCGCGCCGGACGCCTCGGGTGAGGCGGTCAGCAGATGTTCGTCGTCGCCACCCCCGGACACCAACAACCGGCCGTCGGCGAGCACGTCCTTGACCAGCACGACGTCCAGTTGCGCGGCCTCGGGCGCCAGCCCGACCAGCATCATCGCCTCGTTCAGCAGCACGGGCGCACCAGGTTGCAGTCCCTCACCCGACACCTCGGGCACCACCGCGACCCGCAGCACCCGTCCGCCGACCGACACATCGGCCACGCCTTCACCGGGGACACCCACCACCACACCGTGCGCCTGCGGCGGGTTCGACAACGCCTCCAACTGCTCCCGCAGGCCGACCAGCGACCCGCGGGCCTCGCGCAGGGTCGCGTTCAACTTCTCGTTGGCCTGAGCCAGCGAGCGGGCATCGGCACGGGCGTTGGCCAGCCGCCGCTCGGCCAGCTCGACGGCCCGGCCACGGGCCTCGGCCAGTTCCCGAGCTTCGGCGAGCGGGTCACCCGGCACACTCACGCCGGCGCCTCTTCCACCCCGACACCGGGCGGACGCGGACCGCTGTAGTCGGGTCCGTACGCCCCAGGTGCCGGACGCCGCCGGCGCAGCGGCGCGGAGACCCCGGGCGCCAGCCGACGGGTGAAGATCAGGAAGCCGGTGTGCCCGGTGGTGGCGTGCCCGGGCCGGATCGCCAACCCCTCGGCGTGCCACTGCCGCACCGACAGCTCGCTGCCCGCCGGCTCGGTGAACCCGCCGTGCGCACGCAGGGTGTCCATGGTGCGTCCGAGCTGAGTGGCGGTGGCGACGTAGCAGCACAGGATGCCGCCGGCGGCCAGCACGTTCGCGACCGCGTCGATGCATTCCCAGGGCGCCAGCATGTCGAGGATCGCCCGGTCGACCTCTTCGGGACCGATCGCCTCGACCAGGTCGCCGACCCGTACCTCCCAGGCCGGGTGCGGAGCTCCGAAGAAGCTCTCCACGTTGCGTTGCGCGATCGCCGCGAAGTCGGCCCGCCGCTCGTAGGAGTACAGCCGCCCGGACGGCCCGATGGTGCGCAGCAGGTGCATGCTCAGCGACCCCGATCCCACCCCTGCCTCCAGCACCCGGGCGCCGGGGAAGATGTCGGTCTGCACCAGGATCTGGGCGGCGTCCTTGGGGTAGATGACGGCGGCGCCCCGCGGCATCGTGACCGTGAACTCCTCCAGCAGCGGCCGGAACGCCACATAGGCGATGCCACCGGAGGACGTCACCACGTTGCCGTCCGGGCCGCCGATCAGCGCGTCATGGCTGATCCCGCCCTTACTGGTGTGAAAGGTGCCTCCGGAGGCCAGCAGCAGCGAGTGCCGGCGTCCCTTCGGGTCGGTCAGCGTCACTCGCTCGCCGGCCTGCAAAGGTCCGGTCCGTACCCCGTTCAGTTCCGCCATCGTGCTCCCCACAACGCCAATTGCCATCCCGGCCCGAACGCTTCGCCGACCAGGTCCACCCGTTGCCGCAGGAACAGCACCCCGTCGGTCTCGGCGATCGGGACGACGGTGGCGTCCGCCGCCGCCTGCTTCTGAATCTCGACCAGCGCCGGCTGCTGCACGTCCTCGCGGCTTGATGACCGGATCCGCTCCTCCAGGTTGGAGAGCTTGCCGGCGCTACCGGGCAACGGGTTCTTGAGGTAGTCCTGCAGCCAGCCGACGGCGGTGTTCACCATCGGGGCGCTGTCACGCAGTTCGAGATCGGCCCGTTCCGACTCGGTGACCAGCTGCACGGTGATGCCGAGCTTCTGCTGCAGCGTGTCGCGCACGTGATTGGCGAGATCCTCCATCGCCGGCGACGAGTCGGTGAAGCGCAGGGCGAGCGCGATGCCCGGCTCGAGCTTCGGCATCTTCGGTTCACCGCCGAGCGCGAAGGTGTCGGTATGACCCTCGATCATGCTGGGCAGGATCGAGCTGGCGGTGCGGTCCTCCTGCAACGCGAGCGCCACCGCGTTACGCAGCGACGCGTTGGCACGGTACGGGCTGCGGGACAGCCAGACCAGCCGCTGCAGAACCACCCGGGGCAGGCCCCAACGGAAGTAGCCGGCCGGTCGCCCATCATCCTGGTCCTGCACGATGCGGTTCTGCAGCCGGTCGATGGCAGCCGGGCTCAAGGTGCGCCAGACGATCTCGGCCTTGGCGTCGGTGAGCGCCTCCTCGGCGGTCGGGGAATCCGACCAGGCGATCCGGATGCGGGGCATATCGGTGCCCAGCGGCCCGCGATACCGGGCGTAGCGGGCAATGGTCAGGCCTTTGGAGTCCCACGAGTCGAGCTGGTAGGGGCCGGTGCCGATCGGCGCCTGTTCGACCGGACGCAGCTTGTCGGAGTCGTAGGCGACGTGGTCGACGATGGACGCCGCAGGCACCGCGAGGCCGAAGCCGAACTGGTTGTCGGGGTACTTCAGCCGGAACCTGACCGTGGTGTCGTCGGGGGTCTCGATGCTGCGCAACGCCGCCAGCATGGACATCTTCTGAGGTGCCAGCCGGATTGCACGCAGAATGCTGAACTTGACGTCCGCGCTGGTCAGGCCGCGTCCGCTGGTGAACACCACATCCTTGGGCAGCGTGCATTCGTAGACCTGGGCGGCGGTGAACAGGCATTCCTTGGCCAGGTCGGGCTTGAGCAACTGGGTGCTCGGCTGCACCAGCATCAGCCGTTGGAACAGGTCCAGGGTGACCATGGCGTCCGAATCGTTGCGGCCGCCGGCGGGGTCGGTGGTGTTCGCCCGCTGTTCGGTGAGCACCGTGAACGGACGCGGCGGCGCGCTGCTGCTGGCTGTCCCGGACGGCAGCGGCGCGGGCGTCTGCACACACCCCGCGGCACCGATCACCACACACGACGCGGTCACGGCGGACAGCACAGCGCGGACGATCGAAGGCACGCCCCAAGGGTAGAGCCTGCGGGCCACCAGCCGGCGCGGAGCCACGGCGCGTGCGGAAAGGCGCACAAAACGCCTACCCGGACGCCAATCGCCGGGTTGGCGCGGACTCGCTACGGCCCGACGCAGCGGCAGGCGTACAGTTGGCTGATGCTGCAGCCGTCGACGTCCGTTCCGACGTCCGGCGATCGGACGCCTCCCTTTCCCGTGCGAGGCGTGCAGCCATCGAGACCGGGCCCGCCAGGGTCGTCCGCCGCGACACGAGGCAAGGAAGGATTGCACACGCTGTGAGCTCCGATACTTTGACACCGCCTCAGCCGCGAATGGCGTCCGGTGATCTGCGACCCGACGCCACCGACACGCTGCGGAGCGCGCTGGCCACCCGGCTGCATTTCCTGGACGGCGCGATGGGCACGGTCATCCAGCGGTTCAAGCTGAGTGAGGCCGACTATCGCGGCGAACGGTTCGCCGACTGGCCCAGCGACGTCAAGGGCAACAACGACCTGCTCTCGCTCACCCAGCCCGAGATCATCGCGTCCATCCACCGCGACTATCTGGACGCCGGCGCGGATTTCGTCGAGACCAACACCTTCAACGCGCAGCGCATCTCGATGGCCGACTACGGCATGGAGGCGCTGGCCTACGAGCTCAACCTGGCCTCGGCGCGGCTGGCGCGCACCGAGTGTGACGCCGCAACCGCCGCCGATCCGAGCCGTCCGCGCTACGTGGTGGGTGCCCTCGGCCCGACCAACCGGACGGCGTCCATCTCGCCGGACGTCAACGATCCGGGCGCCCGCAACGTCAGCTACGCCGAACTGGTCGAGGCCTACCTGGAGCAGGCCGACGGGCTGGTCGACGGCGGCTCCGACATTCTGCTGATCGAGACCATCTTCGACACCCTCAACGCCAAGGCCGCGATCTTCGCACTGGAGACGATGTTCGAGCAGCGCGGACGCCGCTGGCCGGTGATCATCTCGGGCACCATCACCGACGCCTCCGGCCGCACCCTGTCCGGCCAGGTCACCGAGGCGTTCTTCACCAGCATCCGGCATGCCCGGCCGTTGGCGGTCGGGCTGAACTGCGCCCTGGGTGCGGCCGAGATGCGGCCCTACGTCGCCGAACTGTCCCGGATCGCCGACTGCTACGTGTCGTGCTACCCCAACGCCGGCCTGCCGAACGCGTTCGGCGAATACGACCAGACACCGCAAGAGATGGCAGCGATCGTCGCCGGCTTCGCCAAAGAGGGCCTGGTGAACATCCTGGGCGGCTGCTGCGGCACCACCCCGGAACACGTCGAGGCGATCGTCCGGGCCACCCGGGAGGCCACACCGCGGACGCCCGCGACCCCCGTCCCCGCCCTGCGGCTGGCAGGTCTGGAGCCGCTCATCGTCACCCCGGACTCGCTGTTCGTCAACGTCGGCGAGCGCACCAACATCACCGGCTCGGCCCGGTTCCGCCGGCTGATCCGCGAGGGCGACTACACCACCGCGCTCGACGTGGCCCGGCAGCAGGTCGAGAACGGCGCCCAGGTCATCGACATCAACATGGACGAGGGCATGATCGACGGCGTCGCCGCCATGGATCGGTTCTGCAAGCTGATCAGCTCCGAGCCGGACATCTGCCGGGTTCCGGTGATGGTCGACTCGTCGAAGTGGGAGGTGATCGAGGCCGGGCTGCGCTGCCTGCAGGGCAAGCCGATCGTCAACTCGATCTCGATGAAAGAGGGCGTCGAGCCGTTCATCGCGCACGCCAGGCTGTGCCGCAAGTACGGTGCCGCGATCGTGGTGATGGCCTTCGACAGCGACGGCCAGGCCGACACGCTGGAGCGCCGCAAAGAGGTCTGCGCCG
The DNA here is from genome assembly GCF_027492755.1 of Micropruina sp. Lineage (GTDB taxonomy): Bacteria > Actinomycetota > Actinomycetes > Propionibacteriales > Propionibacteriaceae > Micropruina. The sequence continues at coordinate 834 of NZ_JAPUED010000176.1, read as the reverse complement.
AGGCGTACCGGATTCTGGTCGACGAGGTCGGCTTCCCGGCCCACGACATCATCTTCGACCCCAACATCTTCGCGATCGGCACCGGCATCGAGGAGCACGCCAACTACGGCGTCGACTTCATCGAGGCGACCCGGTGGATCAAGCAGAACCTGCCCGGCGCGCTGATCTCGGGCGGCGTGTCGAACGTGTCGTTCTCCTTCCGCGGGAACAACCCGGTGCGCGAAGCGATCCACGCCGTGTTCCTCTACTACGCGATCGCGGCCGGTATGGACATGGGCATCGTCAACGCCGGTGCCCTGGTGGTCTACGACCAGATCGATCCGCGGCTGCGCGAGCGCATCGAGGACGTGGTGCTGAACCGGCGTCCGGACGCCACCGAGCGGCTGCTGGAGATCGCCGCCGAGTTCAACGTGGCCAGCGCTGAGGTCGAGGAGACCGTCCAGGAATGGCGGTCACTGCCGGCCCGGGAGCGCATCACGCACGCCCTGGTGAAGGGCATCGACGAGCACATCGTGGCCGACACCGAGGAGATGCGGGTCGAACTGGCGGCGTCGGGCGGCCGTCCGTTGGATGTCATCGAGGGCCCGCTGATGGACGGCATGGGCGTCGTCGGCGACCTGTTCGGCGCCGGCCGGATGTTCCTGCCGCAGGTGGTGAAGTCGGCCCGGGTGATGAAGAAGGCGGTCGCGCACCTGATCCCGTTCATCGAGGCCGAGAAGAAGCCCGGTGACGCCGCCTACACCAAGGGCCGGATCGTGATGGCGACGGTGAAGGGCGATGTGCACGACATCGGCAAGAACATCGTCGGCGTGGTGCTGCAGTGCAACAACTACG
>NZ_JAPUED010000175.1 GCF_027492755.1 Micropruina sp. | reverse complement strand
AGGATTTGAACCTGCGACCCCTTGACCCCCAGTCAAGTGCGCTACCAAGCTGCGCCACAGCCCGCTCTTCTCTTGTTGAAGGGGCCCGCGAGCCCCGACGGCTCACACTACACGGTTGGACTGGTCGCTCTCAAAGTGACCTACGCGCGGCGTCCGACGGCTTGTCAGTGCCGGGTCGTAGACTGCTGCAGGTGATCAACCCCACTCCCATGCTTCGCCCCAGTCCGATGGATATCTCCGGCCTGTTCGCAGGCTCGTTCGAGGCGCTGAAGCGGCGCTTCGGCTTGTTCATCCTGTTGTCCCTCGCACCATCGCTGCTGGCCCTCGCCATGTTCATCGCGGCCGCCGTGGTCGGTGGCAGCGCGGCAATCACCGGCAACGAGAGCGCCATGATCACCTCGCTGATCATCGTCGTGGCGATCTTCGCCGTCGGCAGCCTCGTTGTCGCACTCGCCCAGCTCAAGATGTACGGCATGATGTCGCAGGCCGCCTACGAGATCGCCCAGGGCGAGCGTCCCGACTTCAATGGCCTGATGGCCCGTACCCGCGGCTACCTGCCGCGCATGCTGCCGGTCATCGCGCTCTTCTTCGGCATCATCATCGCCCTCTACCTGCTGATCGGCGCCATGATGTGGGCGATGTTCAACAGCGTCGCCAACGGAGGTGATCCCACCGGGGCCGTGCTCGGTGTGTTGGGCCTGGTCACCCTGTTGACCGTGGTGGCGGTGCCTGTCTCGATCATCCTGTGGACCAAACTGCTCTACCTGGTGCCGTCTGTCGCCATCGAGGGGCTGGGCGGCATGGAGGCTCTGAAGCGTTCCTGGACCCTCACCAAGGGCAGCTTCTGGCGCACCTTCGGCTACGCAATTCTGCCGCAACTCGCCGTCACCGCTGTGGTGTGGGTGTTGAACGCGCTCAGTCAGGTGGTTGGCGGCGCATTCGGTGTCGCGATGCCCCGCAACCCCACGGCCGCCGAGTCGATGGCCTATCTGCTGGCGCTGATTCCGTTGTTCACGATCACCATCGTGCTGCAGATCGTCGTGCAGCTGTTCACCACTCCGTTCATTCAGAGCTACTACACCTACATGTTCATCGATCAGGTGCGACGCAATGAGCAGCCGTCCGGCTACGGCCAGTTCGGTTATGGCCAGCCCGGGTACCCGCCGGCCGGTCCGCAGACCGGACAGCCCTACGGCTACCCGCAGCAGCCCGCCCCTGGAACACCTCCGCCGGGTCAGGGCCCGCAATACCCCGGCGCACCACAGCCACCGCAGCAGTACCCCGGTCAGCAGTACCCGCCGCAGCCCGGACAGCCCGGCTCATCGCAGAACCAGTGGCCCGGGCAGAACTGACAGTCGACCCTGGTTGAGCTTGTTGAGGGTTTCGACAAGCTCAACCAACGGGGTCGATCGGGGAGGGTTTCGACAAGCTCAACCAACGGTGACTTGACCGGCGATCGACTACTTCTTGCGCTTCTCGCGGGCACGTACCTCGATGTGCACCGGGGTGCCGGCGAAGCCGAACTCCTCGCGCAGCCGGCGCCGCAGGAAGCGGACGTAGCCCGGATCGAGTTGGCCCGAGGTGAACAGGGCGAAGGTCGGCGGACAGGTGTGTGCCTGCGTGCCGAACAGGATGCGGGACTGTTTGCCGCCCCGCACCGGGTGCGGGTGTGCGGCGGTGATCCGACCCAGGAAGGCGTTGAGCTTGCCGGTCGAGATGCGGGTCTCCCAGCCCTCCAACGCGGTCTCGATGGCTTTCGAGAGCCGGTCGACGCCGCGTCCGGTGAGTGCCGAGATGTTCACCGAGGGCGCCCAGGAGAACGCCTGAATGTCCTGCTCGATCTCGCGGTTGAGGTAGTGCCGGCGTTCCTCGTCGGTCAGGTCCCACTTGTTGTAGGCGATCACCAGTGCCTTGCCGGCCTCTTCGGCCATGGTGATCACCCGCAGATCCTGGTCGGCGATCGGCTCGGACGCGTCGATCACCACCACGCAGACCTCGGCCCGTTCGATCGCGGACGCCGTGCGCAGCGAGGCGTAGTACTCGTGTCCGGACGCCTCCTTCACCCGACGCCGGATGCCGGCTGTGTCGATGAATCGGTAGACGATGCCGCCCACCTCAACCAGTTCGTCGACCGGGTCGACGGTGGTGCCGGCCACGTTGTCGACCACCGAGCGTTGCTGGTGGGCGAGCTTGTTCAGCAGCGACGACTTGCCCACGTTCGGACGGCCCACGATCGCGACCCGACGGGGACCGCCGATCACCTCGTCGGTCTCCTGCGGGGCGTCCGGAAGCGCGTCCATCAGGGCGTCGAGCAGGTCGCCGGAGCCGCGTCCGTGCAGCGCCGAGACCGGGTGCGGCTCCCCCAGTCCGAGGTTCCACATCATCGCGGCCTCGGCCTCGTTGCGGGCGTCGTCCACCTTGTTGGCGGCCAGCACGACCGGCTTGCGGCTGCGCCGCAGCACCCCGACGACGGCCTCGTCGACGTCCTGGATGCCGACCGAGGCGTCCACCACGAACAGCACGGTGTCGGCGGCCGCGATGGCCAACTCGGCCTGTTCGGCGATCTGCGCCGCCAGCCCCTTGGCGTCCGGGGCCCAGCCTCCGGTGTCGACGATGACGAACTCGCGGCCGTTCCAGGACGCGTCGTACGACACCCGGTCGCGGGTCACCCCGGGGATGTCCTGGACGACCGCCTCACGGCGTCCGATGATCCGGTTGACCAGCATCGACTTGCCGACGTTGGGCCGTCCGACGACGGCCACCACCGGCTTGATGAGCTCTTCGGCGCTTTCAGTCACGGTGTTTCCTTGTCTTCGCCGGTTGGGCCTGTCGAAACTGTCGGAGTTGCCCGTTCGGCCAACTCCACCACGGCGTCGATCACCTGGTCCAGCGAGAGCAGGCTGCCGTCCAGGCTGACCACGCCGTCCGCGGCGGTGCTGAAGTTCACCAGGGTGGAGTCGTCGGCATCCCGGCGCAGGATCTGGTCGCGCAGCGCGGCGTCGTCGATCTGCCCGCCATGGTCGAGTTTGCGGCGCGCCATCCGGATCTCCGGATCGGCGCTGAGCAGCAGCCGGACGTCGGCGTCCGGGGCGACGACGGTGGTGATGTCGCGGCCCTCGGCGACGATGCCGTTCGGCGCGCCCTCGATGATCGCCCGCTGCCGAGCGACCAGGTTCTCCCGGCAGGCCGGGATCACCGCGACCGTGGAGACGTTGCTGGAGATGCGCTGGGAGCGGATCTCCTCGGTGACGTCGCGGCCGTTCACCCGCACCCACTGACCAGCGGGATCGGTGGAGATCTGGATGTCGGCGCGCACCACGGCGTCGGTGACGGCAGCGGTGTCGGCACCGTCGACGCCGGCGTCCAGGTAGGCGACGGTCACCGCCCGGTACATGGCGCCGGTGTCCAGGTAGGCCAACCCGAGCCGGGTCGCCACCCCGCGGGCGGTGCTCGACTTACCCGAGCCGCTGGCCCCGTCGATGGCGATCACTAGGGGTTTCGTCATGATTCTCCTCACAGCGACTCGGAATAGCGCAGCGTCCAGCCGGCTTCGGTCATGGCCTCTTCGAGCCCGGCCCGCGCGGCCTTGGTCACGCCGACGGCGAGATAACCCACCTCGCGCTCGGGGTCGTGGTCGATCCGGATGTCTTCGACGTTGACGCCGGCAGCCTCGACGTCGGCGAACAGCCGGGCCAGCGCACCGGGGGTGTCGGGAATGGCCACGATCACTTCGGCATAGGCGGATTCGCCGGTGCCGTGCTTACCCGGCAGTTCCCGGACGCCGCGGCGTCCGTCGGCGAGGAATCGACGCAGCGCCTCTTCGTCGCCCCAGCCTTCGAGCAGCTCGTCCAGGGTGTCCCGGACGGCCTCGAGTTCGGTGCGTACCGCGTCCGCGTTGGCGCTGATGATCTGGGTCCACAGCCGAGGATCGGACGCCGCGATCCTGGTCACGTCGCGTACCCCCTGGCCGGCGAGTCGCAGGTGCTCCTCGGGGACCTCATTGAGGCGGGTGGCGGTCAGGCTGCTCATCAACTGCGGCAGGTGCGACACCTGGGCGACGGCCTCGTCGTGGTGGGTGGCACCCATGCTGACGATCCGGGCACCGCAGTTGCGGGCCAGCGCATGGACGGTGAGCACGGCTTTCGCCCGGGACGTGTCGTGCGGGGTGATCACCCAGGTGCGGTCGACGAACAGATCGGCGCGCGAGGTCAGCGGACCCACGCGTTGCGAACCGGCCATCGGGTGCGAACCGACGTAGCGGGCCAGGTTGAGGCCGCGTCCGCGCAGCTCAGCCAGGACGGTGCCCTTCACCGAACCGACGTCGGTGACGGTCGCCTTCGGGTAGGTGCGCAAGGCGTTCTCGATGGTGTCGGCGAGCCGTGCCGGCGGGACGCCGACGACGACCAGCCGGACCGTGGCCGGGTCGATGGGGTCGGTGGTGCCGGCGCCGCGCGAGGCGGCCACCTTGGCGTGCGAGGACAACCGGTCGATCAGGTGCACCTCGACACCGGCCTTGACCAGGGCGGCACCGACCGACGCCCCGACCAGCCCGGTTCCGATCACCACCGCTGGGGTCAGGGTTGGTTCGTTCACTGGCCGCCCTTCTGCACGAAGGAGCGCACATACTCCTCGGCATCGCTCTCGAGCACCGAATCGATCTCGTCGAGCAGAGCGTCGTAGTCAACCGCCGGCTTGGTGGTCGCCGGGGTCACCTCGACCTGCGCCTCGTCCGCGCGCGCAGTACCGCGCTGACGCTGAATGCGCTCGGCCATGGGTTCCTCCTGTTCAGTCCGACAGCCTATCGCGCCGGCCGCAGACGGGTTTCGCCGGACCGCGAGGACGGTCCCCGGTGACCGGGAGACCGTCCCTGCGTACCGGGGTGGGGGTACGCACTTGTACGCACCGACGGCGGGGGCTGTGAGGCGTAGTGTCCGAAGCGATTCCGCCCACCCGCGGGGAAACCAGGCGTCCGTTATGGAACTTCCGTTGCTTCTGGCGGGGCCGATCCTGCGCAGGGTCGACCCGGGGCTGGTCAGCGTCTGGACGGCGTTGAGCAGTCCGGCCGAGGTGACGCTGGAGGTGTTCGAGGGGCGGGTCGCCTACGACACGACCAACCCGCCGTTCGTGTCCAGCGCCGACCCGCCCGATCCGAACGCGCCGCCCCCGTTCCCGGGTGCGGAGGCGATCCGGCTCGGTGAGCAGCTCTACCTGAGCCTGGTGTCCGCCCGCATCCCTCCCGCCTCGGGGAAGACCTTTCAGCCGGATCGGTTGTACTCGTACAACCTCTGGATCGAGGCCGACGGCGGCACCAACACGTTGCAGTCGTTGAAGCTGCTGGAGACCCATCAGGTCAGCGGCACCACCGCGGGTCCGCTCGGCTACGCCGACCGGATGCTGCCCAGCTTCGCCCTGCCACCCAGCCAGCTGGACGACCTGCAGCTCGCCTACGGCTCGTGCCGGCGGGCGGGCTACGACGACGGCGACGCGTTCACCTGGATGGACGAGTACCTGGCCGAACGCGTCGGCGATCCGCGGGCCCGGCTGCATCAGCTGTTTCTGGGTGGCGACCAGATCTACGCCGACGACGTCGAGGACGTACTGATGCGACGGGTGGTCGAGCTGGGCGTCGAACTGATCGGGACGGCGCCGGCGTCCGGTCCGCTCGCCGGCGAACCGTCCACGACACCGATCGAGCGGGTCGCCGTTGACAAGGTGCGGCTGCTGAAGCGCACCGTCGACCCCGAGAATCCGGACGCCGCCTACGACGACGAGGCCACCGCCACCACCACGGCCAACCCGCTGCCCGCCGGCCCACCCTGGTTCGGGGTGGGCAACCGGCTCTACCTGACCAACTGCAGCGCCCAGCTGACCAGCGAGGACGGCAAGAACCACCTGATCTCGCTGGGCGAGTTCGCCGCCACCTACCTGCTCTACTGGTCGCCGGCCTGCTGGGGCACCGAGATCCCGGGCGCGAAGCTGAAGCAGACCCCGGACGCCGCGGCGTCCGGCACCGTCAACTGGCTCGACGTGCTCACCGACCAACAGTCCGTCGACCTGCCCGCCCCGGGCTTTCCCGCCCGGGTGCCGCAGTACACCTTCACCGACGCAACGGTCCGAACCGAGGAGATCGCCAAGGAGACGAAGCGCCGCAACGAGCTCAGCGCCGCCGAACGCGCCGAGGAGGATGACAAACGCGCCAAGGACAAGGCGAAGAAGGAAGCCAAGGCGCCGAAGGTCAGCCGTCGTAACCAACGGGTGCACCGGCAATTCCTGGCCGGCCTGTGGCGCGCCCAACGGCTGCTCGCGAACGTGCCGACCTACATGATCCTCGACGACCACGACGTCACCGACGACTACTTCCTCACCCCGATGTGGCGGCACCGGGTGCTGGGCTCCGCCCTCGGCCAGACCATCCTGACCAACGCGATGACCGCCTATGCCCTGTTCCAGGACTGGGGCAACGACCCGCGGCGCTACGACGTCACCTCTCTCAGCCGTCCGGAGTTGGGCGGTCAACTGCCCGGCGATCTGCTGGTGGCCGTGCCGAAACTCTTCCCCGAGGGCGCCACCAAGGGCCCGGACGCCGCCACCTTCACCGCGCTGGCGAAGATGTTCGGCCACGACCTGGACAACCAACCGCTGCCCAACGGGCAGTTCCTGTCGGTCAAACCGCCGATCAGTTGGCATTTCATCATCGACGGCCCGAAACATCGCGTGGTGGCGCTCGACAACCGCACCCGGCGCAGCTACGTCAGCGAGGTCGGTCCGCCCGGCAACGTGTCGAAGGAGGCGTTGGACGACCAGATTCCCAAGCCGCCGCTGCCGGCCGGCGTCGAGGTGCTGGTGGTGATCGCGCCGCTGCAGGTGATCGGTCCGCCGGTGCTCGACGAGGTGGTCGGGCGGGCGATCTACAAGATCTTCGACGCCTTCCACTACGACGAGGTGGCCGAGACGAAGATCTCCGGCACCCGGCTGATGCCCGGCACCAATCCGGACGCCCTGGAGACCTGGGCGCTCGACGAGAACACCTTCGAGTACCTGATGTCCAGGCTGGCCGACTACGGCCGGGTGGTGCTGCTCTCCGGTGACGTGCACAACGCCGCGTCCAACCTGATGAGCTACTGGCGCGGCACCAGCACCAGCCCGGCCAGGATCGCCCAGTTCACCTCGAGCGGCTTCAAGAACGTGATGCCGGTCTACCTGCAGGCCCTCGACGCGAAGATGATGGCGTTGCAGCAGATGCTGCGGGCCCGGCTGGGCGTCGAACGACTCGGCTGGACCAGGCCGGACGCCAACCTGGTGCTGCTGCCGTCCGGACGCTCCGAGGACGACCTGGTCGCCGTCACCCGCGCGAAGCTGCTGCGCAGCCCGGTGCTGCTGCCCACCCACGGCTGGATCGACGACAACCCGCCCGGCGA
>NZ_JAPUED010000174.1:8828-46700 GCF_027492755.1 Micropruina sp. | reverse complement strand
CGATCCGGCGGTCGATGGCGACCGACTCGCGGAAGGCGGTCAGGTCGCAGCGCAGCTCCTCCAGCGAGTAGAGGAAGAACGGCATCCGCTGCTTGATCATGAACGGGTCGAACGGCAGGTCGCCCCGCATGTGGGTGCGGTCGTGGATCAGATCCCACATCACGAAGGTTTCTTCGGTGAGGTGCTGATCATCGAGCAGTTCGGCGGCTTCGGCAGGCAGGTCGAGCTTGGTGACTTCCACCGCGGCGCGCACCACCCGGCGGAACCGGGCAGCCTCGCGGTCGGCGAAGATCGCACCCCAGGTGAAGGTCGGAATCTGCCGCATCGCCACGGTCTCGGGGAACAACACCGCCGAGTTGGTGTCGTAGCCGGCGGTGAAATCGAGGAAGCGGATCGGTACGAACAGCTTGTTGCCGTAGTCGCCGGTCTCCAGTTCGGCGACGAAGTCGGGCCAGATCACCTGGACCAGGACGGCCTCGACCAAACGGTTGCGGGAGCCGTTCTGGGTGTACATCGGGAACACCACCAGGTGGGCGAGCCCGTCGACGCGATGCTGCTGCGGCTGGAACTGGATCAGTGAGTCATAGAAGTCGGGCTCGCCGAAGCCGCTGTCGGCCCAGCGCCGGAAGTCGTCCTGGACGGCCTCCAGGTACGCGGCGTCGTGGGAGAACTGAGGAGCGAGTGCGGCAATGCCCTCGATCAGCTCGCTGACAAGGGCGCGCGCTCGCTCGTGGTGGGCGGCGTCCTCAATGGATCCGTTGGCCGCCTGCAGAGGCTGGAGGTCGGTGGCGGCGGTCTTGATCCGCAGCCACGCCGGGTGCCGGGTGAGTTCCGACACAGGAACTTGGGTGACGGTGGTCATAGGCGATTCTCACATGATGGACGGCGAAACCGCCAGCATCTGTCCATGAAGCGCAGATTCAACGGCGTTCCAGCAGCTCGACCGCCAAACGACAAGAAATTCTACGGTGGATGCCGGAGCGTCTCGGCTCACACCCGGTATCAACCGGCACCGACGGTCACTCCTGACCTCAGTAGCAGGTTGCTTGGTGGGTCAGGTGGACGCCGGCCGAGTTGGCACTCAAGGGGTCTTGTCTGCCAGCGCGACTGTGTTCCACCATGGCGCCATTAGGGGTTCCGCAGGTAGGGGCTGTCGAGTTGGGCGTCGTTCCAGTGCGTGCATGAGTGCCGCCGACGAGGGAGTCGTGGCGGAGCCACGACGACCGAGGAGAAGGTGCTCAGGTGTGTGCTGGGGCGGCGGCCAGCCGACATCGGCGGCCCTACCTGCGGAACCCCTGAGGGGAAACGGTGCGCGAACAGGAGGTTGACATGCTGGAGAACGACAACGTCTCGGTCGAGGTGTCACCCATGCAGGCGCATGGCCTGCTCAGCGGATTCCTGGTCTCCGGGCGGTGGCCGGCGAACACGGTGGAATGGGCCCGCTTCCTGTTGCTCGCCGTCCAGATGGCCGGGGTGCCGGGACTGCTGGAGACCAGCACCGTCTTCCGGGTCCGCGAGGAACTGCCGGAGGCGCCGGTGCCCGGTGCGGTCGGGCTGGTTCTCGCCGAGGGTCCGGTGCTGGGTGAGCGTGCCGTGGCGCCCGGTCAGTTCGCCGAGCATCAGCCGCCGGGTCTGCTCGTGCTCCATCCGCCGCACGAGATCCGGCCATCGCTACCCGAGCAGGACGAGGTGGCCGCCGGCTGTGTGCTGTTGCCGGGCATTCCGCATCTGGGCCTGGAGCATCGCGCCGCCTGGGTGGAGGCCGACCGGCGCGGCAACATCGCCCGAATGGTCAGCCGGGCCGGCTTCGACCCGAGGGAAGACGCCGACACGGCAGTGCTGGCGATGTTCCTGGCCGCTTGATGACGCCTCGCGAACCTCGCCGGTGGCGTAACATCCCTCGCGTGCAGGAGACGCCACGTTCCGGACCTGGCTCGCCCCGCTCGTTGCGGCAGGCGAACCGGAGGCGGGTGCTCGCCGCGCTCGCGGACGGCGAGGTGCTTTCCCAGGCCGACCTGGCCCGAGCGACTGGGCTGGCCGCGTCCACCGTGTCCGCGCTGGTACGCGAACTCGCCGACGCCGGTGATGTCGTCTTCGAGCGCCGGGGGGCTGGCCGGAGCAGCCAGCTGATCCGGCTGTCCACGCCGCCGGGACTGGTGGTCGGACTCGATCACGGACGCCGGCACCTGGCGGCCGCGGTCGCCGGCTTGGACGGCGAGATCCTCGCTGACGTCCGGATGCGGATCTCCGACGAACTGCCCGCCACGGAATCGATGGTCGAACTGAGTGCCCTGCTCGATCGGATGCTCACGGCGGCCGGCAGGTCACGCGCCGAGGTGCACCGCGGGGCGCTCGCCCTGCCGGCCCCGGTGGACATCAGTTCGGGACGGCTGGGTTCGACGGAGATCCTGCCGCGCTGGGGCGGGATCGAGCCCGCCATCCTGGCGCAGGACGTCTTGGGGTTTCCGGTCAGCGTGCACAACGACACCAATGTCGGTGCCGTCGGTGAGGCGCGCCTGGGCGCGGGACGCGGCGTGAGTCACTTCGCCTACATCTGGGTGTCGGAAGGGCTGGGCGCCGGACTCATCCTGAATGACACCTTGTACGCCGGGGTCAGTGGCATCGCCGGTGAGTTGGGGCACACGTTGCAGCGCGCCGAGACCGGGGCGCTGTGTCGCTGCGGCAACCGGGGCTGCCTGGAGACGGTGGTGTCCACCCCGGCCGTGCTGACCCTGCTGGAGCCGCAACTGGGACGGTTGGACAGCTTCGACGAGGTGCTCAAGCGGGTCGCGGCGGGTGACCCGCTGTGCCGGCGGGTGCTGGCGCAGACCGGACGGCACATCGGCGTCGCGGTGACCAATCTGGTGAACCTGATCAATCCGCAACGGGTGATCATCGGGGGCGAGTTGAGCAGCGCGGGTGAGGTGCTGCTGGAGCCGATCAGGCAGATGGTCAGCCAGTACGCCATCCCGAGTGCCGCGGAGCGGGTGGAGATCGTCCTCTCCGAGCTGGGCAAACGTTCCGAGGTCCTGGGCGCGGCGAAGGTGGCGCTGACGGAGGATCGAATGCAACGCATGAACGCCGAGTTTGTTGACGCGTAACTTTTAGTTCAACTCTTGACCATCTTGTGGGGCTGGTGGAAACTTCCTCTCATCAAGCGTCGCGCTTGGCCCCTGCGTGGCCGTGCGACGTTCAAGTTCCGAACACATGGAGGTGTCGAGATGTTTCAGCTTGATGTGCCCTCGAGGAGAGTGGCGCAATGACGGAACAAGCAAGCTCTGCGACGACACCGAAGGGTTCCGGGGTAGTCCGGATCGCTTCGGTGGCTGCATTGGGCGGCCTACTCTTCGGTTATGACTCGGCGGTGATCAACGGTGCCGTCAGCGCCATCGAGAAGCACTTCGAGGTGGCGCCCGGGCCGCTCGGGTTCGCGGTGGCAGCGGCCCTGATCGGTGCTGCGGCAGGTGCATTCACCGGCGGTCGGATCGCTGATCGAATCGGCCGGCTGAGGGTGATGCAGATCGCGGCCGTGCTGTTCTTCATCTCGGCGATCGGCTGTGGCCTGTCGAACAGCCTGACGCTGTTCGTGATCTTCCGGATCGTCGGTGGCGTCGCGGTGGGTATCGCTTCGGTGATCGCCCCGGCCTACATCGCGGAGATCTCACCGCCGCACATTCGTGGCCGGCTGGGTTCGCTGCAGCAGTTGGCGATCGTGTCGGGCATCTTCGTGTCGCTGCTGGTCGACTACCTGCTGGCCGAAGCCGCGGGCGGCTCCTCGGGCATGTTGTGGATGGGCCTCGAGGCCTGGCGGTGGATGTTCATCATGATGTTCATCCCGGCCATCGCCTACGGCGGTTTGTCGCTGACCATCCCTGAATCGCCACGGTTCCTGGTGGCCCAGGGCAACCCCGAGGCGGCGCAGAAGATCTTGGCCAAGGTGCTGGGTGTGGGCGCCGGCGAGACCGTGCAGAAGATCCAGGCTTCGCTGAGCAGCTCGCACAAGCCGTCGATGGCCGACCTGAAATCACCCAAGGGTGGTTGGTATCCGATCGTCTGGGTCGGTATCGGCTTGGCCGTCTTCCAGCAGTTCGTCGGCATCAACGTGATCTTCTACTACTCCAACGTCTTGTGGGAGGCGGTCGGGTTCACCGAGTCGAGCTCGTTCGTGATCACCGTGCTCACCTCGGTGACCAACATCGTCACCACGCTGATCGCGATCGCCGCGGTCGACCGGGCCGGTCGGCGTCCGCTGTTGATCATCGGTTCGATCGGAATGACGGTGGCGCTCGGCGCCATGGCCTTCATCTTCGGTACCGCGCCGGTGGTCAACGGCGTGCCGCAGCTGGGTGCGATGGGTCCGGTGGCGTTGGCGGCCGCGAACGTGTTCGTGATCGCGTTCGGCATGTCGTGGGGTCCGGTGATGTGGATCATGCTCGGTGAGATGTTCCCGAACATGTACCGCGGTGCGGCGTTGTCGGTGGCCGGATTTGCGCAGTGGGTGGCGAACTGGATCGTGACCGTGACCTTCCCGACCTTGAAGGACGTCTCGCTCGGCCTGGCCTACGGCTTGTATGCGGCCTTCGCGCTGTTGTCGCTGCTGTTCGTGCTCAGGTTCGTCAAAGAGACCAAGGGCGTCGCGCTCGAAGACATGGACGACGGCGGCTTCGTCCCCGGTGGCCACTGATGCCGTCGGACGGGATAGGAGGAGAAGTGGGTACCGGATTCGGCATCGACATCGGCGGCACCGGCATCAAAGGTGCACCGGTCGACCTGGCACAGGGTGTGCTGGCTGGTGAGCGGGTGCGGATTCCGACCCCGCAGCCGGCGACCGTGCCGGCCGTGCTCGACACCGTCGTCGCGGTGGTCGAGCAGGCCGGGTGGGACGGTCCGCTGGGCTGCACTTTCCCGGGCATCGTCCGGCACGGCGTGGTCGGCTCTGCGGCCAACGTCGACCACAGCTGGATCGGCACCGATCTGGCTGCCGAACTCAGCGGACGGCTGGGGCATCCGGTCACGGTGCTGAACGACGCCGACGCCGCTGGGATCGCGGAGATGAGGTTCGGCGCGGGGCGCGGTGTCGCCGGTGTGGTGCTGATCGCCACGCTCGGCACCGGTATCGGCACTGCGTTGTTCGTCGACGGACGGCTGGTGCCCAACACCGAGTTCGGCCACCTCGAGATCGACGGCTATGACGCGGAGAAGCGGGCGGCGTCCTCGGTGAAGACCAATGAGGGGTTGTCGTACGGCGAATGGTCGACGCGGCTGCAGCGGTACTTCAGCCACGTCGAGGCCCTGCTGTCACCCGACCTGATCATCGTCGGCGGCGGGATCAGTAAGAAGGCGGACAAGTTCCTGCCGAGGCTGGAGCTGCAGGCGCCGATCGTCCCGGCGCAACTGTTGAACCAGTCGGGCATCGTCGGCGCTGCGGTCAGCGCCATGGGGTAGAAGACCCTCCCCAGGCACGAGGGGCTGAGCTGCGGATTCCGCGCTCAGCCCCTCGTCACGCGGAAGCGCCAGACCGTGGTGGTGGTGTGCACCCGCCCGGGGCGCAGGATCGAATCGGGGAACTCCGGGTGGTTCGGCGCGTCCGGGAAGTTCTGGGTCTCGAGCGCGACCCCGGCCCGCGGGCCGTACTCACCAGTCAGCCCGGGAACGCCGGCCATGCCGTCGGCGGTGAACACCTGGACGCCGGGCTGGTCGCTGAACACGTCGATGGCCAGGTCGGACGCCGCCAGCGTCGCATGCGGGCGCAGCGTGCCGGGCTCGCCGTCCACCACGAAACAGGTGTCCAACGGTGCCACGTCGGCGATTCGTCGCGGCTCGCGCAGATCGGCGGTGAGTAGCCGTCCGGTCGGCACCAGGGTGTCGTCGACTTCCAGGAGCTGCTGGGAGTGCACGGTCACCAGCAGGTCGTCGGCCGAACCGGAGGCTTCGCCGGCCGGGTTCAGGTAGGCGTGATTGGTCAGGTTGATCGGTGTCGGGGCAGTGCTGGTGACCGCATACTCCATGCGCAACTCGTCGTCGCTCAGCGTGTAGCGGACGCGGACCGACACCTCGCCGGGAAAGCCCTGGTCGCCGTCCGGGCTGGTCAGGGCGAACTCAACACTGCCCGGGGCCACGTCGCTGACGCCCCACAGCCGGCGGGCGAAGCCGTCCGGGCCGCCGTGCAGCGTGTTGCCGTTCTCGTTGGTGGCGAGCCGGTACTCGGTGCCGTCCAGGGTGAATCGACCGCCGCCGATCCGGTTGGCGAAGCGCCCGATGGTCAGCCCGAGGCCGAACATCGAATCGGCGTAGCCGACGGCGTCCGGGTGGGCCAGGACGACGTCCCGGCCGTCGACGATCACCCGGTGGACGGCGGCGCCGACGGTCAACAGGTCAACGGCGATGTCACCGGATTCGAGCCGGACGCGTTCGACGGTGCTGCCGTGGACGCTGCCGGCGTCGTGACGGGTCGGCATTGCTGCGGTGGAACTCACGAGGTGCCTCTCAGATCAGGAAGATGGTCGGCCAGGACGGATTGTGCCCGTGAATGAGCACCAGGAACACCACCAGATCGAACAACAGATGCACGGTGATCACATAGGCAAGGTTCTTGGTGAGCTGAAAGATCGCCCCCTGGACCAGGGCGAACGGAATGGTCAGCAACGGCCCCCAGGCCTGATAGCCCAGCTCCCACAGGAACGACACGAAGACCATCGCCTGCAGCAGGTTGGCCTGCCACAACGGGAAATGTCGTCGGTAGAGGGCGAAGACCGTGCAGATGAAGAACAGCTCGTCCCAGATGCCGACCGCGTTCACCCCCACGAACAACCGGGCGACCTCGGCGGGCGCGTGCACGGCCGGCCAGTTGCGGTAGACGCCGGTGCTCAGGAAGTACCAGGGCAGGATCAGGTAGCCCGCCACGATCACCACGATCAGGTAGCTCCACTGGGCCCGGTTCCAGCGCCAGCCGCCCCACGGGAAGACGATCGGGTCGCGGCGGAAGACCCAGCGAACCAGCACGTAGGGCACCAGCAGCGCTCCGGACAGCACCAGCGTGAACCGGACCATTCCGGCATCGGACAGGTCGGCGGCCAGGTCGGACAGGCTGAGGATGGCGATGCCGGACGCCACCGCGGTCAGGTCGGGCAGCAGGCCGTCCGAACGGTTGGTGGCATCACTCCACCAGGCTCCGAGGAGGCCGAGCACCAGCGCGGCGGTGCCGAGCAGGGGATCGCGAAGGACGAGCAGCAGCACCGCGGCAAGGCCCAGCACGGTGGCCGGCAGGAGCGCCCACCCGGACCCCGTTGCGGTGGGACCCTCGGCGTGCGGCATGCGGCGAGTCTTACATGTACTCAGGAACGGCGCTTGCCTTCGGGCAGCAGCGCGGCCCAGTTCCCGCCGCCCAGTCCGGCCACCTCGTCGCCGGTCAGCATCAGGGGCACCGGCCGGTCCACGGGGCTCCAACGTCCGGACGACTCGCAGTGCGCCCACACGCTCACCCTGCCACGCACCCCACCGCTCCCCGAACTACTTGCCGCTCGCCGAGTTCAGCGAGCCCTGAATAGTTCGGCGAGCGGTGGCGGCCGCGGTGCGGAAGCAGCCGGGTGGGGGTAGCGGCTGCCAGGCTGGATGCTGGAAGACTGGCCGGATGGCTCAGCCGGTGCAGCAGGTCGAGGTGGAGGGGCGCCTGATCAAGGTGACCAACCTCGACAAGGTGCTGTACCCGGAAACCGGGACCACCAAGGGTGAGGTGATCGCCTACTACCAGGCGGTCGCGCCGGTGTTCCTGCCGCATGCGCGGCGACGTCCGGCGACCCGGAAGCGGTGGCCCAACGGCGTCGGCACGCCGCAGCACCCGCAGAAGCCGTTCTTCCACAAGAACATGGACGCCAGATCGACACCCGACTGGGTGCACACCTTCGTCATCGAGCACAGCGAGGGGGACAATCTCTACCCGCTGATCGACGACGCGGCGACCCTGGTCTGGCTGGCCCAGCTGGCTGCCCTCGAACTCCATGTGCCGCAGTGGACGGTCCGTGACGACCGAGCCCAGCCACCCAACCGGCTGGTGATCGACCTCGACCCCGGTGAGGGTGCCGGTATTGAGCACTGCGTCGAGGTCGCGCATCTGCTCCACGAAGTGCTGGACGGGGTCGGCTTTCCGTCGGTGCCGGTGACCAGCGGGAGCAAGGGCATCCATCTGTATGCCGCCCTGGACGGCTCGATGTCGTCGCACGAGGCGTCCGACTGGGCCCGGGAACTCGCTCGCTCGCTCGAGGCGATGCATCCGAACCTCGTGGTCAGCGACATGAAGAAGGCGCTCCGCACGGGCAAGGTGCTGCTGGACTGGAGCCAGAACAGCTCGGCGAAGACCACCATCGCGCCCTACTCGCTGCGCGGCCGAGCGCGCCCGACGGTGGCGACCCCACGGACCTGGGACGAGTTGACCGCCGGACTTCGGCAGTTGGAGTTTCCGGAGGTGCTGGAGCGGATCCAGAGCCTCGGTGACCCGATGGCGGTGCTGGATGCTCCCTCGGCTCCCTCGGCGGCCGAGCGGGTGTCGCCAAGCTCAACCAGCGGGACCCGGAATCACCCGTCGGTCGAGCTTGGCGAGACCCCTCCCGACCGGGTTTCGACAAGCTCGACAAGCGAGGAGTCGTCACGCTCAACCGAGGCGACCTCTGCCGACCGCTTGACCACCTATCGCTCGATGCGCGACGCCAACCGGACGCCCGAGCCGGTACCGGAGGCGCCCCCGCAGCCCCGCGATGCCGGCAACTCCTTCGTCATCCAGGAGCATCACGCCCGCCGGCTGCACTACGACTTCCGGCTGGAACACGACGGGGTGCTGGTGTCCTGGGCGGTTCCGAAGGGTCCGCCGACCGACCCGGCGGTCAATCATCTGGCGGTGCAGACCGAGGACCATCCGCTGGAGTACGGCAGCTTCGAAGGCGACATTCCGCGCGGCGAGTACGGCGGCGGCCACGTCCGGATCTGGGACGCCGGCACCTTCGAACTGGAGAAGTGGCGCGACGGCAAGGAAGTCATCGCCACCCTCACCGGACGCCCCGACGGCGGCCTGGGTGGGGTACCGCGACGGTTCGCGCTGCTGCACACCCGGATGGGCGGCGAGGAGAAGAACTGGCTGATTCATCTGATGGCGCCGGCGGGGGAGAGTGCGGCGGTGGTTGAGCCCGGGGAAGCGGGAGAAGGTGGGGTCTCGACAAGCTCGACCGGCGGTGGCGAAGGCGCCCCGACAAGCTCGACCAACGGTGTGGGTGGGGTCTCGACAAACTCGACCAGCGGAGGCGCCAGTGAGCTGCCGGCGATTGCGCCGATGCTCGCCATCGCCGGAGCGCCGTCCGACGTCCGCGACGACGGCTGGGTCTTCGAGGTGAAATGGGACGGCTACCGCGCGGTGGCGGCGGCGTCCAGTGGCCGGGTCAGCTTCACCAGCCGGCGCGGCCTCGACCTAACCGGCGAGTTCCCGGAGCTCGCCGAACTGGGCAGACTGCTCGCTGGACACGATGCGGTGGTCGACGGCGAGGTGGTGCTGCTCGACGAGGCCGGCCGATCGAGTTTCGAACGGTTGCAGAACCGCGCCGAACATCGCGGCGAGGCGCATTATCTGGCGTTCGACCTGTTGCACCTCGACGGGCAGTCGCTGCTGCGCCGTCCGTACACCGAGCGCCGGCTGCTGCTGGAGGGTCTGCTCGACGGCGGCAGCACGCGCATCCAGCTCAGCACCCAGCTGGGTACCGATGCCGAGGAAGCCCTGGCGATCACCGCCGAACTCGGCCTCGAAGGCGTCGTCGCCAAGCGCGCCGACAGTGTCTACCAGCCCGGACGCCGCGCCCACACCTGGGTGAAGATCAAGCACATCCTCACCCAGGAAGTGGTCATCATCGGCTGGCTACCCGGCGAGAACGCTCGCGCCCGGACCTTCGGCGCGCTGCTGATGGCGGTGCCGGGCCGCGACGGGTTGACCTACGTCGGCCGGGTCGGGTCCGGCTTCAGCGACAAGGACCTGCAGGACACCGCCGTGGTGCTCGCCGAGATCGAGACACCCGCCACCCCGGTCGACGACGTCCCGGCACTCGAGCGCAAGACCGCGCACTGGGTGGAGCCGGTGCTGGTCGGCGAGGTGAGCTACGGGGTCTGGACCCAGGCCGGACGCCTCCGCATGCCGGTGTGGCGCGGATGGCGTCCGGACAAGACCCCGGACGACATCACCCTGCCCGACGACGAATGACCGTCACCACTCGCCGTCGCCCCAGGCCGGCCACGGCTCGCCGTCGGCCAGCGCGTTCAGCTCGTAGGAACCCTTGCCGTCGATGCTCTCGCGAATGATGTCGGCATGGCCGGCATGCCGGGCCACCTCGGTCGCGATATGCAGCAGCACCCAGCGCACTTCCCAATGGGTCAGGTTCTCGGGGAACCACGGCGCCTCGGGCACCGGCACCAGGCCGTCCAGCGGGATCGAGCCCGACTCGATCCTCTCCAGCAGCGACGCGAAGCCGGCCACCCGGCGATCGAAGTCGGCCAGCAGTTGCTCGCCGGTGTGGCCCTCGACCGATTCGCTGTCGCCCTCGGTGACGCCCTTGCCGTAGTCGGCCGGGCCGCCCGCCGCGGCCTCGATGCCGACGCCGTACTGCTCGGCGACCAGCCCGACATGGTCGAGCAGGGCGGCGAGGGTGAACTCACTGATCGTCGAGCGCCGGTGCCACTGCTCGTCGCTCAGGCCGTGGACGGCGCTGCGGACCTGCGCCAGCTGATTGCGGACGAAGCTGCTGACCACGCCGGCCTCGCCGTGGGCGTTCGGAGTGAGGAATGCCATCTGAGTGCTCCTTGTGAGGTGTTCCTTCGTTGACATCCCTAGTGTTTCCGTTGAATAGGACAGTATTCGTCCGCTTACTCATGGGATTCTGGATTCATGTCCACCGACACCACCGAACGTGCCCTGCGGGTGTTGGGCCTGCTGCAGGCCCGGCCCGGCTGGACGGCGCCCGAACTCGCCCGCGACCTGGGTGTGACCACCCGCACCGTGCGTCGCGACGTCGACCGGCTGCGCCAACTGGGCTACGCGATCGACGCGGACCGCGGTGCGGCGGGCGGCTACCGGTTGGCCCGGGGCCGGGCGGTGCCGCCGCTGCTGTTCACCGAGGACGAGGCGGTCGCGGTCGGTGTCGCATTGCAGCGGGCGGCGGCGTTGACCTCCGGGCCGGACGCCGAGTCGGCGGTCGGCGCCCTGGTCAAGCTGGACGCCGCATTGCCCGGGCCGCTGCGGGAGCGGCTGCGCGACCTCCGCAGCTTCGTCAGCCACACCGGGCGAACCACGGCCACCGTGCCCGCCGAACTGCTCACCCGGATCGCCGCCGCCATCCGCGCCCGGACCCGGCTGCGCTTCAGCTACCCACCCACCCGATCGGCCGATGTGCTGGAACAGCGTCGTGTCGAGCCCTACCGGTTGGTGGCCGCCGAGCGGGGTTGGTACCTGTCGGCCTTCGACCTGGACAGGGACGACTGGCGGCTGTTCCGGCTCGACCGGATGAGCGAGGTGGCCGCGTCCACGCTCGGCTTCCGGCCACGTCCGGAGCAGCCCGATCCGGTGGAGCGGCTGCGCCGGATGCCGGTCGACAGCTATCCCTTCGCCGTGCTGGTGCACATCGAGGCGCCGCTGGAGACGGTCAGTGAGTGGTTCGGTCCCTATCGCACGGCGTTGAGTGCGATCGACAAGCACACCACCGAGTTGCGTGCCGGCGCCGAACGGGCGGAGTACGTGCCGAGTTGGTTGTCCGACCTGCCGGTGCCCTACCGGGTGATCGGCGACGACGCCGTGCGAGCCGCATTCGCCGAGGCAGCGGAACGGATGCGAGCGGCGCTGTGAGGTGTGCCGCCGGTGGCGGCGAATAAGGATCCGGATCGGGCATGGTAGTCCCGGCCCGATCCGGATCCTTGTTTCCTGCTGACGAGGACGGCGGTGGGGACGTGCTGATCAAAGCCTCTTCCTCGTCATCACGGACTCGATCGTCATCCCGGGCTCCGACCCGGGATCTCAGGTCGGGAGAGATCCCGGCTCAAGTCAGGGATGATGACGAAGGCTCTTGATCAGCGCTTCCTCAGGCGAACGGGTTCCACGGTGATGGTCAGGTTCGCCATTGAATCCGTGTAGCACTGAATCAGTGCTACACGGATGATCCATTGGCCCGGCAGTCACTCCCCACCCCGACGGGTGACAAGCCGCTTCGGTCCCTTGTCAGCAGGCGGACGGCTGGCATGCTGGCAGGCATGCCGATGGTCACCCTGCTGTGCGGGCCCGCCGGAGCGGGCAAGACCACCTATGCGCGAAAGCTGGAACGGCGCGGTGCCGTCCGGCTTTCCATGGACGAGGCGGTGTGGGACGACGGCTGGCGACAGGACGAGCCCCCGCAGGAACGCCTCGACGCGCTGTATGCCGGCCTGCGGGACGACTTGGCTCACGCAGTGGAGGCGGGCTCGGACGTCGTGGTCGACCTCTCCCTGGCCGATCGCTCGGTGCGCGACGAGTGGCGCGAGTTGTGTGCCTCCACCGGCGTCGACTGCGAACTGCTGGTCTTCACCGCACCTTTCGAGGTGCTTTGGCAGCGGGTCAAACGGCGCAACGACGAAGAGCACGCCAACGCCGTCCGGATGACCGAGTCGCGACTGCGGCTCTACGTGGATGGCTTCGACTGGCCGGCGGCCGACGAAGACGCCCGAGTGGTCAACACCGCGGAGTGAGCTTGGCTGTGTGCTGGGACGGGTCTCGACAAACCCGACCTGCGGGGATCGAGCCTGTCGAAATCCGGGTCCCAGGTCTCGCCCAGCGAGGAAGGCTCAGTCCTGCTGCGACCAGCCTCCGGGCGCGGACACGTTGAACATCCACTCGATGCCGTACTTGTCCTTGACCAGGCCGTAGATGTCGCCCCACAGCTGCTTCTCTAGCGGCATGCCTACGCTGCCGTCGGCGGCCAGTGCCTCGAACCAACCCTGCATGGTTGCGAGATCGTCGCCGAAGAACGAGCAGTAGACGCGGGTGCCGCCCCAGGTCTGCTCGGCGCCGGGCATCGCATCGGACGCCGAGATGCTCAACCCCTCGTCGACCTGCAGATTGCCGTGCATCAGGCCGTCGTCGGGCATGTCCTTCATGCCGAAGTCGGCGTAGCCGAACAGCTGCAGTTCGCCGCCGAAGATGCCGTGGTAGTAGGTCATCGCCTCGCGGCCGTTGCCGGCGAAGTTCAGGTACGGGCTCAATGTGATGGCCATGGTGTGCTCCTATCGGTTGAGTGATTCACAAGACGATGTACTGCCGGCCGTCGATCAGCTCACGGGCGGCGTCCAGGTGGCCGGCATGGGTGGCGGTCTCGATCAGCACGTGCACGATCACGGTGCGCAGGTCGGGGAAGGCAAGGCCGGCGGCGGACCACCAGTCCTCGGGATTCTTCGGCGGGGTGTTCAACGGAAGGGACTCGATCAGTGCGTCGGACGCGGCCGCAGCGGCCCGGTAGTCGGCGATCACCCGCTCGGCGGACTCGTCCGCCGCGACCCGCCAATCGGCGTTGTCGCCCTCGGGCCAGAAGTCGAGCGGTGCTCCGCCCATCACCGCTTCGAACCAGTACCGCTCGTCGGACAGCGTCAGGTGCCGCACCAGTCCGAGAATGCTCCAGCCCGACGGCAGCGTCGCCATGCGCAACTGTTCGTCGTTCAGGCCGTCGAGCTGGTCGAGAATGTGCCGGCGCTGACCGCGCAGCCGGCCCAGCAGCAGGTCGCGTTCCGCGGCGTCCGAGGTCATGGACGCAGCCTGTCTGCCGCCACCGACATTTTCGTCCGGTTCCCTCACAGCTGCGCTCCCAGGTCTAAAGTAAACGATGTAAACATCCGGTTCTGGAAACCGTAGGCGGTGGGAATGGCGGAGGCAACCCCCACAGGGCGGTACCACCACGGCAATCTGCGGGCCGCGTTGGTGGAGGCCGGCTACCACCTGGCTGTCGACCAGGGGCCGGATGCCGTCACGCTGCGCGCGGTCACCCGGCGTGCCGGGGTCAGTCCTGCTGCCGCCTACCGCCACTTCGCCGGCCTGGAGGAACTTCGGGTCGCCATCGGGCTGTGGTCGATCCGCGGACTGGCTCGGGCCATCGAGGAGCACCAGGCCCGGGTGGAGATCGCCGATCCGGTAGGGCGAGCCCGCGCGATGCTCGAAGCGGTCGGTGACGGGTACCTGGCCTTCGCCCTCGATCAACCCCGGGTCTTCCGGATCGGTCTCTACGGCCTGCTCGGTATGGAACATGCCGAACTGGCCGACGGTGCGGGCGATAGCGGCAGGACGCCGTTCCAGCTGCTCACCGACGCGCTCGTCGGCCTGGCCGCGGTCGGGGCGCTGCCGGCGGAAGGTGTGGAGCCGGCGGCGATCCAGTGCTGGTCGAGCGTGCACGGCTTCGCCTCGCTGGCCACCCAGGGCCCACTGCGGGGAGCGCCGCGGGAGGCGCGCGACGCGATGGCCCGACGGCTGGTCCGCGACGTGGTGGACGGTGTCCTTGCTGTGAGCAGCCGGCAAGGCGGTGCTGAAATCAGCTAACTTAGGTTAGGCAAACCTAATCTAAGGAGTGCAATGGTTGAGACCGCGACGCTGGGCAAGGGCGTCCAAGGAGTCATCATGCGGGCCTTCCGGTCCCGCGACTACACGATCACGGTGACCGGCGCCCGCGACATCGGTCCGTACTATCGCCGGCTGTCGTTCGCCGCACCCGAGTTGTTGGCCGCTCATCCGCCCTACCCGAGCATGTGGATCCGGCTCTGGTGTCCCGGACCTGATCGGCTCTATCAACGAGCTTTCACCCTGGTCGACCCGGACGCCGCGGCCGGCACCTTCGACATCGAGTTCGCGATGCACTCCACCGGCTACGCCATGGACCTGGCCCGCACTGCGCAGCCCGGCGACGTCGTCCAGGTGTCGGTGCTGACCCGTGACGACTACATCCGGCCCGACCCGATGCCGCCCGGCTTCGTCATGGTCGCTGACCCGGCCTCGCTGCCCGCGGTGAACAGCATTGTCCCGACCCTGCCCGACGACCTCCAGATCCAGCTCTGGCTAGGGAGTCAGCATCCTGGCGACGAGGAACTTCCGCTCGCTTCACACCCCGGCCTGCGGGCGAGTTGGGTACCGCACGAGGAGCTCACCATGCGGCTCAGTGCGGAGCTGTCCGGCGTGCACGGCTGGTTCGGTTGGGTCTGTGTGGATACCGCCCAGACCCGGGCGATCAAGGAGCTGCTGCGGACGGCCACCGGTGCCGGCAAGCGGGAGGGCCACGCGATGGGCTACTGGACGATCGGTCGCACCACCGGTTAGGGATGCGCTGATCAAAGCCCCGCCCTGGTCATCCCGGACTTGATCCGGGATCTCTCCCCGCCTGAGATCCCGGGTTGAGATCTCGGGTCGGAGCCCGGGATGACGTGAACGAGCAGTGCTTCGTTTGTGAGCGGCCGGCCGTTGGTCGGGCTTGACGAGACCCAGGTAGGCACGGTCTCTCGACAGCTCAGGTTTCGACAAGCTCAACCAGCGGTGGGGGCTACCCGGTCCGGGTGGCAGACTCTGCGCGTGGTCGAGTTCGACTTCTCCGGAACGGTGATCGAGTGGCGCGGACCGGCGCCGTACTACTTCATCGCGCTGCCGGACTGGGTGGCCGAGCAGATCGGCGTGGTCGCACGGGCGGTCAGCTACGGCTGGGGTGTGATCCCGGTCGAGGCGACCACCGGGCGAACCAGCTGGACCACCTCCTTGTTTCCGCGGGACGGCGGGTACCTGCTGCCGGTCAAGGCGGCGGTTCGTGACGCCGAGAAGATCGCGGTGAACCACGTGGTTGAGGTGACCTTCCGGATCCGGGGAATGTGAGCGGATCGGCTCAGAGTTCCTTGCGGACGATCACTCGTGGCCGGCCGTTGACCTTGTAGCCGGTATCGCCGACGACCGCGAAACCGGCATCGGTGAACCATTTGAGTAGCCCCGCGGATGCCTGGGTGCGGTCGATCTTCGCACCGTCCGCATCGATCGGGTAGCCGATGACCGCGGTTGCGTCGCGCGAAGCGGCGTAGTCGACGGCCCCGGCCAGCAGTGCCCGGGCGACGCCACGGCGTCCGTGACCGGCGCGGACGCGAAAGCAGGTCAATGCCCACGGATCGTCCTCATCGCGAGGAAAGTGCTTGTCGCCCAGACCGTTCAGTTCGCTACGCGGTGCGATCGCGGCCCAGCCGACCACCTCGTCGCCGTCGTAGGCGAGGACGCCCGGCGCCCGCCCGCGGCGTCCGCACAGTTCGCGGAGTGCCTCGCCTCGGTGCGGTTGACGCAGCGCGTCGTTCTCCGCCGGCGGCAGCCGGTAGCTGAGGCACCAGCAGCCCTGAGCGCCGGGCCGCTTCGGGGCCAGGATCGTCGCCGCGTCGTCGAACCGGGCGGCGGTCGCCGGGTGGATCTGCACGGTCATGCGGTCAACCTACGCTCGTTCCGGAATCTGAGGCCGGGACGGCACTAGCCTCGGACGGTGGACTCGGAGGTGATCGTGGCGGCCATCGACGAAGCGCGGCGTCGGGAGGTGATCTCCCAGCGAGATATCGGTGCGGAGGTGGCGCACTACGAGTGCGTCCTGGCGCAGGTGTGTGGTGCCTGGGCACTGACGCCGACCGAGTGGTTCGGCGGTGGAGTCAACCCGCCGCCGCTGGCGGTGATCACCCCTGACGGGACTGCCGCGGTGCTGAAGATCCAGCTGCCCGGCGTCCAGGACATCGCCGCGGCGGTACTGCTCGCCGCCGGCGGGGACGGCTACGTGCGGGTACTCGATTGGGACGCCTCCCGCGGGGTGCTGCTCACCGAGCGGCTGGGCGGCACGCTCTGGGGCGTCCGGTCAGACCTGATCGGACAGGTGCGCACGATAGTGCCGCTGCTGCGCCGGGCATGGGCGGTGCCGGTGGCGGTCGGGCGTCCGTTCGAGTCCAAGGCGGGCGGGCTGCGCGGCATTCTGGCCGACCTCGGCCCGCGCTACGGCGAGGCGACGCCCACCGCCCTGGCATTGGCGGCCGACTACGCCGAACAATTGGCCGCCGACGAACGTGCCGAAGTGGTCTGCCATGGCGATCCGCACGCCGGGAACGTGCTGCGGCGCGGCGACGGCTGGGCGCTGATCGACCCGGACGGCTTCGTCGGTGAGCGGGCCTACGACCTGGGCGTGGTGCTGCGCGACGCCTGCCTGGAGTTCGCAGGCGCAGAGACCAGGCGTCCGGGCGCCGGCGTGGCGCTGCTGCGGGAGGGCTGCCAGATGCTGGTCGAGGGGGGCGAGGCGGTGCCTGAGCGGGTCTGGCGCTGGGGCTTCGTCGAACGGGTCACCACCGGGCTCTATCTGCACTGGTTCGGCTACCCCGACGAGGGCGACCGGTTCCTGGCCACCGCGGAGACGATCGCCCGCGCCGAGGTCTGAACCGCCGGACGCCGTTGTTGGCATGACCGGCGTCCCGCGGAGATCCCGGCGTCGGCGGGATGACGAACCCCGCGAGACCGGACCGAACTCGAGCCGGAACTCCATGTCGCATTCTTGCTAGGTCTTGTCGGTGGCGGCGACCATGATGGAGCCATGATTCCGAGTCGTGAGGTGTGCTTGCGGGCCGTCGCCAGCCGTGACGCCCGCTTCGACGGCGAGTTCTTCACCGCCGTCGCCACCACCGGCATCTACTGCCGGCCGAGTTGTCCGGCGCTGACCCCGCGTCCGGAGAACACCGACTTCTATCCGACCGCTGCCGCCGCTCAGGACGCCGGCTTCCGGGCCTGCCGTCGCTGCCGGCCGGACACGGTGCCCGGCTCCGCGGCGTGGGACGTCCGCGCCGACACGGTGGCGCGGGCCATGCGGCTGATCGGCGACGGACTGGTCGACCGAGAGGGGGTCGCGGGACTGGCGCAGCGGCTCGGGTACTCGGTGCGGCAGTTGCAGCGGGCGCTCGCCGCCGAACTCGGCGCCACCCCGCTGGCGCTGGCTCGCGCACAGCGGGCCCACACCGCCCGGGTGCTGCTGGAGACGACGTCCATGCGGCTGGGCGAGGTCGCCTTCGCCGCCGGCTTCGGATCGGTCCGGTCGTTCAACGACGCCATCCGCGCCGCCTATGACCTGACCCCGGGCGAGCTGCGAGCCCGGCTGCGGCGCACCTCGACCCCTCGCACCCAGCTGGGTGCGGTCGAGTTGCGGCTGCCGTTCCGGCGTCCGTTCGAGCCGAGCAACCTGTTCGGCCATCTGGTGGCCACCGCCGTGCCGGGGGTGGAGGAGTGGCGCGACGGCGCCTACCGTCGGACGCTCGCGTTGCCGCACGGCCCCGGCATCGTCGCGCTCGAGCCCCGCCCGGACCACATTGCGGCCACCCTGTGGCTGACCGATCCGCGCGACCTCACCCCGGCGATCGGACGTTGCCGGCGGATGCTCGACCTGGACGCCGACCCGGTCGCGGTCAGTGAGGCTCTCGAGGCCGATCCGCTGCTCGCGCCGCTGGTCGCAGCCGCACCCGGACGCCGCGTCCCGCGCAGCCCGGACGGCGCCGAACTCGCCCTGCGGATCGTGCTCGGGCAGCAGGTGTCGACCGCCGCCGCCCGTACCCAGACCGGACGCCTGGTGCAGCGGCTCGGTGAACCGGTCAGCGATCCCGCCGGCGGACTCACCCATCTCTTCCCGACCGCGGAGGCCGTCGCCGCACTGGCGCCCGGCGACATCCCCGGCCCGGCCGCCAGGGCCAACACCCTGATCGGACTGGCCCGCGAGCTGGCCGAGGGACGACTCGACCTGAGCGAGAGCGCCGACCGGGCCGAGGCACGGGAGCTTCTCGGTGCCCTGCGCGGCATCGGGCCCTGGAGCGTCGAACTGATTGCGATGCGTGCCCTCGGCGATCCGGACGCGTTCCCCGGCGGCGACCTCGGCATCGTCCGGGCCGCCCGTGAACGCGGCCTGACCACCGGCGCCGAACTGAACACTGCGGCTGCGGGCTGGCGTCCATGGCGCAGCTACGCCACCCAGTACCTGTGGTCTCTGCTGGACCACCCGATCAACCGAATCCCGGAGGCATCATGAACATCACCACGCTCGACACCCCGGTCGGCCCGCTCTGGATCGCGGTCGACGCAGCCGGTGCGGTCACCGCTGTGAAGTTCGGTGAGCCGGACGTTCCCGCGGCGCCGTCCGATGAATCGGAAGCGGCTGCCGCTCAGTTGCGGGAGTACTTCGCCGGTGAGCGCGATGATTTCGACCTGGTGCTTGCGGCGTCCGGCACGGCCTTCCAGCACAAGGTGTGGGCGGCGCTGCGCAAGATTCCCTATGGCGAGACCTGGAGTTACGGCGAGCTGGCCAGGCACATCGGGCAGCCCACGGCCTCGCGGGCGGTCGGCCTGGCGAACGGACGCAACCCGATCGCGATCGTGGTGCCGTGCCACCGGGTGATCGGCGCCTCCGGCACCCTGACCGGCTACGCCGGAGGCATCGAACGGAAGCGCTGGCTGCTCGAGCACGAGCGCGCCGCCCAGCCGACGCTGCTAGACGGCGCTGGCCAGCAGAGCGGCACACTCCCGCTGTAGCCGTTCGGGGGCGTCGAGGTCGCCGCGAAGGAAGCTGATCAGTGCGTGCTGGAACAGGCCGTCGACCAGCGCGTAGGCGAAGGCCGGTTCGAAGCGGGACGGACTGCCGTGCAACTCGCTGTATCGAGCCACGATCGACCAGACCATCTCTTGCAGCAGTTCGTCGATGCGCACGATCGTGCTGCCGAAGCCGCGACCGAACAGGGCTTGGTTGCGCAAGTCGTACCAGAGGCGGTGCAGCGCGGCATCCTTGCGCAGCGTGGTGGCCATCAGGGCGGCCACCTGCGTGGCTAGCTCGGTGCAGTCGGTGGCCGTGGCGACGATCTCGTCGTAGCGGCGTGCGCAGGTCGACTTGAATGCCCACACCGCCTCGGCGATCAGGTCGTCCTTGTCGTCGAAGTAGTAGTGCAGCGACCCGTGCGACAGGGCGGAGTAGTGAGCGATGTCGCGTAGCCCGGTGTCGGCGAACCCGTGCTCGGCCAGCGCGGTCAGCGCCGACTGGGCGAGCATCGTTCGGCGGGCGGAGAATTTGTCCGCGTGGGATCGAGCGGACCGCTCCGTAGTCGTAGTCATGAGCGCCTTCCTCTAGCGCCGGTAACTTTACTATCGTTCAGTAACTCATGGTGAATAAACTGGACAGTCGTCCAAGAAAGATTTGACGAGTGTCCAGGAATCTGATCAACTAGTACTAGCAACTTTTCGGCCCCCCATCCGATGAGTTTGCGTCCGGCACCAAGGAATCCCCCCGATAGCTGAGGGCCGGACCTAGTGGTTTCGATCAGGTTCGCCTGGTCAACCGCAACCGCAGTGCCCTGCGGGATGAAGGGCGGACGTTCTAGGCGTCCGCCCTTCATTCACGTCCGGGGGAGGATTCACGACCGGTGGAGGGCTCCGCTCAGGCGCAATCCCGCCTGCGGACGGCCTGAGCCCGCCGGCAAGCCGCCAGGGCCGGCACTCCGCGGGGAGTCGCGAATTTAGTCCCGCTCGGAATTGTCGGACGCCGGTGCCCGAATGCCGATCGACGCCGACGTCACGCTTGTTGCGGCATGCGCAATGGTGAATTGGCGGCGTCTTTGACTGACAAGTCAGTCGATTGTCGGGGCCTGTCATGAATTACAGCGGCCGACGCGATCAACTGTTGTAAGGCGTCACAAGCAGCGATGTCTGACCAGACAGATGAATTCGACGGCAGCGGGCGGGGCGAAAGGGGAGGAATGTTGAAATCGACCCGGCCGCGCCGTCGACCGGGCCTCGGCAGTAGTGCCCGGCCGGCAACCTTCGCGCCACGGCGTTCTCTGTCGTGGCCGTACGAACTAGCCTGAACGGATGTTGACCGCCCTCCACGCGATGATCTACTCCGATGACCCGGCAGCGACACGGGCCTTCTTCGCCGAGGTGCTGCGCTGGCCGTTCGTCTCCGAGGGAGCCGAGGGCGACTCCGGTGTCGGCGGCGCGGGCACCGGGGGCACCGATCCGGCCGAATGGCTGATCTTCCGCAGTGGACCCAGCGAGGTCGGGGTGCATCCCACCAGCGGCGTCCACCGGGGCAGGGCCTGGACGGCGCCGCGGCAGCACAGCATGGCCCTGATGTGCGATGACCTGGCCGCCACGATGGTGGAACTACGCGAGCGTGGCGCCCGGTTCAGCGGCGAAGCCGCCGAGCTCGGCTTCGGCCGCGGCGTCCAGCTCCAGGTGCCCGGCGCCGACGACCTGTTGTTGTACGAAGCGCACCATGCGGTGGCGTACTCGCTGCCGCGGGCCGATCCGACCGTCGCCGCGGGTCACTGACGGCGTCGCCGGTTCTTGACGGCGATCGCCGAGCTGAGCACCGTCGCGAAGCCGCACCACGCCGCGTAGGCACCCAGCGCGGCCGCCTTGCCGGGGCCGTACGGGGCGGCTCGCCGGGCCAGATCGGCACTGCTGAGGGCGAGCAGTGCGGCGACCAGGGTGGCCGGGACGGGGGCATGACCGCGGAAGAACACCCCGCTCCAGGACGCGTTCAAGGCCAGATTGGCCGCCAATGCCCGTTCGAAGCGGTCCGCGTCGTCGTTCCTGTCGGCCTCCCGGGCGTCCGCGATGGTCGCTGCCGCAGCGGTGGTGATCAGCGCATACAACGACGTCCACACCGGCGCGAACACGAACGCCGGCGGTTGGAAGGACGGTTTGCGCAGGCGCCGGTACCAGCCGCCGTCCGGGTCGGTGAGCAGCCCGCCGGCCAGTGCCGTGGCGCCGACCGCGGCAGCTACGAGTCCGAGGCTGCGGATCCACAGTTGGGGGTCGACGTCGCGCAGCGCGCGGGTGATCGCGGTGTCGAAGTCGGCCGGACCGCCCGGCGGCACGCCCATCCATTGTTCGGCGTCGAACTCGTCGCGGACGGCGTCGTGCATCAGTGAGCCGACCAGCGGCCGAGCGATGCCCGAGGCGATCGGGGTGACCAAGCCGACCCACAGGCTGGCCAATCTCGGGGTGAGCACCGGCACGGTGACGATCAGCCGGGGATTCAGCCCGGCCAGGCCGGCGTAGCGCTGCATCATCTCGCGGTAGCTCAGCACGTCGGGTCCGCCCAGGTCGAAGCTGCGGTTGATCTCGTCCGGCAACTCGGCGGCCCGGACCAGGTAGTACAGCACGTCGTCGACGGCGATCGGCTGAATGAGCCGGTCCAGCCACTTCGGCGCGATCATCGCCGGCAGCCGTTCGGTGAGGTGCCGCAGCATGTCGAAGGACGCCGAGCCCGCGCCCAGCACGGTACCGGCCTGCAACACCGCCGTCGGCACACCGGAACCGAGCAGGATCTCGCCGACCTCGACCCGTGAGCCGAGGTGCGGGGACAGTTCCCCGCTCGGATGCAACCCCGACAGGTAGACGATCCGGTGCACACCGGCCGCCCGGGCCGACGCCGCGAACCGGGTGGCGAGCTGCCGGTCCCGGGCGACGAAATCGCCCCGTCCGTCCATCGAATGCAGCAGGTAGTAGGCGACCTCGACGTTCTCCAGGGCCGCGGCGAGCGCCCGGTCGTCGGTGGCGTCACCACGGCTCACCTCCACCCGGTCCCGCCAGGCCGCAGGCAGCCGGTCAGGGTTCCTGCTCAGCACCCGGACGTCGTGCCCGGCATCGAGCAGTCGCGGAACGAGGTGCGAACCGATGTAGCCGGTTGCGCCGGTGACCAGGGTCTTCACGTCAGCTCCCCACGTCCAGGGCCCAGGGAAGGGCGAACAGCATGCCGAGCGACCAGGTTAAGTGGGTGGCGATCGGGCCCGATACACCCCCTGTGGCGCGACGTTGCAGGCCGGTCACCACCCCCAGCGCGACGGCTGCGAAGACCAGCAGCGGCACTCCGGACGGCATCGTCGCCACCGCGTAGACCACGGTGCTGACGGCAACCCGCCACCTGGTCAGCGCGGCGAACACCGCGCCGCGGAAGAAGAGTTCCTCGGCGACGCCATTCAGCGCGGTGATGGCCGCCACGATCGGCAATGCACCGTAGCCGGCATGGGCCAGCAGCAGGTCCACCGGTCCGCGCAGCCAGGGGAGCCGTCCGACCAGCAGGGCGCCGGCCAGGAAGACCGCCAACAGCAGGCCACCCAGGATCACCCCCTGCAACAGCGCTCTGCTGGCGCCGCCGGTCCGGGTCCGTCCGTGACCCAGTCGCAGCGGCCCGGACGCGAATGCGCCCACCAGCCAGACCACCGCGACACCGATCGTCGCCGGATAGAACAGTGGATCGCCGGGCCGGATGGACAGCGACCAGCCCAGAGTGACGGCACCGGCGACCAGCGTGACGCCGGTGACGATCCACCGGCGGCGGGACGCGGTGCCGGGCTCGTCCGCCGGATCGAGCAGACTCGCCCGGACGAAGGCGCGCAGCTCGCCGAAGACGGGCATGCCGGCCTAACGGCCGGGCTGGGCCCGGAGCTCGGCCAGCCGGAGCAGCAGGGCGGCCAACCCGTCGATGTCGGGGACCCGGACGGTCGCGTGGGTGTCCCGGTCGCCGACCAGAACGCCCAGATCGCCAGGTCCGAGGCTGGCCAACGCGTCCTCGTCGGTGACGTCGTCGCCGGCGAACAGCACGGCGGTGGCGCCGGTGCGTTCCCGCAACAACCGGACGGCGGCGTCCTTGCCCTCCTCACGGAAGGCGTACTCGATGACGTCGTGACCGGTGCGCCGCCGCCAATCGGCCGCCTCGGCGGCCATCAGGTCGTCGACCGCGTGCTGCGCCGAGCCGGTCGCCTCGGTGTCCGCCAGTCGGGTGTGCAGCGCGAAACCGAAGGTCTTCGGTTCGATCCAGGCGCCCGGCAGCGACTCGACCAGGGCCTCGGCCCGCTGCCGCAGCGCATCGCGCCGGTCGAGCGTCGTGCTGTCCTCGTCACGCGGCGGCTCACCCTCGCCGGGTATCCAGTACTCCGCGCCGTGCGAACCGGCCAGCCACCACGGCGAGTCGTCGGTGTGCTCGGTGATCACCCGCAGATCGTGCAACGTCCGCCCCGAGACCAGGGCGACGAAGGTGTCCGGCAGCCTGGCCAGGTCGGTCACCGCGTGCCGTGCCGCCGGCAGCAGCCGGACCCGCATCGGCTCATCGTCGAGGGGAGCCAGGGTGCCGTCGACATCCAGGGCCACCAGCAGCCGCGATGTTGCGGCGAGGTCGCTGAGTCGCCGGTCGCCGTCGTGGAAAGGGCGCGCGGGGGACAGGTCGGCGGTGCTCATCACATCGCACCCTTGCGTGCGTCGGCCAGCGCGTCCAGGAACTCACGCGACCAGTCCTCGACGTCGTGCTCGAGCACCCGCCGGCGCAACGAACGCATCCGGCGCCGCTGCTCGGCCGCAGGCATGTTGACCGCCTGCATGATGGCGTCCTTGAGCCCTTCGATGTCGTGCGGGTTGACGGTGACCGCGCGGCCCAGTTCGTCGTAGGCGCCGGCGAACTCGCTCAACACCAGCACACCGTGGTTGTCGGTGCGGCTCGCCACATATTCCTTGGCGACCAGGTTCATCCCGTCGCGCAGGGCGGTGACCAGCATCACGTCGGCGGCCAGGAAGAAGGCCACCATCTCCTCGCGCGGGAACGCCTGGTGCAGATACCGCACGGCGGTGTGCCCGACGGTGTCGAAGTCGCCGTCGATGCGCCCGACGGTCAGTTCGATCTCGTCGCGCAGGTGCGCGTAGGTCTCCACCCGCTCACGGCTCGGGCTGGCGACCTGCACCAGGGTGACGTCCTCGACCGACAGCCGTCCCTCGCCCAGCAGTTCACCGAAAGCCTTCAACCGATGTCCGATGCCCTTGGTGTAGTCGAGCCGGTCGACGCCGAGCAGCACGTGGGCGGGGTTGCCCAGCCCCTCGCGGATCTCCCGGGCGCGAGCCTGGATGTCCTCGCGGGCGGCGAGTTCGATGTAGGACGCGGCGTCGATCGAGATCGGGAAGGCCTTCGCCAGCGCCCGCCGAGTCGTGCCGTCCGGTTGTGGAACCCGAATGCCGGACGCCCTGGTTTCGTAGTGCAGCAGCCGTCGGACGGCGCGGGCGAAGTTGCCGGCGTCCGCGACCCGCTGGAAGCCGATCACGTCGGCGCCGAGCAGGCCCTCGACCACCTGCCGGCGCCAGGGCAACTGGGAGTAGAGGCCGTAGGCCGGGAACGGAATGTGATGGAAGTAGCCGATGGTGAGATCGGGGCGGTGCTCCCGCAGCATCGCCGGCACCAGCTGCAGCTGGTAGTCCTGCACCCAGACGGTGGCGTCCTTCGCGGCAGCCCGCGCCGCGGCGTCCGCGAACCGCCGATTCACCTGCACATAGGCCTCCCACAACGCCCGTGAGTAGCGGGGTGCGGCGATCACGTCGTGGTACAGCGGCCAGATGGTGTCGTTGGAGAAGCCCTCGTAGTACAGCTCGACGTCGTCGGTACTCAGCGTCACCGGGATCAGCCGGGTGCCGTCGAAGTCGAACGGCTCGACCTCCATGTCAGGCTGGCCCGGCCAGCCGACCCAGGCGCCGCGGGTGGAGCGCATCACCGGTTCGAGTGCGGTGACCAGGCCACCCGGTGAGTGCCGCCAGCCGCCGTCGGAATCCGAGTCCACCGGAAGCCGGTTGGCGACGACGACGAAGCTCGCTGCGGTCATGCTTCTTCTCCTCGTCCGGGGAATCCCCAGGCTAACCCGCCGGTTTCGGCCACAGCCCACCCGAAGGGGTTCGGATGGCAATGCCGGGGCGTTGGCTCACGATGCCGGCACCGACGGCGGTGCGCGCAGGCCGCGGGTAGGTTGCCGATATGCGATATCGAGCCGTGGGTGACAGTGGATTGATGGTGTCCGTGGTGGGTGTCGGGTGCAACGCCTTCGGCGCCCGGATCGACTACGACCAGACGAAAGCCGTGGTCGACGCGGCGTTGGACGCCGGTATCAGCCTCTTCGACACCGCCGATTCCTACGCCGACGGGGTCAGTGAGGAGTACCTCGGCCGGGCGTTGGGTACGCGTCGCGAGGACGTCATCGTCGCCACCAAGTTCGGCATGGGCGACCATGACGCGGAGCATTTCGGCGCCCATGGCGGACGCCGCTACATCCGGCGCGCGGTCGAGGCCAGCCTGCGCCGGCTCGGCACCGACTACATCGACCTCTACCAACTGCACCGGCCCGATCCGATCACGCCGATCGAAGAGACCCTGGACGCGATGAGCGACCTGGTCACCGAGGGCAAGGTGCGCTACATCGGCTCGTCGAACCTGACCGCCTGGCAGGTGGTCGACGCCGACTGGACGGCCCGCAGCGCCGGACGGCAACGGTTCATCTCGGCGCAGAACGAGTACTCGCTGTACAACCGGCTCGCCGAGGACGAGCTGGTGCCGGCCTGTGAACGCTTCGGCATCGGCCTGTTCCCCTACTTCCCGCTGGCCTACGGACTTCTGACCGGAAAGTATCGCCGCGACGCTGCCGCACCCGAGGGCAGCCGGCTGGCCAACGCCAACCAGGCCGGACGTCTCGCGGGCGCCAGCTGGGACCGGATCGAGGCCCTGCAGGCGTTCGCCGATGCCCGCGACCTGCCGCTGTTGACCGTTGCCATCGGCGGGTTGGCCGCCCAGCCGGCCGTCGCGAGCGTGATCAGCGGAGCCACCCGTCCCGAACAGATCACCTCCAACGTGGCCGCCGGTGGATGGGAGCCGTCCGCGGCCGACCTGGCCGAACTCGACGAACTGCGGCACAGCATCGCTTTCTCCTACACGACCTTCGCATGAGCCACGACCTTCGCATGAGCCACGACCTTCGGATGGGCCACTCCGGCGGTCCCTAGCCGCGGGTCCGAGCTGACCCGCTAGGGTGGTTGGCGACACGGGGTGCCGGTACCGAAGCCGGCTGAGATCACACCCGCAGAACCTGCTCTCGTTAGCACGAGCGAAGGGATTCGTCATGAGACAGCCTTCTTCCCTGACTTCCGCGACGGCGCTTGCCGACGCCAGCGCCGCCTTGCTGGACGCCGTCCGCAACCAGGCGCCACTGGTGCAGTGCCTCACCAACCACGTGGTCAGCGGCTTCACCGCCAATGTGTTGCTGGCCCTCGGCGCCGCCCCGGCCATGGTCGACATCCCGGACGAGGCCGGGCCGTTCGCGTCCGTGGCGTCCGGGGTGCTGATCAACCTGGGCACGCTGGGTGGACGACAACCCGAGGCGATGCGTGAGGCGGCCGCCGCCGCGCACGCGGCAGGGACGCCCTGGGTGCTCGACCCGGTCGCCATCGGGGCGCTGCCGGTCCGCACCGGGCTCGCCCACGAACTGCTGGCCGACGGGCCGGCCGTCATCCGTGGCAACGCCTCCGAGATCGCCGCGCTGAGCGGTTCGGACGCCACCGGACGAGGTGTGGATGCCACTCTCTCCGTCGACGCGGCGTCGGACTCGGCCGCCGGGCTCGCCACTCGGCTGGAGGCCGTGGTTGCGGTATCGGGACCGGTCGACCTGATCACCGACGGGAAGACCACCGTGCGGGTGGCGAACGGGCACGAGCTGCTCACCCGGGTGACCGGCGCCGGTTGCGCGCTGGGCGCGGTGATGGCCGCCTTCGCCGCGGTCGGTGACGACCGGCTGCTGTCCACTGCCGCCGCCAGTTGCGCCTACGCGGTCGCCGCCGAAGACGCGGCATTGACCGCGTCCGGGCCGGGGTCGTTCGCCGTCGCATTGCTGGACGCCCTCGCCGGACTCAGCCCGGACGCCCTGGCCGAGCGGGCACGGCTGGAGGTGGCCCGATGAGCCTGGACCCCTCCACTCTCGCGGTCTGCCTGGTCACCGACGCCGGCCAGTGTGCTGCCGCCGGCCGCAGCGTTGCTGCCACGGTTGCGGACGCGGTCGCCAACGGCGTCCGGTCGGTGCAGGTGCGGGCCAAGGACGCCTCCGGGGCCGCCTTCCTGGACGAGGTCACCGCGGTCGCCGAAGCGATCGCCGCCGTGCCGGGCGCGGACGACTGCGTGTTGATCGTCAACGACCGGGTGGACGTGGCGCTCGCCGCTCACGCGCGCGGCGTCCGGATCGCCGGTGTGCACCTCGGCCAGAGCGACCTGCCCGCGGCCGCGGCACGCACCCTCCTGTGGCCCGGCGCGCTCATCGGGGTCAGCGCGGCCACGCCCGAACAGATCCGGGCCGCCGAACCGCACGCCGACTACCTCGGCATCGGGCCGTTGCGCGACACCGCCACCAAGCCGGACGCCGACCCGGCACTCGGCGCGGCCCGGGTGGCGGAACTCGCCGCGCTGACCGGGTTGCCGTCGGTCACCATCGGCGGCGTGCTGCCCGACGACCTGCCGGTGTTGCGCGACTCAGGACTGGCCGGTGTCGCCGTCGTCTCCGGGATCTGCGCCGCTCCCGACCCGGGTGTAGCCGCCCGCGCCTACCTCGACCGCTGGACGAGCGAGGTGGCGGCATGATCCGGCCGGTGCCCAACGTGCTGTCGATCGCCGGCACCGACCCCACCGGCGGTGCCGGCATCCAGGCCGACCTGAAGGCGATCGCCGCCTGCGGCGGCTACGGCATGTCGGTGGTGACCGCACTGGTCGCCCAGAACACCCAGGGCGTCCGCGCCGTGCACTACCCGGGCACCGAGTTCCTGCGCGCCCAACTCGACGCCGTCTCCGACGATGTCGCCATCGACGCGGTCAAGCTCGGCATGCTCGGCACCATCGAGGTGATCGACACGGTGCGCGAATGGCTGGAACGCGTCCGCCCCGCCGTGGTCGTGCTCGACCCGGTGATGGTCGCCACCAGCGGCGACCGGCTGCTGGACGCGGCCGCCGAGAAGGCGCTGCGCGAACTGGCGCAGCTGGCCGATGTGCTGACCCCGAATGTGCCCGAACTCGCCGTGCTGGCCGATGCCGAGCCGGCCGCCGACTGGCCGGCCACTCTTGCGCAGGCCCGGCAGGTGGCAGCCTCGACCGGTGCTCTGGTGGTTGCCAAAGGCGGTCACCTGACCGACGACACGGTCAGCGACGCGCTGGTCGGACCTGGCGGCGTGCTCACCCAGGCCGACCATCCGCGCCTCGCCACCCGCAACACCCACGGCACCGGCTGCTCGCTGTCGTCGGCGCTGGCCACCCGGTTCGCGGTGGTTGCCGACTGGCCCAGGGCATTGGCCGAGAGCACCGACTGGTTGGCCGCCGCGATCGCCCGCGCCGACGACCTCGACGTCGGACGCGGCAACGGGCCGGTGCACCATCTGGGGCCGCTCTGGGAGGCTGCCGGTGGTCCGGTCCCGGGCCCGATCACCGCCTGGTGGTGGCAACAGACGTCCGGTATTCGCGCCGAGATCGATGAACTGCCGTTCGTCCGAGCGCTCGGCGACGGCAGTCTCGGCACGGACGCGTTCACCTGGTACTTGGCCCAGGACGCCCGCTACCTCGGACGCTACGCGACCTCACTCGCCGCCGCCGCGGAGTTGGCCACCGACGAGAACGAGCGGGCCTTCTGGCTCGAATGCTCGACCTCGGCGATCGCCACCGAACTGCAACTGCACGAGTCGTGGGTGGCTCCCGAGATTGTCGAACGGACCGAACCCTCGGCGGTGACGACCACCTACCTCGACCACTTCGCCGCCGCCGAATCGTCCGGTGACTACGCGGTCCTCACCGCCGCGCTGTTGCCCTGCTTCTGGATCTACGCCGACGTCGGCGACGCCCTGGCCACCCGCAACCGGCCCGGCCACCCGTACGCGGACTGGCTGGCCACCTACGCCGACGAGGCCTTCGCGGCGGCCACCCGACGGGCGATCGAGATCACCGAGGGCGCCGTGCAACGCGCCGACGCCAGCAGCCGCCGGGCCGCCGCCCGCGCCTTCCGGGCGTCCTGCGTCCACGAGAAGGAGTTCTTCGCCGCCCCGCTTCGCTAGACGCCGGGATGACGAGGGGCGCGGCCGAATCGTGACCCGCCGTCCCACAGTTGGGACAACCGCGCCCGGCGGTCCGGAAATAAGGTTAGGCTCCCCTTACTAAATGTCGGCAGTCGGTTACGCCGTGACACCAGGGGGTCCCGTGGAACCCGTCCACACGACAGTCCAAGACCCGCGCGTCGATACGATGCGCGCTCGTTCCGTATCGCTGGCACGCCGCCTGCTCTGCGGGGCCGGACGCGCCGCGCTGGTGGCCTACGACTTGGAACCGTTGGTCGAGGCACGTGCGCTCTGCCACGGGATGAGTGCCACCGGCGACCTGGTGGTGGCCTGCCTCGCCGACGATGCGGTGCCGACGACCACGTGGGCGGACGGTGCGCTGCGCGTCCGGCTCGACATCGTCAAGGAGGCACCCGAGTCGGCGGTTCGGATCACCGCCTGCGCGGTGCATCTTCTGGGCACCCTGGAGTGGCTGTCCGAGGAGGATGTCCACGACTACCTCGCCGACGCCGATCTTGACCCGCGGCTCACCGAACTCGCCACCATGGTGGGTGGCCGGCTGGGCATCGTCCGCAGCGACCGGGTGCTGTTGCACGACAGTGCCGGGGTGACCCCGTTGCCGTTCGGTGAAGTGGCCGGCCTGCATCCCGCGGGCGGCGCCCGGTGGGGCTGCCGTAGCTTTCCCGATGCCGAGCAGGAGTGGAACGCCCGCGACCTGGTCGGGGGGCTATCGA
Source organism: Micropruina sp. (assembly GCF_027492755.1). Classification (GTDB taxonomy): domain Bacteria; phylum Actinomycetota; class Actinomycetes; order Propionibacteriales; family Propionibacteriaceae; genus Micropruina. The sequence goes on along the minus strand of NZ_JAPUED010000174.1, from coordinate 16,028 downwards.
AAAACCAGTTGACCGGTCTGCTGACGGCCGCCGCAGCGGGTTGGGAGGCCGGGGTCAAGCTGTCCAGCCGGGCAGAGGTCACCTGTTCGCACACCGAGGGACGGGTGTTCTGCGTGGACATCGACCGCACCGGTCTCACCCTGATGGCGGTCACTCTGGGTCGCGCCAGCGTTCACTTCCTGGCCTTCGAAGAGCCCGCGGACGCACTCGACGAACTGGCCGATCGGCTCGGCCAGCTCGTCGCAGTAGGTTCAGTTCAGCCGACGGAGTAGCTCAGGCAGTCGGCGGAGTCGCCGACCACGATCTCGCCGGCCGTGCACAGCAGGTCGGAGTTGTGCACGCATTCGAGGCGCTTGCAGGCGCCCACCTGGCCGTTCGCCGAGGCAAGGCCGGCGCGCGCGTCCAAGTCGGTGAAGGTCGTGCAGGTGGCGGTATCGGTGCCGCCGACGTTGATGGCCCCGGCCGTGCAGCCACCGTTGTTGAAAGCGCAGGCGCTGGTGGCGCAGGACTTGACGAGTGAGAGCGAGATGGTGCTCATGATCGGAGCCTCCCTGGGTGTGTTGGACTCGGTTTATTGATCTTCACGATAGTCCGGAGAATCCAGGCCAACAAGCATTCTTAGCCTTACCTAACTACCACGCTATTTACGATAAACAGGCTTTTTAAAATAGCCTCCAGGTGGCCGTCAAATCGCGTTGGCTAGGGGTGTTGGTAGGGCAGGCCACCCTTTCACGGGAGTTCGTAAGTCTGCGTGATAAACGCACGGCACGTTTTTCGTAAATAAAGTCTCACAGATTCATGCATCGTGCTCCGGTGACCGGGCGATCCCCGTCAGCTCAGCCCGGCGGTCATCCTGGTGGACGCCGGGATCTCCTCATGTCCGGAGCCGTGCGACGCGGCTCAACTACGGCCGGCTGTGGCGTCGCCGGCACTCGATATCCTGACCCCGGTGTGCCGGGAAGTCTGGTCGGCGGCGCTTCCACCTGGGAGCGGACTCGAGAACTGGGAGATCGAATGACTTCACAGAACCGCCCCGCGTCGCTGTTCCAACGGCTCACCGACGAGGTGCCCGGCGGCATCCTGCTGCTGATCGCGGCCGTGTTCGCCCTTGCCTGGGCCAACTCACCCTGGTCGGACGCGTATCACGCGCTCGCCGGGGCCGTGGTCGGGCCGGCGGCACTGCATCTCGACCTGAGCGTCGCGGCCTGGGCGTCCGACGGGCTGCTGGCCCTCTTCTTCTTCGTGGTCGGCGTGGAACTCAAGCATGAACTGGTGGCGGGCAGCCTTCGTCAGCCGCGTGAAGCGGCGGTACCGGTGCTGGCGGCGGTGGGCGGCATGGCGGTGCCGGCGGCGATCTTCGCACTCGTGGCCGCAGCGGCGGGCGGACCCGAGGCGCTGCACGGCTGGGCGATCCCGACCGCGACCGACATCGCGTTCGCCTTGGCGGTGCTCGCCGTGTTCGGACGCGGGCTGCCGCGGGCGTTGCGGGTCTTCCTGCTCACCCTCGCGGTGGTCGACGACCTGCTGGCCATCGTGGTGATCGCAATCGCCTACACCGAACACATCTCCGGACCGATGCTGGCCGGCGCGTTGGCGGCCGTCGCGCTGTTCGCGGTGCTGGTCAGACTGCGCCGGACGGCGTGGTGGGCGCTGCTTCCGGTGGCTGCGCTCGCCTGGGGATTCATGCACGCCTCCGGGGTGCACGCCACCATCGCGGGCGTGCTGATGGGCCTGTCGGTGCCCCCGGTCGCCATCCACGGCGAACCCGAATCGCGCACCCACCGCTACGGCGACCTGGTCCGGCCCTGGTCGGCGGCCGTGGCGCTGCCGGTGTTCGCGTTCTTCGCCGCCGGGGTCACCCTGGTCGGCGATGGCGGGCCGGCGGTGACGTCCGAGCCGGTGTTCTATGCGGTGCTGTTCGGCCTGCTGGCCGGCAAGCTCGTCGGAGTCCTCGGTACCACCGCGCTGGTGACCCGGCTCACACCGCTGCGGCTGCCGGACGCACTCGGCCTGCGCGACCTGCTGCCCGTCGGACTGCTGACCGGCATCGGATTCACCGTGGCCCTGCTGATCGCGGAGCTCTCCTTCGACGACGACGCCCATCGCGGTGCCGCCAAGGCCGGAGTGCTGGCCGCGTCCCTGCTGGCCGGTGTTCTGGGTGCATTCAGCCTGCGCTGGGATGCCCGCCGCGCCCGCAACGCGGACATGAACGCCGACGGCACTCCCGACGTGGATACAGGCGTCATCGGCTGAGCCCAGAGCTGAGTGCCGCGTCCGGTGGTCGAGCTTGTCGAGACCTCGGGTGACTGACACATTGGCGTGCCGCTGCCGCCCTGCAAAGCGGCAGCGGCTCGCGATCCCGCCAGCGGAGGGCTGGGTACTACTTGCGGGGAGTCCAGGCGTCCTTGGTGGCGATGTCGCCGTCCAGGGCGTCGACGCCGTCACCGGCGATCCGCAGGTTGCTGGTGTACTGCCAGATCGACCAGCCGCCGTGACTCGACCAGGGGCCGACCCGGGGCAGGCTGCTCGGGACCCGTCCGTTGTTGTCGCCCCAGGAGGCCACCCAGAGCCGGGCGATGCCGGCGACGTCCGACCAGAGGTACTTGTTGCCGGACTTCTGCTCGGCCATCGCGCCGGTGAGGTAGACGTACAGGTTCGCGCGGTAGCCGTCCTCGGTGAGCAGCGCCTTGACCTTGGTCAGGAAGCGGTACGCCTCCGCGGGCTTCCAGGCGCGCAGCTTGTGGGTGTAGCTCTTGCCCTTCGACGTCTTGGTGTAGGTGCCGCCGGCCTCGACGTCGATCACCAGCGGACTGGTGCTCGCCTTGGTGTAGTTGCCGTCCGCCTTCAGCCATTCGACGAACTGCGCGGCGGACTTCTCCGGCGTGTGGCTGCCGGCGAACAGGTTGCCGGGGCTGGTGTCGACGCTGGTCGTCCAGCCGTTGAACCAGTAGGCGCCCTGGCGCAGCCCGGCGGCCTTCACCTGATCGGAGAGTGCAGCGTAGGCGCAGTCGGCGACGACCGGGGCGCTGCCGGTGGAGCGGGCCTTGCCGTTGCAGGCGTCGGTGTAGGCGTGGTTGATCGGACGCGCGCCGCTGCCCAGCCGCAGGATGGCGAACCCGTTGTCGCCGGTCCAGTCCGCGAGCACGGACGGCTTCACTTTCGCCGATGGTGCGTACTGATACGACGACAGGTCGACGCCCTGGCTGAGGCCCTTCAGGCCGAACGCCTTCGCGGCGTCCTTGGCGGGGGTGTTGGTGGGCTGGCGCACGGTCAGTGTGGCGGTCTTCGAGGTGACCGAACCCTTACTGCCGCTCACCTTCACCCGGAACCTGGTGCCGTTGGCCCATGTGCTGGAGGTGACCTTGTAGGACGACTTGGTCGCCTTCTTGATGCTCTTCCACGACCCGGACGCCGGCCGCGACTGCCAGGCGTACTTCAGCTTCGTGCCGGACGCCTTGACCTTGAGCGTGGCGCTGGTGCCGGTGCCGTAGCGGTTGATCGTGGCGCTCTTCGGCTGGCTGGCGATGGTGGTGGTCTTCGCCTTGGCCGCGGCCTTGGCGGACGGCAGGGGCGCGGCATTCGCCGGGCCTGCGGCGACGGCGGTGAGCAGGCCGCCGGTCAACGCGAGAGTGAGGGTGACGCCGCCGAGAGTTCGGGCAGCGCGGAGTGCAGCAACGGTCATGGTCAAAGCCTTCGGTTCTGGGGGGTGTGGCCTAGACAATCACCCGCCCGCACGGCGCGGCAATCAGGCCCTGAAGTCGAGGTTGACTTCCGTTCTCTCCGAGAGATGGGCGGTGGGGAGGTTCAGGCACGGCCCGGCCACCGGTCGACCGGGGCCGGGTGCATGCTCGAATCAGGGCTGGGTGGTCACCCCAGTTGGCGCTCCAGCCCGTCCAGGATGATGCCGAGGCCGACCTCGAATTCGGCGGCGAACGAGTACTCGTCGGTTGCGGTGACGCTGCTGACCAGGGCCGTGAGATGCGGATACTCATCGGTCGGCAGGGTGACGGTGGCGGCGAAGTCGTTGGCGCCGGACGCCGAGTCGAAGGGCAGATTCCGTTCGGTGAGCGCGAAGCCGTAGACGTAGGCGTCGATCACCGAGAATGCCCGGGCCGCGGTCGCGATGCCGAACCCGCCACGCAATAGGCAGCCGATCACGGCGTCATAGTGCCGCAGCGACGCCGGTCCGGGGTCGGATCGTGAATCGACCAGGCCCAACGCCCACGGGTGGGTGGTGAGCACCGAGCGCACCGACGCCGATCGGATCGCGATCGCCTCACGCCAGGCGCGATCGACCGGCGGTAGTGCGAACTGCTCGAACGCCCAGTCGGCGAGGCCGTCCAGCAGCGCCGCCTTGTTGGCCACATGGTGGTAGAGCGACATCGCCTCCACGCCGAGCTCCGCTCCGACGTTGCGCATGCTCACTGCGGTGAGGCCACCTCGATCGGCGACCGCGGCTGCAGCCTCGATCACCCGCCGAGCGGTCAGTGGTTGCCGATCTGCCATGGCCCTCCTTGCCGTCTTACACCTCTAAGGTTACGCTGACCAGCAAGACTTACATGTGTAAGGAGAGGATCAATGGAAATGCGACAAGTGCGTGTCGAGCGCTATGGGCCGCCGGATTCGGTTGTCGTCGTGGACGCGCCGGTGCCACGTCCGGGTCGTGGCGAGGTGGTAGTGCGGGTCGAGGCGGCCGGGGTGAACTCCGGCGATGCGCGGATGCGGGCTGGTCGGTTCCCGCCGGGCTTCGGGCTGCTCGCCCGGCTGGCGATCGGACTGCGTGGCCCGCGGGCCCGTGTGCTGGGCGGCACCTTCTCCGGGGTGGTGGCCCAGGTGGGCGACGGGGTGCATGAGTTCGGGCTGGGTGACGAGGTGGCCGGCATGACCGGCGTCCGGATGGGCTGTCATGCCGAGTTCGTCGTGGTCCCCGCTGTGACCGCGGTGCGCAAGCCGGCGTTGCTCAGCCATCCCGATGCTGCTGGTGTCCTGTTCGGCGGCACCGCCGCGCTGCACTTCCTGCGCGACCGGGCGGCGATGCAGCCGGGTGCCACCGTGCTGGTCAACGGGGCGTCCGGCTCGGTCGGTTCGGCGGCCGTTCAGATCGCGACGATCCTGGGCGGAACGGTGACCGCGGTCTGTTCGGCGGCGAACCGGGATCTGGCGAGGCGCCTGGGTGCCCAGCGCTGCATCGACTACACGACGACGCCGGTCGCGGAGATCGGTGAGCGGTTCGATGTGGTGTTCGATGCCGTCGGCAACCTGTCGCGGGCTGACGGGTTGCGGCTGCGGGCGCCCGGGGGCGCGCTGGTGTTGGCGGTCGCGGGCCTGCTCGACACGATCCGGGGCGGGCGGGGTGTGTATGCCGGCCCGGCCAGCGAGCAGGTCGAGAATGTCGCCGAACTGCTCGGGTGGGCAGCCGATCAGCGGCTCGATCCGGTGGTCACGGTGGTCGGCCAGCTGTCGGCCCTGCCCGAGGCGTACCGGCGGATCGACGGCGGTCGCAAGGTCGGCAACCTGGTGGTGCTACCCGCCTGACAGGGCCCCGTGAACCGACTGGGCATGGGCCTTCCGGCCGACTCCTGCGGTCAACCGGGTGGCGCCGGGGCGGCGTCCACCGCCAGCAGGCGTCGGACTCCCAACCGTGCGAGCAGCAGCGCGAGGATCAGGAGGGTCACCGAGAAGAAGCCGCCGAGGCTGACCCGATCGGCGAAGAAGAACGCAATGACCTCCAGCACGACGAACTTGCTGCCGACCATCAGCGCCCACAACAGCAACCCCGCCGCGACCTTGGCCAGCGGCGTCCGGGCCGCTTTGAACCGGCGCTTGACTCGGTTCTTCGCCCAGACGACGGCCTCCAGCACGAGTTTCAGCAGCAATGCGGTCAGCAATGACAAGGTGAAGGTCTCCGCAATCACCGCCGGCACGTACTCGGTGGCCAGGTTCAGCACCACCACGTACACGAAGACATCGATCACGTCGACGGGGCGAAGCAGGGGGCGGCGGCGCTCGATCGTCATGCGCACTCCTCGGGATCCGGCCCGCCGTCGGCATCCGCCGGGTACCGAGTTACCGTATCGCGACCGGCAGACGTGTCCCGCGTAGGGTGGCAAGACGGCTGGGGAGGCGGCGCATCGCTCGGCCCGGGGCGGTGAGGAGCGCAGTGCGGTGAGGTCTCGTGGACGCGGTTCGCGATGGCTGATCGTCGGCATCGCCGCCCTCATGGCGACGGTGGGACTCGTCGCGGGACTGGTGGGGGCCGGCGTGGTGCATCCGAATAGTCCGTCGGATGAGCGCTATCCGGTTCGCGGTGTCGACGTTTCCCGTTACCAGGGTGACATCGACTGGCCGGTGCTGGCCCGGCAGGGCATCGACTTCGCGTTCGTCAAGGCCACCGAGGGCAGCACACTGGTCGACCCCCGTTTCGCCGCCAACCTGGACGGCGCCACCGCCGCCGGGCTGCGGGTCGGCGCCTACCACTTCTTCAGTTTCACCAGCGGCGGGACGACGCAGGCCGACAACGTGATCCGGACCGTGCCGGCCCGCGCCGATCTGTTGCCGGTCGCCGTCGATCTCGAGTTCTACGGCGACTTCTGGCTCCACCCGGCACCCGTCGAGGACGTACGGCGCGAGTTGGACGTGCTGCTGGACGGACTGGTCGCCCACTACGGCCGAAGGCCGATCGTCTACACCACGAGTGAGGCGTACGACCGCTACCTTTCCGGGGCCTTCCCCGACGTCGACATCTGGATTCGCGACGTTTGGCGGACGCCGTCGCTGCCCGACGGCCGGCCGTGGACGTTCTGGCAGTTCAGCGACCGGTACCGGCTCGACGGCTACGCCGGCGAGGAACGGTTCATCGACGTCAACGTGTTCGCCGGAGGCCGCGACCACTGGGAGCGGTACGGGAGATGAGGCCGATCAGCGGCCGTAGCGATACGGGCTTCTCCACGGCCAGGCGCGGCTGATCCAGGCTGCGACCGCGTCGGCGAGCGGGCCGTCCAGGTGCGCGTGGGACGCCCGCACCCACGATTGGACGCTGACGTCATGGTCGGCTGATGCCATCGGGTACAGGTAGACGCAGCCGATCACATCGCCGTCGGCGGGATCGAGGACGGTGAAGGTGAAGCCTCTGCCGGCGGCGAAATCGGCGGCGAAATCGGCGGCGTGCCGGCGCAGGTCGGCCAGGTTGGCCTCCAGCGA
>NZ_JAPUED010000174.1:0-8728 GCF_027492755.1 Micropruina sp. | reverse complement strand
CGGCGGCGAAATCGGCGGCGTGCCGGCGCAGGTCGGCCAGGTTGGCCTCCAGCGACATGCCTTCCGGGGGCGGCCAATCGCCGTCCGGATAGCCGATCGTCGATCGGATGTGATCGATGCTGGAGGTCCACGCGGCGCGGTCGGCGATGTTGTGCTGCGGCCCGAGCGGTTCGAGCCGGAAGTGCTCGGTGACCAGGGCGGTCGGTGCATGGAAGCCCGGCGGGACGAAGCCTTCCGCCCTGAGCTGACGGGCCAGGTTGGCCAGCGAGGAAGTGAGCCCGGCGGCGTGGTCGTCGGCCGAGATGCCGTCCGGGACGTCGTCGGCGCGGAAGGTGACCCGGGTGCCTTCCGGCTCCGGCTCCAGTTCCCAGGTCATCGTCATCGTGCCGGCGAACGCCGGATCGTCGGAGACGAAATCGACGGCCTGCACCACCCGGACGTCCGGGACGAGGTCGACGAAGCAGGCCTCGACCACGTCCGAATCGGCGGACGACTTGCCCGGGGCGCCCGAGGCGTCCAGATAGGTCAGCACCATCCGGTACGAGCCGCCCGGGCGGGCGTCGAAGCGCTCGAACCGGCCGGTCATACCGGCCGGCGGCAGCCACTTCGTGAGCATGTCCGGGTCGGTGAATGCCCGGTAGATGCGCTCGGGGGAGGCGGCGATCACCCGGGAAGCCTGGTCGGTGCGTGCCATCACCGCATGGTAGGCCGGCATTCTCGCGGTGCTTCCGGACCCGCTGGCTATTGTGACCCAATGGGTGTGCGGAGCTTCAGTGCTAGCTCGACACTCGACACCGACGGGCTGGCGCTCGCACTGGCGCCGGCACTGACGCCGTCCGGGATCACGGCATACCCGAGCTTCTTCCACGGGTTCGCGACCCACCCGCAGGTGCTCGCTCGCGGGCTGGTCACGCTGGCCGACGTCACCGCCACCCGCTACTTCCAGTACACGCCGACCTCGCAGCGCGACCCTGTGCTGACAGCACAGGGTGACCGGCTGCGAGCGGAGTGCTTCTCGGCGTGCAACGGGGTCTACGCCCGGCTGGACCTGCTGGCCACCGGGTTCGACGGCGGCGAGATCGGGCATGGGACGACGAACGTCGACATCGGTGCCGACATGCGCCGGGCACTCACCGCGATGCGCCGCAGCGATCTGGTCCATCTCGATGTCGGGAACGAGGGCATGCGGGTCGCCACCCTCGACAGGCACGCCGTGGAACGCCCGGTCGACATGCCGCCACGCTGGGTGCGGGCACTCGGCAACGCGGCCGAACTGCACCGCGAGTTGGTCCCGGCGTTCACCCTGGACGCCGCCGCGTCCAGGAGTTTCCTCGCGTCGCTTCCGGGGGTGACCTCGCCGACCCGGAGTGGCTGGCTCACGCCCGGGCGGACGGGGGTGCGAGTCGCGCCGCGGGCGCTTGGGGGCGCCGTCTTCGTCCCCGGGCTGCACCGGCTTTCGGCGTTGAAGCGGCTGCTCACACAGATCCGCTCCCTCACCGTCTACGGGCCGTGCGGCGGAGGCGAAGGGCCGGCGTTGGTGGAGGCCGAACTGCCCGCGGCCAGGCTCACCCTCGGACTCACCGACGAGATCTGGCGCGGCCATTCGGGGGAGGGGTCGTTGTTGGCGGGGCTGGCCGGGCCGTCCGCTGTCGAGGACGCCGACCTGGTCTGCGCACTGCTCGCCTTCGAGCCGGTGATCGACGTACCCCGCCTGGTGCGGGACTCCGGGCTCACCGAGGGACGCGTCCGTTCGGCGCTGGCGGTGCTGGCCGCCAGCGGACGGGTCGGTTGGGACGCCCATGATGCGGCCTACTTCCATCGCGAACTGCCCACCGACGCGGCCCGGGTCGAGCGTGACAACCCGCGGTTGCGGGGGGCTCGGGCGCTGGTCGCGTCCGGTGCGGTCCGGCGAGACGGTGAGGACGGCTGGCTGGTGCGCAGCGGCGACGACGACTACGTCGTCCGGCTCGCCGGGGCCGGGAGCTGCACCTGCCGGTGGTTCCTGCGGCACGGTGGAGACCGCGGCCCGTGCAAGCACGTGCTCGCCGTCCGAATCGCTCAGGACAGCAGATGATGGACGCCGCACTGGCTCGTGCGGTGGCCATCTTCACCGAGCTCGGTTGGGTCGGGGCGCCGCTGTCGGCCACCCCGGAGCTGCCGCTCGGCAGCCCGGAGCAGCGCAGGCAGGCCCTCGCCGGGCTGCGGCGCGGCGCCTGGGGCGAGGTCGGGCAGCTGGGTGCCAACCGCTGGGGCTGGATCAGCTGGGTCCAGGTGGACACCGACCGGCTCGGCATCTTCGCCACCCGGCTGGGTGTGGACGCGCGGCGTGCCGTCGAGGTGCTGCCGCCGCGGGTGTTCACCGAGGACATGGTGCGGGGACTCCTGCTCCCGCGGGGTGCCACCTTCGCCGCCGCCTTCATCCGATACGCCTGCGTCCCGTCACTGCGATCCTGGGAGAACTGCCTGACGACCTTCGGGGCCGCTGCCGTCCTGCTCGTGCACGAACTGGCACTGCCCGTTCCCGACAACGTCGAGTACCTGAAGGACTGGATCCTCACGGCGGCCGCCTCCCTGGGCCAGCCGGCACCGGTCGACCCGTTCCGCGAGCCGATTCCGGTGGGCCTGCTGCAGCCGCGTTTCGTCGACCATCTGCGGATGCTGGCCGGGCTGGGCGTGCCAGTCACCGGCCTGTTCGGCCCGATGTTCAGCGCGGCTCTTCAGGCCGGCTGGGTCGAGCGTGATGCCGCTCTCGACTGTGCCCTGCAGGGTCTGGACACCGCCCGGCGTCCCGGTGATCAGGCCGTCTGGACGCGGCTGATCACCGACGTGCTGGCAGCCACCGACGAAGAACTCGTCGCCCACGCTGACGCGCTGGTTCCGAGCCTGGCTACCGGCAACGCCGCCGTCGTCGAGAACTTCGCGCCACGACTGATCGCGGGCGTGGAGGACGATCTGCTCGTGGAGGTGCTGACCGCCGCGCTCGGCGTCCGGACGAAGAAGGCGCTGCGCGCAGTCCTGCTCGCCACGGCTGCTCGCCCCGCACCCCCTCCGGCGGTGGCCGCCGAGCTCGCCGATCAGCTGGGTGCGCTGCTGGCCGACAAGGACCGGTCCGTCGTCCGCGCGGCCCAGCAGGTCCTGGATCGCTGGAGCGTGACGGCGGTCGCCATCGACGAGGAGGCGCCGGGTGTGCGCGGGCGGTGGCAGCCGACGCCGGGGCTCTGGACTGTGCCGCGGTTCGAGCCGGGTGAGCCAGGCGTTGAAGCGCTGGCTCGCGCGGCGGGAGTGCTGGTGAGCCGTCCGGAGGGTGCTTTCGACATCGCCACCGAAGAGTTCCTGCATCTGGCGAACGCGCTCGCCTGGGCCGACCCCGAGGCCACGCGCCGGGGGATCCGCGGGGTCGGAACCGAGTGGATGCCCGGGCTGCGTCCGGTAGCAGACTGGCTCGCCGGAACGAGGCCCGAGTACGGACTCGACCGGTTTCCCGGTCGGGCGGAGGACGTGCTGCTGGCGCGTGAGTTCGCGGTCTTCCAGCGGCTGGGCCAGATGCCGGTGCTGCTGTCCACCCCGTCATGGATCGATCTGCGGATCGATCCGTCCGATCTGGTCGATCGGCTGAGCGGCTATCGGGACAGCGGAGCCGCCGCGATCGAGGCGGATCTGTTGCTGGCGCTCACCCGCGTCGATCCGGCGTCGGTCAGTGCCACGCAGCTGGCCGCGTTGGAGACCCTGCGGGTGCCGGTCGTCCGGCAGAACGGACGCCGGCTGTGGCGGAAGGCGGGTCCCACCGCCGCTGCCTACTTCCGGGATCCGATTCGCGAGCCCGGCCTGGTCCAGACCAAGACCGGACGATGGTGTGCCGCACCGATCAGCCTGCCCCGATCGCTCAAGGAATTCCCGGAGCGCCTCGCTTCGATCGGCTACAGCCAGCTTCAGGAGAGTGCTGTGTTCCCCGCATGGTCGGACGCGGCGGCGTCCGGGCTCTGGCTGTGCGCTGGTGCCGAAGCCGGGGTGGTGTTACGCCAGGAGGCGCGTCGGGCGCGACCCTTCGGGCCCGCGGCGGCCGTCAATCTGCTGGGCGCGCAGCGCTCGCCGCACCTCAAGGCGGCGGGGGATGCGATGACGGCGGTGATCGAAACCTGGCAACGGGGGTTGTTACGGCCTGGGGTCGCGAACCCCCGCTATCTCGACTGGGAGGGGACGCCACGGTCGCTGGCTGCCTTCGCTCGGGTCTCGCTCGAGGTCGCCGAGGAGGGGATGGCTTCCGTCGTGTGGCCGGTGCTCGACGACCTGATCACCGTGTCGCTGTCAGGGGCACGGATGCTGCCGGGCACCGCCGACGTCGCCGAAGCGCTCGCCGATCTGGCACCGGAAGCCCTCGCGGCGGTCTCGACAGGCGTCGCGGAATCGAATGTGCTGGCCGTGCCCGGCCTGCGGGCGCTTGCGGCGCGAGGCGGCAGTTCTCGTGCAGTGGTCGCGGCGCGGGCGGTGGTGAAGGGGTTGGCGACCGGTCTGCCCGGACGACTGCCGGGATAGCGTGCCACTGACGCGATGCAGAGCGGCAGTGGCACGCCAAGACGTCAGTCGCTTGCAGTCACACCAAGCGCAGGGTATTACTTTTCCAACTATTGCTACCATGGCGTCATGACTTCCACCCCATCCCACGGAGATCGCTGGATCAGCATGGTCCGGCTCGGCCCGAAGTCGCAGATCGTGATCCCGAAGGAGGTCCGCGACCTGTTCGGTCTGGCGCCCGGCGATTCGCTGCTGCTGATGGCCGACCGCGAGCGAGGCATCGCGCTGGTCGACCCCGCCCAGTACGGCGACGTGATCGATCGAGCACTCGGTAACGGCCCGGATCGGCCCGGACATGCCTAGCGGCTGGGAGGTGGTGCTGCTCAACATCGGGTTCGCGCTGGCCGGCCTCGTCGTGGTCTTCGGCGTCCGTGCCCTGATCGCGGTCGTCACCACCCGCGACTACTTCGGCAAACATGTGCGCCGAGTAGAGGCGCTCGGGTTCCTGGAGCGGACGGTCGAGGTACGCGACGGCGTCCGGCTGAACATCGCCGAGGCGCCGGCGGGCGGGATCCCGCTCCTGCTCATCCCCGGGCAGGGTGGCGTCTGGCAGGAGTACGCCAAGGCGATCCCGCAGCTGGTCGAGAAGTTCCGGGTGGTGGCCGTCGACGTCCACGGGCACGGCCACAGCAGCTGGAACGCCGCCGACTACACCTGTGTGCAGATCGCCGACGACCTGGCCCGGCTCATCGACCAGGTGTTCGGCGAGCCGGTGGTGGTCGCCGGCCACTCCTCCGGCGGACTGATCGCCGCACGGCTGGCCGCCGCCCATCCCGACAAGGTGCGGGCGGTGCTGCTGGAGGATCCGCCGTTCTTCGCCACCGAACCCGATCGGGTCGACGGCACCTTCGTCGGCATCGACGTCTACGCCCACGTGTCGTCGTTCCTTGCCCAGGACGCTGAGGCCGACTGGGTGTGCTGGTACATGCGGCACAGCTACTGGAAGCGACTTCTCGGTCCGATCTGGCCGGCGCTCACCCGCAGCGTGGTTCGGCAGCGCCGGGCCGACCCCGCGTGCCTGCCGGTGGTGCGCTGGGTATCGGTGTCGATCAACCGCATCTGGGAATCGATCAGCCACCCCTACGATCTGCGTTTCACCACGGCGTTCATCGACAACAGCTGGTTCGCGGGCTTCGATCAGGCGCAGACACTGGCCGCAATCGACTGCTCGACCGTGTTCGTCAAGGCCACCACCCGGTACAACCGTGAGGGCGTCCTACTCGCTGCGCTCAGCGACGAGGACCTGGCCCGGGTCGAGAGCCTGCTGCCCGACAACCGCACCGTCCGGGTGCGCAGCTCCCACGACGTCCACTTCGCGAAGGCCGGCGCCTACGTGCAGGCGTTGGAGCAGTCGGTGGAACGCTGATCGTCGCCAGCCCAGGGTCTCGGAGCCAATTTGGTAGTGGCGGGTGCATCCGGCGCGGGCCGACGAAGCCGGTCGGTCAGCCCGCGGGTGTCCGAGCGACAAGGGGATAACCATGATTACCCAGCTACAACCCGCATGGTCGACCTCCTCACCCGGATCACCGATGCATACCTGGACTCTGGTGCGCTGAGTAGGTGCCGGCGCGAAGGCTACGAGCACACCTATCTCGGATGCATGGTCGGATATTTCGATCCCTCCGGAACGACCTATGATGCCGCGCCCCTCGGCCTCCGCCGGCCCGCCTGGCGATGGTCAATCGAATGTCGCCAGCCGGGACCTCGTTGTTCTACGGCTCGCTTGATCCGCAGACTGCAACCGCAGAGATCGGATAATCCAGCACATCTACCAAAGCAGTGATTGGCGAGTTTCACTTAGCCATGGGAATTCACATCCTCGACTTCACCAATATTCAGCGTCTTGCCTCATTTTAGATCGCTGTTCAACTCGAAGAATTCTGAGCCGCTCCGGTTAGCATGGTGTTTCCTAATTCGGTTGGAGGTCGCGGCGCCAACGCCGTGCTCTTCTGTGACGGCAATGACGTTGGCAATGAACCAGCCAATCACGTCGTTCCTGGGCAAGGTGCGGCACTGACTCTCGCCCCTGGTGAAGTCTCGTTCGGCAACGTGACTCGGCGCACAATAGGTGAACCCACTACCGCCTGAGTGGCCGCGGCGGTTGGAAGCGGGAACCACCCCTACTCACGGGAGATCTTCTGTGCATCTGCCCCGCTCCCGCCGCCGCTCCAGTTCACCCGGCTGCCTTGACGGTATTGTTGCCGCACGCCGAGCCGTTGTCAGCTCGGATCGCGTAACCGAGGGTTCTCGAACGCCCAGACGTTGAGAGAGGGTCACGATCATGCGGATCTCGAATGCGAGGCGCTTGGTTGTCGGTGTAGTAGTGATTGCGTTCGGCTTCGTCCTTACCTTTGTGCTCTCCGCGGGCGTCACTGAGAGAACTGAACCTCCACCATTATTCTACATAATGCCGCGCGAGGATCAGTCGCTAAGGCAAGGCACGTTTTCGGAGCCGGAACTCTATATTTGGCCTCACCCCACACTTGGTTACTGCATAAATATTGCGATTGACGTCGATGAAAACCCAACCACTAACTTCGTGGTTGGGCTGCCGTCCGATGCTCGCATCCTGAAGGTGCAAGCAAGCGGATTCTCGGTGCGTGACCAGAGCGTACCCCGAGGTGATGAGTGCTATCCTGGCGGGCTATTCGAGTGGACGGATGAGAGCGGACAGCCAGAGTCGGGGCCGCTGCGGGCAAGGCTCTTGAAGGCACAAGAAGCGAAGTCGGGACGCCGGTGGCTGGAGATATCAGACAAGACCGTAAATAGCGTAGGGAGGCTTTTGAAGGATCAAATTTCTGTAAACAGAGATTTTCCCTACCCTCCCGGAGGTCCAGTCACGTTCATGGTCACGGCAGTGACGCGCGCGCCGCTAATCCAGGGGGACAGCTTCGCAGTCGCCTTCAACGCCGTCTCACCGGCCCAGGTTGGCGACGATATATCCCCTGGTTTCGATGAGCTATGGCTCAATCCACAAGATGATGGCCTAATAAAATTTGTCAGTGACTCGGTTGAGCTTAAAGACACCATTCCCGTCGCGACCCAACCGAATCAGTGGCGAGCTGTCGAAGGTGAAGCAGTCGTAGTTTTGGCCGGAAGAGTCGAGGCCACCGGCGTCGAAGGGCAGTTGGCGCGAACGTGGACCATTTTCACGCAACATATTGGATCTGGGGTAGTCGGTTTCGGAATCGGAGTGCTTGCTGGGGGATTCGCCTTTGGCAGGAAGGCGCAAGCGGATCCACGCACGCATACCACATCCCAGCCAAGGAGCAACGCCAAGATCGCACAAAGCGAGGCTAAAGTTCAGTCGCAGGGGCGCAAGGCTAAGGGCCGGTCGCTGCCCAACAAGACCAACGGTCGGCAGTCGCCAGCCGACAAGGCGAAGGGTCAACCGCAGACCGCCAAGACCCAAACGGAGAATCACGAGAAGCCCAAGCCCAAGCCCAAGCCCAAGCCCAAGCCCAAGCCCAAGCCCAAGCCCAAGAGGTGAATCCATCCATCTCAATCAGTGTGCCAGGCACCTGTAAGATCCCTACAACACGGACTCGCGTCGGAACTCGTCGTAGGTGCCGGAGAGATAGCGCACGAGGAAGACCTGAAAGTCGGGATTGGCAAAGAACAGATCGAACAGGACGCCGTTCTTGTCGTGACGGTCGATCAGCAGATCCTTGACCTTCTGTTCCAAGACCATCTCGAACTGGCTCCGGTCGTTGTTGAGAGCGACCTCCCGCATCTCGTCGTCCTCTTTGACGACGACCCACTGCTGGTCGACCCAGACCTTGTCGGCCTCGCCGAGGTCGGCACCATACTTGTCGTTCATCGCCGAGATCAGTGCCGACAGCTTGTCCAGCACAGGTTCGGTCACTGCACCTTTGCCTTCGCCGGGAAGTGCCACCCCTGGCTCCTCGGAGCCAGCGAGGTGGATGGCTCCGTCCGAGGTGACGGCTATCCGTAGGTGGGTGAGTTGCACCGATTTTGAGATTTGCGGCATTGGACTGTTCTCATTCGGGGGCAGCTCCAGCAAGAGCAGCCGGCCGTAGAGGAACAGCCGTTCCCAGTCAGCGTCAGCCCAGGGCATGACTTGAGCGACGAAGGCATATGCCCGGCAGAAGTGCTCGAGCGTGCGCCGGAACTCGTCGGCCTTCTCTTCCTCCAG
>NZ_JAPUED010000173.1 GCF_027492755.1 Micropruina sp. | reverse complement strand
CACACGAAGAGCACCGAGTTGACTGCCATCGAACCCTCCTTGGTCGGACGAGAACTGCACTCTCGCACCCCAAAGTGACATTCGCGTGAACGAGGACCCTCCGCCAGCGCCGGTTTTCGCCACAGACCCGGTCGCATGGTGCCGCATGGCAGGCCGGCAGCGGATGCGGACAGCATCCGCTCAGATGACCTCGATCAGCCGCTGCAACCCCGGACGGACCCGGTCCAGCGGAATAGCACTCAGGCCGAGCCTCAGCTGATTGGCGGGGGCCGGGTCGTCGAGGAAGAATCCGGCCCCTGGCTGGAACAGCACCCCGCGCAGCCGCGCCCGTTCGAGCAGTGCGGTGGTGTCGTAGCCGGGCGGACCGGTCAGCCACAGGCCGGCACCGCCGGTGGGATGCGCCTGGTCGGGCCACGGGAAGCGGCTGCCGAGCACCTCAGCGGCAACCTCCCACTTGGCACGCAGCGCGGCGCGCTGCCGGGACACCTGCCGAGCGAAGTCGCCCGACGCGATGAACAGGGCCAGGGTGCGCTGCTCCACGCCGGAGGGATGCTTGCTGCTCAGGTAGCGGGCGTGCCGCAGCTGTGCGATCAGCTCGGCGTCCGCCACCACGTAGCCGAGTCGCAGGGCAGGAGCGAGCACCTTCGAGAAAGTGCCGACGTGAATCACCCGGCCGGCGCCGTCAAGGGCTCGCAGCGGCGGCTGCGGCTCGCCCCGGAACCGGATCTCGGAATCGAAGTCGTCCTCGATCACGATCAGGTCATGGGCGGACGCCGCGTCGACGATCGCCTGCCGCCGCCGTGTCGGCATGGTCACGTTGGTCGGATGTTGATGGCTCGGGGTCAGGTACAGCAGGCTGAAATCCGGCCGGTCCGGCAGCCGGACACCCTGTCGTCCGACCGGAAGCAGCGACAGTTCCGCGCCGGCATTGCGGAAGATCCGGGCGGCGTCCACGTAGCCCGGGTTCTCCATTCCGACGCGAGTTCCGGTTCCGATCAGGACGCGGCTGATCAGGGCCAGCGCCTGTTGGGCGCCGTTGGTGATCAGCACCTCGTCCGGCCGCGCCGCGATGCCGCGCGGCAGCAGCACCTCGTCGAGGACCGCCCGGCACAGCCTGGAATCGTCGCCGTCACCGGCATCCCGGGTCGCCCGTCCGCCCTGGTCACCGTCGAAGGCGCGGGCCGCCGCCCGAAGCCAGGCCCGCACCGGGAAGGATCCGTGTTCCGGCTGTCCGGGCAGGAACGGATAGGGGTATCTGCGGTAGTCGGGCACCTGGACGACCCGATCGATCCACGGGTCCGGGCGTGCCACCAGATGGTCTGCCCAGGCCACCCGGTCAGGCGACGGCGGGGCGGCGCCGGGCTCGGTGACCGGCACGGCGACCGGGAAGAATCCGCGCCGGGGGCGGCTCACCAGCTGCCCGCGGGCCACCAGTTGCTGCAGCGCGGTGTCGATGGTCGTCCGGGACACCTCGAATCGCTCGGCGAGCCGTCGACTGGGGGGCAGCGGACGGCCCGTCGGGAACCGGCCGTCAGCGAGTTCGCGCTCGATGATCTGGCGCACCCGTTCGTGCTTCGGCGCTCCGCTGGCGTCCACTCGGTTCCTCCCCGTCGCCGGGCCGCTGTCACAGATGCGCGGAGGCCTTGACGATCAGCGCGGCACCCGCCACCGCCGCCAGGATGAGCCCGACCGGACGCAGCTGCCGAGCCCGCATCCGGCGTCCGAGCCAGGCGCCCAGCGGCCAACCGGCCAGGACGCCCGGCAACAGTCGCGCGGCGGCCACGAGGGCATCAGTCCCGATTCCGCGCAGCCCCAGGATCAGCCCGATCGACGCCACGGTCACCACCAGATAGTAGACGGCCAGATTGGCCCGATAGCCCACCGGATTCGCGTTGCGGTACACCATCAGGACGGGCAGCCCTGGAGTGGCGACCAGCGCCGCCAAGGTGCCGCTCGCCAACCCTGCGGCCGGGGCGACCATCGGCGTCTCGGGCAGGCGCCAGCCGGCCAGCGCCGCAGCGGCCACCACCACCTCGAGGATGCCGAGCATCAGCACAACGGCTGGAGCCAGGGCCGCCGGCGCCAGCGCGGCCGCCACCACGGCGGCCGGCACCGCGACCACCACCACGCTGCCCAGGTCGAACCCCCCGGCCAGCCCGGCACGGTCCTGCCAGGCCGCGACCAGCATCATCGGCACTGTGACCAGCAGCAGCGGGACGGGCACCGCGTTCGGTTCGACCAGCAGCAGCAGCGGCGCCGCCAGCAGCCCGAACCCGGATCCGCTGGCCAACTGGATCGCCACCGCCACTGCCACCGCCGCAGCGGCCAGCAGCACTTCGATCACCGTGCAGTGACCGCCGCCCGGCGGTGCACCACCTGCGCCGAACTCTGGTCGCGCGCCAGCATCAGGATCTGGTCGAAGTTCACCCGGCTCGGACGGGTGGCGACGAAGGCGACGGTCTCGGCGACGTCCTTCGCGGTGAGCGGCTCCACCCCGGCGTAGACGGCGTCCGCGGCCTGCGCGTCGCCACGGAACCGGACCAGGCTGAACTCGGTCTGCACCATGCCGGGATCGATCTCGCAGACCCGGATCGGCTGTCCGAGCAGTTCGATCCGCAGCACCCTGGTGAGCGCGGCCACCCCGTGCTTGGCCACGTTGTAGCCGGCCCCGCCACGGTAAGCTTCGCGGGCGGCGATCGAACCGATGGTGATCACCTGGCCGTCGCCGGAGGCCAGCAGCGCCGGCAGCAGGGCCCGAGTCATCCGCAGCGTGCCGAGCACGTTGACGTCGTACATCCACTGCCAGTCCTCGACACTGGCACCGGCCACCAGGTCGGTGCCCAGCGCCCCGCCGGCGTTGTTGACCAGCACCGAGCAGTGCGGCACGGCGGCTGCGAAGGCGTCCACCGAGGCTTGGTCGGTGACGTCCAGCGGCAGCGCCCGTCCGCCGCAGCGCTCGGCGACCTCGGCCAGCCGGTCGAGCCGGCGAGCGCCGAGAACCACCCGGAAGCCGGCCTCGGCGAGCGCCACCGCGCAGGCCGCACCGATCCCGCTGCTGGCGCCGGTGACCACCGCCACCCGATCGGCAGCGCTCATTTGGTCGCCCCGTCCTGGGCCCGGTAGATGGCGTCGGTGACCTGGTCGCGCAGGTTGATGAAGTTGGCCTGGGAACGCAGCTCGGGGCCGGGGACGCCGTCGGCCAGGTGCACCGGCAGGTCCATCAGCACCCGGCCGGGCCGGGCGGTCATCACCAGCACTCGGCTGCCGAGGAAGATCGCTTCCTCCACATCGTGGGTGATGAACATCACCGTCTTGCGCCGCTCCCGCCAGATCTGCAGCAACTCGACCTGCATCCGTTCGCGGGTCAGAGCGTCCAGCGCGCCGAACGGCTCGTCCATCAGGATCACCTTCGGGTCGTTGGCCAACACCCGGGCGATCTGTGCCCGCTGCTGCATGCCGCCGGACAGCTCGTAGGGCTTGCGGTCGGCGAACTTCGCCAACCCGACCATGTCCAGGTAGTACTCCGCGCACTGCCGGCGTTCGACGCGTCCGACCCCGCTCAGCCGCGGGCCCAGCTCGACGTTCTGCCGGGTGGTCAGCCACGGGTACAGGTTCGCCTGCTGGAACACGACGCCGCGGTTGCGGTCGGGTTTGGTCACCGGCACTCCGTCCACCAGCACCCGTCCGGTGGTCGGGTGGTGGAAGCCGGCCAGCATCTGCATCAGCGTGCTCTTGCCGCAGCCGGACGGCCCGACGATGCAGATGAACTCACCCTCGGTGACGGTCAGGCTGGTCTCGGCCAGCGCCACCACCTGGTCGCCGGAGTCGGTCCGGTAGACCTTGGTGACCCGGTCGAATTCAATCTTGGGCTGGGTCAGGCCGGCCTCGCCGGCCGGGGAGTTCATGGTTGCGGTCATCTCAGGCCACCTTCTTGATCGCGTCGGTGTACACCCCGTCGGCGTACGTCTTCAGAGGGCTGACCGCGTCGACGTCGCCCTGGGACTTGAGGAACTCGGCGGTCGCCGACAGCTGCTTGGGCAGCGCCGCGGTGAGCTCGAGCTGCTTGCGGGCGTCCGGGAACAGGTAGCCGCTCAGCTGCCCGGTGACCGCCTCCGGCGTGGAGCCGAGCTGCACCGCGATCGACTGGGCCGCCGCCCGCGGGTTGGCGGCAAGCTCCTGCACGGCGTGGTTCTGTACCGCCGTCCAGGTCTCCATGAAACCCGGATTGGCCGTGACGAAGGCGCCGGTGGCGCCCTCCAGGTCGAAGGTCGGATGACCCTTCTCGGCAGTCACGTCGCTGCCGGTGATGATCTTCCCGTGCTGCGCAAGTTCGCTGAGCACCGGGTCCCAGACCCAGGCGGCGTCCACCTGGTCGCCCTGCCAGGCGCCCAGCATCTTGTCCGGGCTGAGGTTGACCAGCTTGACGTCGGTGCCCGGGTTGAGGCCGGCGTCCGCGAGCGCCTGCAGCAGGCTGTAGTGCGAGGTGGAACTGAACGGGGTGGTGATGGTCTTGCCCTTCAGCCCGGCGATGGTGGTGATCGAGGTGTCCTTGACCACCAGCGACTCGGCCTTGCCGATCACGTCGTCGATCCAGACCACCCGCATGTCGACGTTGAGCGGCGCCGACAACGCCTTGGTGGCCGGGCTGGAGCCCAGCGTGGCCAGGTCGACCGAGCCGGAGCCGAAGCCCTGCACCACGTCCGCTCCGGAGTCGAATTTGATCCAGGTGATGGTGGCGTTGGGCAGGCAGGCCTCCAGCCAGCGCCGGTCGCGGACGATCAGGTTGGCGTTCGGGATGGCCTGGTAGCCGATCCGGACGGCGCCCTTCACCTCCGGGTTGCCGGTCACCGGACAGGTGGCGGTGGCGCCGGCGTTCGCCTTGGCCTCGGCCTCGCGGGCGGTGGTACAGCCGCTCAGCGCGGCCGCGGCGGCCAGCACCGCGGCGACGCCGAGTCCGGCCAGTCGCTGTGTCACCGGACGTCGTTGGGTACGTGGTCGGGTCATCTCGGTCCGTCCTTCCTCAGGCCTTGCCCTGCCAAGGCACCAGCAGCTGCGAGATCCACTTGATCCCGAAGTCGAGGGTGATGGCGGCCAGGCCGACGATGATGATGCAGGCGATGGTGAGCGGGGTCTGCAGCTGGGTGCCGGAGAGGTAGGCCAGCCCGCCGATGCCCGGAATGCCGTTGTTCAGCTCAGCCGCCACCACCGTCGTCCAGGCGAAGCCGGTGGCGATCCGGACGCCGCTGAGGATCGACGGCAGGCTGGCCGGCAGCACCACGTGCCGCATCACCTGGATGTGGCTGGCGCCCAGGCTCTGCACCGCCTGCAGCCGGTCGGCGCGAATGCCGCGGACGCCGTCGATGGTGGCCATCGCGATCGGTGGGAAGGCGGCCAGGAAGAGCAGCCACACCTTGGAGGTGTCGCCGATGCCGAACCAGACGATCAGCAGGCCGATGTAGCCCAGCGGCGGCAGTGAGCGGAGGAAGTTCAGGTAGGGCTCGGAGAGTCGTCCGAAAGTGGGGATCAGGGCCATCGCGAAGCCGAGCAGGACGCCGATCAGAACGCCGCCGGCGACACCCATGCCGATCCGCTGCAGGCTGGCCAGTAGGTGCTCCCAGAGGAAGTAGCCCTGCTCGCCGCAGACAATCCGAGCACTGCCCTCGGCGATCGGACGGCAGCTGGAGGAATCCGCGAAGGCCTGCAGCACCGATCCGGGGCTGGGCAGGAAGAGCGGCTGAATCAGGCCGGTGGCGGTGATCCCCCACCACACCAGCAGGACGCCGGCGAAGACGGCGGCGTTGACGCCCCAGTGCCGCAACCGGCCGGGGGTCAGCCAGGTGTTCTCCGGGGCGGTGGCCGGCCCGGTGCCGGCCGGTTGGGTGCCGGTGTCGGGGACGGTGGTGGTCTGGGTCTCGGTGGCGGACATCGGTGCTCCGTTCGCAGTCAGGCGATCCTGGCGGTGGGTGTCGGGCGGGTGTGCCGGTCGGCACGGTCGAGGACGCCGTCCAGCAGGTCGATGCCCTCGGCGATCTCGGCCTCGGTGCAGGTCAGCGGCGGGGCGAGGTGGATGCGGTGCATGCTGGTGAAGATCAGCAGCCCGGCGTCGCGGGCGGCGGCGCCGATCTCGGCCATCGCCGGGTTGACCGTGCCGTAGGGGGTCAGCGGCTCCCGGGTCTCCCGGTCGACGACCAACTCCAGCGCCCAGAAGCAGCCCAGGCCGCGGACGTCGCCGACGCTGGGATGCTTCGCCTGCAGCCGGCGCAATGCCGGCCCCAGTAGGTCGCGGCCCAGCTGGGCGGCCCGCTCGACGATGTTCTGTTCGGCCATCGTGGTGATGGCGGCCACCGCGGCGGCGCAGGCCAGCGGGTGGCCGGAGTAGGTGAGTCCGCCCGGGTAGGGACGATGCGCGAAGGTGGCGGCGATCTCGTCGCTGATCGCCACCCCGCCGAGCGGCACGTAGCCAGAGTTCACGCCCTTGGCGAAGGTCAGCAGGTCGGGCACCACCCCGTAGTGGTCGGCGGCGAACCAGGCGCCGGTGCGGCCGAAGCCGACCATCACCTCGTCCAGGATCAGCACGATGCCGTGCCTGTCGCACAGCTCGCGGACGCCCGCCAGGTAGCCGGGCGGCGGGGGCATCACTCCGGCGGTGCCGGGAATGGTCTCCAGGATCAACGCGGCGAACGCGTCCGGGCCCTCCATGGCGATCAGCTGTTCCAGGTGGTCGAGCGCCCGCCGACACTCCTCGGCCTCGGTCGAGGCGCCGAACGCCGAGCGATACAGGAACGGCCCGAAGAAGTGCACGGCGCCGGAGTTGCCGTAGTCGGTGGCCCAGCGGCGGGGGTCGCCGGAGACGTTGAGCGAGGTCTGGGTGCCGCCGTGGTAGCTGCGGAACTGGGCCAGCACCTTGTACCGGCCGGTGTGCAGCCGGGCCATCCGGATGGCGTGCTCGTTGGCGTCGGTGCCGCCGTTGGTGAAGAACACCTTGTCAAGGCCGGCAGGCGTCCGTTCCGCGATCAGCGCGGCGGCCCGGGAGCGGGCCTCCACGGCGTGCTGCGGCGCGATGGTGCCCAGCCGGCCAGCCTGCTCCTGCACAGCGGCAACGATCGCCGGGTGCTGGTGCCCGAGGTTGGTGTAGATCAGCTGGCCGGAGAAGTCGAGGTACTCCTTACCGTCGGCGTCCATGACGCGACTGCCGGACGCCCCGCTGATCACCAGCGGATCGAGGGCGGCCTGGGCGCTCCAGGAATGGAAGACGTGCGCCCGGTCCAGGCGGTAGGTCTCTCGTCCTGCGGGATCGGCCGGAATCGGCACCGGGGACTCCTCTCTCCCCGGGCCGACGACGTCGTCCGAGGGCGACGTTGACTCGGCTGTCGGACACTCACACGTCCCGCTCACTCCCTATGCGGGCCGGCGGTGGGTGCCGGTGAGCTGTTCTCATTCGATCAGCGGCACAAGCAGGCCACCAGCACCACAGCGGGCGACCTTGACCGGGCCACGCGTTACCCGCGCGCAATCTCCCGGTCATCACTCACGCCGCGGACGCGCGTGTGGAGGCCCCGCTTCCAGGTCAGCCGATCACCACCAGCAGGTCACCGCCCTCCACCGCCTGCGCGGGCCCGATCGCCAGCCGCTGCACGGTGCCGGCGG
>NZ_JAPUED010000172.1 GCF_027492755.1 Micropruina sp. | reverse complement strand
CGGCACACCCCGTCGGTGACCGGCTTCGTCGCGCACGCCAACGCCCCCGTCCCGCTGTCGCTGGACGAGGTGCACAAGATGCTGGCGCCGGCCGCGCTGGCCAAGGCGGCAGCCGCGGCGTCCGGCCCGAAGAAGCGCACCCGCAAGGTCGAGGTCGCCGACTTCAAGGTCGGTGACTCCGTCATGGTCGTCAACGGCCCGTTCTCGGGCGTGCACGCGACCATCACCGAGATCAACGCGAACAGCCAGCGGCTCAAGGCCCTGGTGGAGATCCTGGGTCGGGAGACCCCGGTCGACCTGACGTTCAACCAGATCGCCAAGGTCTAGTTCGCGAACCCGAAACACAACGAGTTAAGGACCCACACATGCCTCCCAAGAAGAAGGTAGCGGCCATCGTCAAGGTCGCCCTGAACGCGGGTGCGGCGACCCCGGCTCCGCCGGTCGGCACCGCGCTCGGCCCGCACGGCGTCAACATCATGGAGTTCTGCAAGCGGTACAACGCAGAAACCGAAGCCATGCGCGGCAACGTGATCCCGGTCGAGATCACCATCTACGAAGACCGCACGTTCACGTTCGTCACCAAGACCCCGCCGGCCGCCGAGCTGATCAAGAAGGCCGCCGGCGTCAAGAGCGGCTCCGCGCGTCCGCACCAGGACAAGGTCGGCACCATCACCGCCGCCCAGGTCCGCGAGATCGCCACCACCAAGCTGCCCGACCTGAACGCCAACGACATCGAGGCCGCCGCCAAGATCGTCGAGGGCACCGCCCGCTCCATGGGCATCACGGTCGCCGGCTGAGTACGTAGCCACCACCCACACCCGCGGCAGGACGACGTCCGGACCGCACCTGGCAGATCGGCCACACGAGGCCGACATCACAAGGAGACCAGTAATGAAGCGCAGCAAGGCCTACCGGGCAGCCGCGGAGAACCGCGACGCCGATCAGGTGTACACCCCGGAGGAGGCTCTGGCGATCGTCAAGAACAACGCCACCGCCAAATTCGACGAGACGGTCGAGGTCGCGATGCGGCTCGGCGTCGACCCGCGGAAGGCGGACCAGATGGTCCGCGGCACCGTGAACCTTCCCAACGGCACCGGCAAGACGGCAAGGGTCCTCGTCTTCGCCACCGGTGAGAAGGCCGCGGACGCCACCGCCGCGGGCGCCGACGAGGTCGGTGCCGACGAGCTGATCGAGAAGATCACCGGCGGCTACCTCGACTTCGACGCCGTCGTGGCCACCCCGGACATGATGGGCAAGGTCGGACGCCTGGGCCGGGTGCTCGGTCCGCGCGGCCTGATGCCGAACCCGAAGACCGGCACCGTCACCATGGACGTCGCCAAGGCCGTCAGCGACATCAAGGGCGGCAAGATCGAGTTCCGCGTCGACCGGCACGCCAACCTGTGCTTCATCGTCGGCAAGGCCTCGTTCAGCCCCGAGCAGCTCACCGAGAACTACTTCGCCGCCCTGGACGAGGTGCTGCGGCTCAAGCCGTCCTCGTCGAAGGGCCGGTACCTCAAGAAGGTCACCGTGTCGTCCACGATGAGCCCCGGCGTCGGCGTCGACCCCACCCGGTCGAAGCCCGCCGAGGTCTGAGTTCGATCACCCGGCAACGGCCCGGCGTCCGTCATCGGACGCCGGGCCGTTCCGCGTCCGGGCACCGTCGTTCCCCGTTCAAACGCTCCCCGAACTATTCAGGGCTCGCTGAACTCGGCGAGCCCTGGATAGTTCAGCGAGCGCGGGGGAGGTCAGAGGCCCTTGCGCATCGCGAAGCTGACCAGCATCACCGAGTTGACCTCGGGAGCCAGCTGCTTCTCGACGACGAACCCGCGGCGCTCGAGCAACGGACGCAGCAGCAGGCTGGCGCTGACCGTGAGCGCGTCCAGCCCGGCGGTTCGCCCGCGTGTTTCGATCTCGTCGAGGAGCCTGCTCGCCACGCCGCGGCGTCCGAACTCAGGTGACACGAACAGCATGTCGATGTAACCCTGCTCGTCGAGGTCGGAGAAGCCGACCACGGTGTCGTCGATCACCGCGACGATCGTCGCCGGTGCCGACCGGGCCGCGTGCCAGGCCGGAAGGTTGTCCTCCGGCGGTCCGGCCCATGCCGCGACCTGATCGGCGGTGTAGCGTTGCGCGCCGGTGACCATCACGGCGTCCCGGAACACTTTCAGGGTCGGCGCGGCGTCGGCCTCGGTGTAGTCACGCACCCGTACTCCGTTCATTGCAGAATCGTCCCAGACGGCGCAACCGACGAGGCGATCCCTCCGAGCCGGACGCCGAGTCCGCCGATTTGGCCGGCCCGGACGCCGTGTCATAGACTGCGTGGAGCCGAAGACCGCTGGTGACATCACTCGATGTCCTAAGGATCAACGATCGCCCGCGCAGGTATTCCTGAACAGCTCGTCACGAGTTCGCCCCGGATTGCCTTGCGCGCCGGGGTTTTTCCACGTCCGAGGCAGATCAACGGAAGTGGGAAGGAGACTCATGGCGAGGGATGACAAAGCCGCAGCCGTGGCGGAGCTGAAGGACAGCTTCACCAACGCGGCCGCCGCCGTACTGACCGAGTACCGCGGTCTCACTGTGAAGAACCTGCAGGAACTGCGCAGGTCCTTGGGTGAGAACGCCACCTATGCCGTGACGAAGAACACGCTGACCACGATCGCCGCCCGTGAAGCGGGCATCGAGGGCCTGGACGACCAGCTCGCCGGCCCCACCGCGATCGCGTTCATCACCGGTGACGTCGCCGACGTCGCCAAGGGTCTGCGTGACTTCGCGAAGGCGAACCCGCATCTGGTCATCAAGGGTGGCGTCATGGACGGTCGTGTCCTCGACGCCGAAGGGGTCAAGAAGCTGGCCGACCTGGAGTCTCGCGAGGTCCTGCTCGCGAAGCTGGCCGGCGCGATGAACGGCAACCTGGCGAAGGCCGCTGGCCTGTTCGCCGCCCCGCTCAGCCAGGCCGCTCGCGTCCTGGCCGCACTGTCCGACCAGAAGCAGGCCGGGGGAGACCCGGCAACCGATGCAGCGCCCGCTGCGGAGGCCACCGAAGACGCGGCTGACGCTGCATCGAAGTAAGACGAAAGGAACATCATCATGGCGAAGATCAGCACCGACGAACTCCTTGATGCCTTCAAGGAGATGACCCTGATCGAGCTCTCCGAGTTCGTGAAGCAGTTCGAGGACACCTTCGGCGTCACCGCCGCCGCTCCGGTGGCCGTGGCCGCCGCGCCGGCCGCCGCCGGCGGTGGCGAGGCTGCCGAAGAAGAAGAGGTCAGCAACGAGGTCGACGTGATCCTCGAGTCCGCCGGCGACAAGAAGATCCAGGTCATCAAGGAGGTGCGCGCGCTCACCAGCCTGGGCCTGAAGGAGGCCAAGGACCTGGTCGAGGCCGCTCCGAAGCCCGTCCTGGAGAAGGTCGCCCGCGACGTCGCGGCCAAGGCGAAGGAGGCCCTGGAGGCCGCCGGTGCCGCCGTGTCCGTCAAGTGAGCTGACACACACCGCACAAGTCGGCGGTGGAGCCCGAGAGGGTTCCACCGCCGATTTCGCGTTCCTGGGACTCTCACACCGCGTCTCGGGATTCTCGCACCGCGTCGCGGGGCACGCTCACCCCTCTCAGGGACGCGTGGCTGCGTGGGGGAACTCCGGACGTCGGCGTGGTCCCGATCTCGGGATCGTGACACGGATGCGCGGCCGGGTAGGCGATTTCGCGCTGGAACCCGAGATCGTGCACCGAACCGGTCACCCGATGGCGACGCCGAGATCGTGACGCCCACCCCCGGGCATCAGTGATCGGCGGCGGAACCCGAGAGTTCCGCCGCCGAACTGCCTAGCGGGGGTGGGTGTGGGCTGGCTTGAGGGGTCAGCGGTGGCCGAGGCGAGCGCTGACGGGCCAATCACCGAAGCCACCGGCGGCCTGAGGGGCCTGGGAGGCGACCGGCACGGCAGTGACGGCGATGAGCGCCGCGACGGCAACGAGGGCCTTGCGGATCGTCTTGTTCATTGTGCTCCCCGGGTGGTTTGGCGAGGACTTGCTGTTGACAAAAACGTATCGATACTTGACGGACATGTCAACTACTGGTCAGACTGGGAGACAGAAGTCCGGAGGAGGTGCGTTTTGACCACTTCGCTGACCCACGACGGGTTCGGCGCTCGACTTCGGGCCACCCGCAAGCGGCTCGGCATGTCGCAAGCAGAGCTCGGTGGCGACCGTTACACCGGCAGCTACATCTCGCATCTGGAGAGCGGGCGACGCGCGGCGTCGCATGACGTGGTCGAGTTCTTGGCGCTGCGGCTAGGGGTGACGGCCGACGAACTCGGCATGGAGCCGTCGCTGCCCGAGCCCATCGACAGCTTTGACGACACTCACGCTCTGGAGCATCTGCTGGTGGCCGAGCGGGCCTGGCACGACCGTGACTGGGCGACCGCCGGCGAACTCGCGACCCGTGCGGCGGCGTCCGCGTTGAACGCCGGGCAGCCCGAGCGGCATTGGCAGGCGCTCTACGTGCAGGCACAGGCAGCACTGGCCGAGGGCGAGTTCGCCGATGCGATCCACTTCGCCGAGCGGCTCGCCGCGCACCAGGTGGCGGCGACCTCGCCGACGCTGCGCGCGCAGGCGCTGTGCTTGTCGGCCACCGCGCACCGAGTCGGCGACGAGTTGCCGATGGCGCTCGTCCATGCCGGACAGGCTGTCGAGTTGGCTCGGGAAGCCCCGCCGATCGTGATGGCGGACGCCCTGATGTGCCTGATCAGCGCCGCGCTGGAGGCGGGCCGGCCCACGGCCGAGACCGATCGGTTGTGCGCCTGGCTGGAAGACGTGTCGCTGCACGTCGAATCGGCTCACGCCCGCGGCGTCATCTACTGGACGCTGGGCACCGCTTCGTTCAAGTCGGGCAACGTGGCCAAGGGGCTGGAGTTGCACGACCTGGCGATGGAGTTGCTGAACCCTCGTCGCGATCTGCGAATGTGGTTGCGACTGAACCGCTCGGCCGCCAATTGCCGACTCGACGCGGGGATCACCGACGGCGTCCGCGAGATGCTCGAAGTGGCCCGCGGCGGGCTCAGCTTGATCGGCAGCGTCTTCGACATGTTCGAGTTGCGGCTGGCTGAGGCCAAGCTGCAGCTGCATGAGGGTCGGCCCGAGCAGGCTGCGGAACTCGTCGAAGCGGTACTGGTCGACCCGGCGATGCGTCCGGCCACGATCAGCAACGGTCAGGGCCAGGAACTGCTGGCCGAGATCGAACTCGACCTGGGGCGTCCGGCACGTGCCCGGGCGGCCTTCATCAGGGCTGCCGATCTCTACGGCAAGCAGGAACAATTCCGCCAAGCCAGCCAGTGCTGGCAGCGGGCCGCAGCGCTCGAAGACATGAGTGTCCATAATATGGACAACCCTTCCCCTAGTGTTTGACAAGCTTGTCAAGTGGTGGTGTGATTACTGCTGTCGACGGCACAACCCCCCGATAGCGTCGTTGATGGGCACTGCTGATCGGTGTTCGCCTTGTGAGTTTCCTCCCGTTGCCCGAGGCGAGCACCGATTCAGTGCGTTCTGGGCCTTCACTCCTGGCCGTTTCGCGCCGTGACGACGCCGGGCAGCGGTCATCCTTGACAAGTCATATCCGTGCGATTCCTTGCCGGCCCGCCCCCTTCCGCGTTGCGCGGTTGAGCTGAGGGGTCTCCGCGCTATCGTGACGACGGTGGCTCAGCCCGCATCGGCTGAGCCCGCATCGCAGGGACGCGGTGCAAGGAGCGCAGCCGGGAGTGGATGGACCCACTTGGCAAATCGTGGCCGATGGACTATAGTGATTGTTTGCCCATCGCTCACCTACGACCCGTGATTTGACGCGGGCCGTTCTGCGTGCAAAGAACCGGCTACACCGCCGGGTTTCTTGGAAGGACCATCACCTTGGCCGTCTCGCGCTCTGCGTCGAAGAACACCAATGTCGTCTCCGCCTCCGGCCGTATCTCGTTCGCCAAGATCGCCGAACCCCTTGAAGTCCCGAATCTGCTCGACCTGCAGATCGAGTCCTTCGATTGGCTGGTCGGCAACGAGACCTGGCGTAACCGGGTAGCCGCAGCGCTCGCCGAGGGACGCACCGACGTCAACACCAAGTCCGGCCTGGAGGAGATCTTCGAAGAGATCTCCCCGATCGAGGACCTGTCGCAGACGATGTCGCTGTCCTTCCGTGACAACCGCTTCGAAGACCCCAAGCACTCCGTGGAGGAGTGCAAGGACCGCGACGTCACCTACGCGGCGCCGCTGTTCGTCACCGCCGAGTTCATGAACAACGACACCGGCGAGATCAAGAGCCAGACGGTGTTCATGGGCGACTTCCCGCTGATGACCGACAAGGGCACCTTCATCATCAACGGCACCGAGCGTGTGGTGGTGTCGCAGTTGGTCCGTTCGCCCGGTGTCTACTTCGAGCAGACCCCGGACAAGACGTCCGACAAGGACATCTTCACCTGCAAGATGATCCCGAGCCGGGGCGCCTGGCTCGAGTTCGAGGTCGACAAGCGCGACATGGTCGGCGTCCGGCTCGACCGCAAGCGCAAGCAGAACGTCACCGTGCTGCTCAAGGCGCTGGGCTGGACCAACGAGCAGATCCTGGCCGAGTTCGGCGAGTTCGAGTCGATGCGGCTCACCCTCGAGAAGGATCACACCGCCAATACCGACGAGGCGCTGCTCGACATCTACCGCAAGCTGCGCCCGGGCGAGCCGCCGACCCGTGAGGCCGCCCAGCAGATGCTGGAGAACTACTACTTCAACCCGAAGCGGTACGACCTGGCCAAGGTTGGTCGCTACAAGATCAACAAGAAGCTCGGCACCGGCCTGCCCTTCGACACCCAGGTGCTGACCCTGGACGACATCGTCGCGGCGATCCGCTACGTGGTCGCCCTGCACGAGGGCCGGGAGACCATCGGCGAGCAGATCGTCGAGACCGACGACATCGACCACTTCGGCAACCGCCGGCTGCGCACCGTGGGCGAGCTCATCCAGAACCAGCTCCGGATCGGCCTGGGCCGGCTGGAGCGCACCGTCCGCGACCGGATGACCACGCAGGACATCGAGGCGATCACGCCGCAGACGCTGATCAACATCCGTCCGGTCTCGGCGGCGCTGAAGGAGTTCTTCGGCACCTCGCAGCTGTCGCAGTTCATGGACCAGACCAACCCGGTCGCCGGCCTGACCCACAAGCGCCGGCTCTCGGCGCTGGGTCCGGGCGGTCTGTCCCGCGACCGCGCCGGCATGGAGGTCCGTGACGTCCACCCGTCGCACTACGGCCGGATGTGCCCGATCGAGACCCCTGAGGGTCCGAACATCGGTCTGATCGGTTCGCTGGCGTCCTTCGCCCGGGTGAACGCTTTCGGCTTCATCGAGACCCCGTACCGCAAGGTCATCGACGGCAGGGTCACCGACCAGATCGACTACCTGACCGCCGACGAGGAGGACCGGTACATCATCGCGCAGGCCAACGCGGCGCTGGATGCCGACGGTGCCTTCGCCGAGGACCGGGTGCTGGTCCGGCTCAAGCACGGCGATGCCGACGAGGTCGCTGCGGCCGACGTGCAGTACATGGACGTGTCCCCGCGCCAGATGGTCTCGGTGGCCACCGCGCTGATCCCGTTCCTGGAGCACGACGACGCGTCCCGCGCCCTGATGGGTGCCAACATGCAGCGCCAGGCGGTGCCGCTGATCCGCAACGAGGCGC
>NZ_JAPUED010000171.1:1453-7755 GCF_027492755.1 Micropruina sp. | reverse complement strand
CCCGACCGGAGCGGAGTTCAGAGCAGTTCGTAGTACGGGTTGTACATCCGGCGCCGGCCGTCCACCCACGAGACCCGGCCGGTCACCTTGAGCTCGCGTCCGGCGATCAGGCCGGGGATCTCGCGGCGGCCCATCCAGATCAGGGTGATGCTGCCGGAGCCGTCGGTGAGCTCGGCCTCCAGCCAGGGGGTGCCGCTGCGCGGACGCAGGGTCAGCACCGCGATCCGGCCGCGCAGGGTGGCCCGCTGCCGGTCGGCACAATCGGCGATCGTCATCGCCCCGGACGCCTGCGCGGCCTTCACCGCCGCCTCCGAGTCGAGTTCCTCGGTCGAGCGGCCGAACCAGCGCAACGCACGCTCGAACGGATTGGCGGGCATCTTCAGTCCTGCGGCACCGTCGGCATGGTCATCGCGATCACCTCGCCGGGCACCATCGGCCCGTCACCCCGGCGCACCACGACGTTGCGGAAGAACTCGACGAACGGCGCGGACGCCCCCTCGTCGTCCTCGGTCAGCCCCGCCTCACCGAGCAGGGTGCCGCGGAGCATCCAGCGCGGACCCTCGGCGAACCAGGTCCGGCTGACCTGGAACAGCTGCTCTCCCCCGGGCCCTTCGGCCGGCAGGACGCGCCGCAGCTCGGGGCCGAACGGTCCCACCACGGTGGTCGCGCTGCCGCCGGCCTGCTGCGCCTCTTCGGTCAGGTCTTCGAGCAACTCGTCGGCCAGGCCACCGCTGGTCGGGGCAGCGAGCAGCGCCAGTTCGAGGCCGGATTGCTCCCAGAACGCCAGCGCGGCCACCACCTGCTGGGTGTTCTCGTTGACCTGCAGCTGCAGGCCCATGCCCTCCCACGGGGTGAGGATCAGCGCGCCCAGATCGAGCCGCTGCACCTCGTCGGCGGTCAGGTCGACCTCGTCGTGGTCGAACGGCCCGTCGGCGCGCCAGTCGACGTCCTCGTCCTCGTCCTCGTCTGCGTCGTCGGAGTCGTCGTCAGACAACTCCTCCGGCACCTCGTCGTCCGCAGCCTCGTCGGCACCGGCCTCGTCGTCGGCGTCCGATACCTCGGCGACGTCCGCGTCAACCTCGTCGGTCGCCTCGGCGTCGGTCAGTTCGGCGTCCGACTGCTCCGTCGACTCGTCCGCCGGTTCGTCGATCGGCTCGTCCTTGGCTTTTCGGCGAAAGATCACGACTGCTCCTTGATCGGTTCGGCGGCTTGCAGCCACCCCTTGATTCCTCCGGTGGATCCGTGTCCGCCGACGCCGCGGTCGCTGCTCGGCAGCTCGTCCACCTCGATGAAGTCGGCCTGCGCCACCCGCTGCAGCACCAGTTGGGCGATCAGGTCGCCGCGCCGCAGCTGGACCTCGGTGCGGGTGTCGGTGTTCAGCAGGCACACCTTGATCTCGCCGCGGTAGCCGGCGTCGACCGTGCCGGGCGCGTTCACGATGGTGAGTCCGTGCCGCGCCGCCAGCCCCGAACGCGGGTGCACCAGCCCCACCCAGCCGATCGGGATCGCGATGGCCAAGCCGGTGCCGACAAGTACCCGCTGACCAGGGGCGATGGTGACATCCTCGGCGGTTGCCAGGTCGGCGCCGGCGTCGCCGAGGTGGGCGTAGCGCGGCACCGGGATCGACTCGTCCAGCCGCCGCAACAGCACCTGGAGGTTCTCGGGCGAGTTCACTCGCCGGAGTCTAGTCGGGAGTGCTCCGCCGGTTCGGTGACGCCCGAGGGCCGGTTGTCCTCGATGGCGCGGACGAGTTCTTCGGGGTCACGGCTGGAGACCAGCCAGCACAGATGGGGGTCTGCCTCGTCGATGACGCCGATCAGCACCAGCCCTGTGACGTAGGGCCGCAAGCCAAGGAAGGCGTCGTCACGGGCCAGCACCCGGGCTTTCACGGCCCGGTCGGCCACCGCCACGGTGCCGATGTAGCGCCATTCCAGCAGGCTCGGTCCGACCCGGACGCCGTCGGCGTCCACGGTGATCCGCAGCGAGCCCCAGGCCAGCAGCGTCCAAGCGATCAAACCGACCGTGGCGACCGTGCTGACCAGCAGGATCAGCTCGCCCAGCATGAACGTGACCGCGGTGACGAAGCTGAGGCCGAAGAACAGCGCGATCCCCCAGTAGGCGGCGGGTACGCCCAACCGTTCGGAGTAGTGGGGTTGCGGATCGCTGCGGGTCACGCCCCCAACCTAACCGTCCGGCGGACGTGGCGGGGGCCGGTCCGCGGTGTCGGACGAGTCCGCCCGCAACAGGCTGGGATTGCGTCCACGCGGGTGAGTGCGGCGACACCGACCGACGCCTAGACTCGGCCCAAAACCCGGAAGGCCAACGAAGGAACCACCGATGAAGATCTCACAACGGCTCGTCTGGAACCTCTATGCGGGCGCCATCGGCGCACTGAGCGCCGTCGTCGCCCAGAAGGCGGTCCGCGGCGCTTGGAAGGTCGCTACCGGCGACGAGCCGCCGGACCCGAACGATCCCGCCACCCCGATCGGCGAGGCCCTGATCTGGGCGCTCGCCGGCGGCATCGGCATCGGCGTCGCCCAACTGCTCACCAACCGGTTCGCGGCGACCCGTTGGGAGAAGGCGATGGGAACGCCGGCCCCGACCCGCTCACGGGTGAACTTCCACCTCTGAGCCCGGACCCGCGTCGTCACGGCTGCCGAATGACAGCCGCCGAGAAACGTCGAAGCCTCGTCCAGCCGAAGGCCGGACGAGGCTGACGTGTCTGCTGGGTCAGCTCAGTCGGCGCAGTCCACGCAATAGGAGTGCCCGTTGCGGGTCACCGCGATCTGGCTGCGGTGCTTCACCAGGAAGCACGAGTAGCAGGTGAACTCATCGGCCTGGCGCGGGAGCACCCGCACGGTGAGTTCCTCATGGGAGAGGTCGGCGCCCGGCAGCTCGAAGGATTCTGCAGCCTCGACCTCGTCCTCATCGACCTTGCCGGAGTTCTTGTCGTTCCGGCGGGTCTTGAGTTCCTCGATGCTGTCTTCGCTCTCCTCGTCGGTCTTGCGCGGAGCGTCGTAGTCAGTTGCCATTGTGTTTCGTAACTCCATCCCGAACGCCTGCCGGCGGTCAGCCGCGCTAGCGGTATCACTGGATCCTGAATGTGTCGGAGGCATACATATCACACGGCTCCAAACATCGGCAGCCCGGCGGCCCCTATCTCAGCAACGAGGACGCGCGGGGCGGGCCCGGCGAGGGATCGACACGGCGTCCGAACCGGTAGGTTACGCACAAAGCACGAATACAGGAGAGCGATCGAGCGATGCGCACCGCCCACCCACTGGGGTTGAGCCCCGACGGGAGGTACCTGATCGTCGTCATACAGGGTGGCGGACAGGTGGCGATCCCCGCCGACGAAGAGTTGGCGGCGGCCCTGCGCAACGACCGACCACGCAGCGGACAACTGGAGATCGACATGGAAAGTGCACTGCGACCGCGCGACATCCAGGCCCGGATCAGGGGCGGGGAGTCGTTGGAGGCTGTTGCACAGGCCGCCGGGGTCCCCATCGCGAAGATCGAGCCCTTCGCCGGCCCGGTGCTTGCCGAGCGCGAGCACGTCGCCGGCCTGGCGCAGACCAACCCGGTGCGGCGCACCGGGGACGCCGTCGCCCACCGCAGCCTGCGCAATGTCGTCGCCGATCGGCTGTTGCCGCACGGCGTGGACCCCGACGACGTCGAGTGGGACGCCTGGCGCGCCGAGGATCGCCGCTGGACCGTACGACTGTCCTACGAGTTGGAGTCGACCCCTCATCAGGCCGAGTTCAGCTACGACCAGACCGGGCGGTTCTCCACCGCCAGCAACGACGACGCCCGTTGGCTGACCGGCGAGCAGTCGGCGCACACCTCCGAGCAGGGACGGGGTGAAGCCGGTCCGGACCGCAACGACGAGTTGGCGATCGTGAGGGCCATTCAGCCTCAGTTCGCCGTCACCCCGGACATCGCCGACGACTTCGACGACGAGGACCTCGACGAGGATGAGTCCGACGACGGCTCCTCCGACAGCGAGGATGCTTTCACCGAGGGTGACCTGGCCGAGGTGGACGGCGTCTACGACATCGTTCCGGGCGACCGGTCGAACATGGACGTGCTCTACGACATGTTGTCCACCTTCGATGAGGACTCCGTCCAGATCTACGCCGGGCTGGTGCGCCCCCGTCCGGAACAGGCCGCCGCGCCCGTGCTGCACGAGGGCCCGGAAACCGTGGAGATCGTCACCGACGAGATCGAGATCGACATCCTCGCCGGCGAGCCCACCGAGCGCCTGGTCGACGAAGATCTCGCTGCGGCGTCCGCAGACTCGGCCGATGACGCCGATACCCCACCGTTGGTCGAGCTTGTCGAGACCCCATCCACGGACACTCCGACTGCCGAGGAAAACCAGGAACCACCGGTCGACACCCCAGCGCTGGTCTCGCTTGTCGAGACCCCTCCCTCGTCGGACGCCGAGGAACCGCCGGTGGATACCCCACCGTTGGTCGAGCTTGTCGAGACCTCACCCGCAGACGATCCGACTCTCGAGGAACACCAGGAACCGTCGGTCGAGCCTGTCGACACACCCGCAGAGGATCCGACGCTCGAGGAATCGCCGGCCGAGACTGCGGAAACCCCGTCAGCAGCCGAAGAGCCGACGGTCGAGCTTGTCGAGGACACCTCCGCTGCCGAACAATCCGAGGCCGGCGCACCCGAGACCGAGGAATCGGCTCCGGCCCCTCGCCCGGGACGGATCAAGCCCTCCCCCGCCGAGCCGGAGCAGCCGAGCCTGGTCGACGCGGCGGGCAACGAGCCGTCACGTTCGATCAAGCGCAAGCGGGCCAGCGTTCCAAGTTGGGACGAGATCATGTTCGGGTCTCCCCGACCCAAGGAATAGCCCGGCGAGGGCGACCAACCCGGATTCACCTCGGTTTCTCCGAATATTCCGCACAAAACCGGTGCGGTTGTGCCAACCTTCCTCCAGACCCGCCCCATCGCCCAGCGCACCCTAGTTGCCCGCGGCGAGCCCCGATCATCGCGGACGGCAGCAACAGGCGTGGTCGCCGGGTGCCCGCAGGGGAGCGGGCCTGAGAAGGAGGAACCGAATGCGGCTCACGCCAGAATCGGAGCAGATCGTCGCCGCCACCGCCGGGGTGGTCGCCGAACACGCCGAGCAGATCACCACGGTGTTCTACCCCGACATGTTCGCCGCCCATCCTGAGCTGATGCGGGTGTTCAACAAGGCGAACCAGGCCATCGGCGAGCAGCCGCAGGCGCTGGCGGCTTCAGTGGTCGCTTTCGCCGTCCAGCTGATCGACCCGGAAGCACCCGATTTCACCCCGGTGATGCAGCGCATCGCCCACAAGCACGTCTCGCTCGGAATCAAGGCGCAGGAGTACACGATCGTCGGCCACCACCTGCTCAAGGCGGTGAAGACCGTTCTCGGTGACGCGATCACGCCTGAGATCGCGGCGGCGTGGGACGAGGTGTACTGGCTTTTCGGCTGCTCGCTGATCGCCGAGGAGGCCAAGCTGTACGCGCTGGCAGGCACCGATCCGGCTCACCCCTGGCGGCAGTACCGGGTCGTGGAGCGCTTCGAAGAGTCCGACGACGTCTTCTCGTTGCTGCTGGTTCCCGTGCAGGGCGACGTGCCGACACACCGCACCGGCCAGTACGTGGCGATCGCAGTCGACCTGCCCAACGGCGAGCGGCAGCCCCGGCAGTACACCATCTCGTCCGGCCCGCGTGGCGATTCGCTGCGGGTCACCATCAAGCGGGTCCACGGCGTGGACGGTGCCCCGGACGGCCAGGTGTCGAGCTGGCTGCACGCCAACGCCCGGCCCGGGGCGATCCTGGACGTCTCCCAGCCGGCCGGCGACCTGGTGCTCGACGATTCGGACGCCACTCCTCTGGTGCTGGTCTCGGCCGGCATCGGAATCACCCCGATCGCGGCGATCATGGAGGATCTGTCGCGGCGCCAACCCGACCGGAAGGTTCGGCTGTTCCATGCCGACAAGTCCCACGACCATCACGCCCTGTACGACAGCCTGCGCCGGCAGGTGCTCGCCATGTCGGACGCGCGGTGCCAGATGTGGTACGAGGAGCAGGCCGAAGTCGCCCCCACGTTGCACCCGGCCCGATCAGGCTTCATGGACCTCTCCGACATCGAGGTCCCCTCGGACGCCCAGGTGTTCATGTGTGGCCCGCTGCCCTTCATGCGCACCTCCCGGTTGGCGCTGATGGAGAAGGGCATCCATAGCGAGAACATCCACTACGAGGTGTTCGGCCCCGACCTGTGGGCGCAGAACCCGGAGACCGCCTCCGTCTGACCC
>NZ_JAPUED010000171.1:0-1353 GCF_027492755.1 Micropruina sp. | reverse complement strand
ACATGACCGAGATCCCGGGTCGGAGCCCGGGATGACAGCGACCGTTGGTTGAGCTTGTCGAAACCAGGTCTCGACAAGCTCGACCAACGGCGACGAGCGATCTGCTTGGCCGGCGGGGTCGGCCTCAGCTCACCGCATGCTCATCCAGCTGCCGCACTTCCGGCGCCTGGTCGGCGAACTGGGTGCGGTACAGCTCGGCGTAGATACCGCCGGCGGCGAGCAGCTCAAGATGCGTGCCCTGTTCGACGATCCGCCCGCCGTCGACGACCAGGATGCGGTCGGCACCGCGCACGGTGGAGAGCCGGTGGGCGATCACGATCGAGGTACGGTCGCGCAGCGCGGCGTCCAGAGCGTGCTGGACGGCCACCTCGCTCTCGCTGTCCAGGTGGGCCGTCGCCTCGTCCAGCACGAGCAGGCCAGGCCCCTTCAGCAACAGCCGGGCCAGTGCGAACCGCTGCTTCTCGCCGCCGGAGAGGCGATGTCCACGGTCGCCCACCACCGTGTCGAGTCCCTCCGGCAGCGAATCGACCAGCCGCCACACCTGGGCGGCTCGCAGCACCGCCTCGAGTTCGGCGTCGGTGGCGTCCGGCTTGGCGTACAGCAGGTTCGCGCGGATGGTGTCGTGGAACAGGTGCGCCTCCTGGGTGACGACCCCCACCCGGTCGTGCAGTGAGGTCAGGGTCGCATCGCGCAGGTCGACGCCGTTGATCCGGATCGCGCCGCCGGTCGGGTCGTACAGCCGCGCCACCAGCGAGGTGATCGTCGTCTTGCCGGCACCGCTGGGGCCCACCAGCGCCACCATCGCGCCGGGTTCGACGGTGAACGAGATGTCGTGCAGCACATCGCCACCGCCTCGGCGGTCACCGGTCGCGGCACCCTCGAGCGAGGCCAGCGAGATCTCATCGGCGGACGGGTAGCGGAAGCTCACCGCGTCGACCTCGACCCGCACCGGCCCGGACGGCACCGGAACGGCGTCCGGGCGTTCGGAGACCAGCGGCTTCAGGTCGAGCACCTCGAAGACCCGCTCGAACGACACCAACGCGGTCATCACATCGACCCGGACGTTGGACAGGGCGGTGAGCGGTGCGTACAGCCGGGCCAGCAGTGCGGCCAGGGCGAGCAGAGTGCCCACGGTCAGCGCCCCATTGACGGCCATCACACCACCCACGCCATAGACCATCGCCGTCGCCAGGGACGCCACCAGGGCGAGCGCCACGAAGAACACCGACCGGTTCACGGCCAGGCTGATCCCGGTGTCACGGACGCCGGCAGCATGCCCGGCGTACTCACGGTCCTCACGCCGGGGATCGCCGAACAGCTTCACCAGCAGCGCGCCGGCCACATTGAACCGTT
>NZ_JAPUED010000170.1 GCF_027492755.1 Micropruina sp. | reverse complement strand
GACGCCGACAAGGAGGGCTTCCTGCGCTCCGAGCGGTCGCTGATCCAGACCATCGGCCGCGCCGCCCGCAACGTGAACGGCCAGGTGCACATGTACGCCGACTCGATCACGGCGTCCATGGCGGCGGCCATCGACGAGACCAACCGCCGCCGCGCCAAGCAGGTCGCCTACAACCTCGAACACGGCATCGATCCGCAGCCGCTGCGCAAGAAGATCGCCGACATCACCGACATGCTGGCCCGTGAAGACGCCGACACCGCCGGCCTGATGACCAGGACCGGCGGACGTCGTTCGGTGTCGCCGGTGCCGATCGGTTCGCACGAGCACCGCAACACCGACGGCATGCCGGCCAGCGAGCTGGCCAGCCTCGTCCAGGAGCTCACCGAACAGATGCACAGCGCCGCCACCGAACTCCAGTTCGAGCTGGCGGCTCGGCTGCGTGACGAGATCGCCGACTTGAAGAAGATGATTCGCCAGACCCTGGCTGCGACCAAGTAGGAGCATCCGCCGGACGACCTTGTCGACAGAGTCGCCGGTTCGCTCAGGTGGGTGAACGCGATCGCGGCGGTTGTGTCGTCGTTGCCGATTGGCATGGCCTGTGGTCGGGTGGGAGAATCGACGGCGGAGGGGAGTACTCCCTAGCGAGGTGGTCGTCATCACGGTCGGAACTCCGGCCCGGCGCCTCGGCTGGCAACAGTGGCGGAGACCTCCGAGGCTCAAGCCTGAGGAGGCGCTCCCTTGCACGTCACCCCTACCGCCTGGCTGATCACCCTCGCGGTGACCGTCGCGATCCTGGCTTTCGATCTGTTCATCATCGGACGCCGCCCGCACGAACCCTCGATGCGGGAGTGCGGCATCGCGATCGGCATCTACGTCGCGTTGGCGATCGCCTTCGGGTTCGGCGTCTGGGCAGTGTCCGGACCGCGTTACGCCGGTGAGTTCTTCGCCGGATGGCTGACCGAGTACAGCCTGAGCATCGACAACCTGTTCATCTTCGTGATCATCATGAGCAACCTGCGGGTGCCGCGGAAGTATCAGCAGTACGCGCTGATGTTCGGCATCGTGCTCGCGCTGATCTTCCGGGCGATCTTCATCGCCCTCGGTGCGGCCGCCATCGAGCGGTTCTCCTGGGTGTTCTTCCTGTTCGGCGCCTTCCTGATCTGGACGGCATGGAAGCTCTTCATGGACTACCTGCATCCCGAGGACGACGACGAGAAGACCGAGAACTTCGCGATGCGCTGGGTGAAGCGGACCTTCCCCTCCACCGACGACTACCACGGCACCCGGCTCACGGTCGTGGAGCAGGGCAAGCGGCTGATCACGCCGATGTTCTTCGTGATCGTCGCCCTGGGCAGCACCGACCTGTTGTTCGCGCTCGACTCGATCCCGGCCATCTACGGCCTCACCCAGGAGCCGTTCCTGGTGTTCACTGCCAACGTGTTCGCCCTGATGGGCCTGCGCCAGCTCTACTTCCTGATCGGTGGGCTGCTGCAGCGGCTGGTCTACCTGTCGGTCGGCCTGTCGTTCATCCTGGCGTTCATCGGGGTGAAGTTGGTGCTGCACGCCCTGCACGAGTACCACCTCGACCAGGGCTGGGGCTTCAGCGTCGACATCCCGATCTGGCTCTCGTTGCTGGTGATCATCGGCACCCTCGCCATCACCACCGTCGCCAGCCTGATCAAGTCCCGGCACGACCTCCGCAAGGAAGCCGAGTACCACCAGCCCCCGCAGTGATCTGGAACGAGGGGACGGTTCTTTTCGTTCCATCATTGCCGGATCCGCGGAACGAAAAGAACCGTCCCTCCGTACCGCGTACCGTTCGGATCGGTCTTCGTGCTTGAGGGTCCGCGGTAGTGGAACGAAAAGAACCGTCCCTCCGTACCGGCGAGTCTGCGGGAATGGGACGAAAAGAACCGTCCCCCCGTACCGGGGCTACCAGCGGCGGGCGCGCCACTCCTCCAGGTGCGGACGCTCGGTGCCCAGCGTGGTGTCGGCGCCGTGCCCGGGATGAACGATCGTGTCGTCGGCGAACCGGTCGAACAACTTGGTGGTGACGTCGCCGAGCAGGCTGTCGAAGTCGGCGCCGCTTCCGGTCTTGCCCACACCACCGGGGAAGAGGCTGTCCCCGGTGAACAGCCGATCGGGGGCATCGGACGGCGTATGCGCCAGCGTGATCGAACCGGGGGTGTGGCCGACCAGGCCGATCACCGCCAACTCGACGCCGCCCACGGCGAGGACGTCGCCGTCCCAGACCTCGCGGCAGGTCACTCCGGTGGCCTGTCCGATCGCGCCGGCGTCCGGCGTGCCGGCGTAGGCGGGTGCCCCGGTGGCGGCGACCACCGCGGCGAGTGCCTGAAGGTGGTCGGGGTGGCGATGAGTGGTGACCACGCCGACCAGGTTCAGTCCGGCCACCAGTTCGAGCAGGACGCGAGCCTCGTTGGCGGCGTCGATCAGCAGGGCGTCCGTACCGTCGGTGAGCAGGTAGGCGTTGTTGTCCATCGGCCCCACCGAGCGCTTGGTCAGCCGCAGGCCGGCTCCGATCGCGATGGTGGTCATGCGCGCAGGGCCGGGGTGAGCCCGTCCGACCCTTCGACCTCGTCGGGACGGGTTCGGCCCATCAACCAGCCCCACAGCGCGGCGTCGCTTCCGGTCACGGTCCGGCGCTCGCCAGCGGCACCCAGTTCGGCGGTCAGGCCCGAGGTGCTCTCCAACCGGACGGCGGGCAGATCGGAGCCGTCGGCGTAGCGGAGTTCCGCCCACTGCAGCAGCCAGCGCGCCGAGGAGGAGTCGAGCCGTCCGGTGTCGAAGCCGCAGTCGAGGTCGAGGTGATGCACGACGACCTCCGACAGTCGCGCCATCGGCACCTGGGCCAGAGTCAGCCGGCGGCCGAGGAACGCCACCGGGGCCGACCAGTCGGTCACCGCGTCCATCGCTCGTTCGAGCCGTCCCGCCGAGGTGTCGAGGCAGATCTGCAACTCCAGGCCGGTCATGCACGAGCCGCGCTCAATGCCTTCGGTCCGCAGTTCCTCGTCGGCGTACAGCGCGACCGATCGTCCCTGAACCGCCTCGTCGATCAGCTCGGCGAGCGCGTCCGCATTGGCCGACAGGTGCGCGGCCACATTCGCCCGGGACCAGCCCGGCAACAGGCTGGCCCGGTTCCAGTCGCCGTCGGAGATTCCGATGGTGTCGCCCAGCAGGCGCTGGGTGGCCTCTTGGACGCGCTTGCGCAACGTCTCGAGCGGCGCCGTGAACGTCTGCTCGGTCATGCCTGCCACCCTACGGGGTGGGACCGGGACGGTGTGGACAGACCGGCTGCAGGAACTGTCGGAGGGGGCGTCTAGCATGATCGCCGTGAATGAACGGCTGATCGTCAGAGGCGCGCGCGAGCACAACCTACGCAATGTGAATCTCGACCTGCCGCGCGACGCGATGATCGTCTTCACCGGGCTGTCCGGTTCGGGCAAGTCGTCGCTGGCGTTCGACACCATCTTCGCCGAGGGGCAGCGCCGCTACGTCGAATCGCTGTCCGCCTACGCCCGGCAGTTCCTGGGTCAGATGGACAAGCCCGACGTCGACTTCATCGAGGGCCTGTCGCCGGCGGTGTCGATCGACCAGAAGTCGACCAGCCGCAATCCGCGCTCCACGGTGGGCACCATCACCGAGATCTACGACTACCTGCGGCTGCTGTTCGCCCGCGCCGGACGGCCGCACTGCCCGATCTGCGGCGAGCCCATCGCCCGGCAGAGCCCGCAGCAGATCGTGGACCGGTTGCTCGGGCTGCCCGAGGGCACCCGGTTCCAGGTGCTGGCGCCGGTGGTGCGCGGCCGCAAAGGGGAGTACCACGATCTGTTCCGCCAGTTGGCCACTCAAGGCCTGAGCCGGGTCCGGGTCGACGGCGAGATCCACCAGCTGACCGACCCGCCGACGCTCGACAAGCAGAAGAAGCACAACATCGACGTGGTCGTCGACCGGTTGGCCGTCAAGCCGTCCACCAAGCAACGGTTGACCGACTCCGTCGAGACCGCGCTCGGCCTGGCCGGGGGAGTGGTCGCGATCGACTTCGTCGACCGTCCGGCTGACTCGCCCGATCGCGAGCGGCGCTACTCCGAGAAGCTGGCCTGCCCCAACGAACACGACATCGCGATCGAAGAGCTCGAGCCCCGGCAGTTCTCCTTCAACGGTCCCTGGGGCGCCTGCCCGGCCTGCTCCGGGCTGGGCACCACCAGCGAGGTGGACGTCGAGCTGATCGTCCCCGACACCGGCAAGAGCCTCGCCGAGGGAGCGGTCTCGTGCTGGACGTCGGTGTACGTCTCCGGCTACTTCCAGACCCTGTTCAAGGCGCTCGCCGAGACCCACAAATTCTCCCTCGACACCCCGTGGAGCGCTCTGCCCGAACGGGTACGCACCCTGATCCTGCACGGCGTGAAGGGCACCATCCAGGTACACACCCGGTCGCGGCACGGCCGTGAGCATTCGTTCCGGGCCAAATTCGAGGGTGCGGTGCCGTACATCAAGCGGCGCTACAACGAGGCCGAGTCCGAGAACTCCCGCGAGCGTTTCGCCGGCTACATGCGTGAGGTGCCCTGCCCGACCTGCAAGGGGGCGCGGCTCAAGCCGTCCTCGCTGGCGGTCACGGTCAGCGGGCGCAACATCGCCGAGGTGTCGGGCATGTCGATCGACGAGGTGTCCCGGTTCATGGGCTCGCTCGAGCTCACCGAGCGTGAGGCCAAGATCGCCGAACGGGTGGTGAAGGAGATCAACGAGCGGCTCCGGTTCCTGCTCGACGTGGGCCTCGACTACCTCACCCTGTCCCGGTCGGCGGGTTCGCTCTCCGGCGGCGAGGCGCAGCGGATCCGGCTGGCCACCCAGATCGGTTCGGGCCTGGTCGGGGTGCTGTACGTGCTCGACGAGCCGTCCATCGGTCTGCACCAGCGGGACAACCGCCGGCTGATCGACACCCTGGTGCGACTACGCAATTTGGGCAACACCCTGATCGTGGTCGAGCACGACGAAGACACCATTCGCACCGCCGACTGGGCGGTCGACATCGGTCCCGGTGCGGGTGAGCACGGCGGCCACGTGGTGGTCTCCGGCCCGGTGAGCGAACTGCTGTCCAGCCCCGATTCGCTCACCGGCGCCTACCTGTCGGGCCGGCGCAGCATTCCGATGCCCAGCAGCCGTCGGCCCCGGACGGGGCGGGCGATCACCGTCCAAGGGGCCCGTGAGAACAATCTGCGCGACGTCACCGTGTCGTTCCCGCTGGGGCAGTTCATCGCGGTCACCGGCGTGTCGGGTTCGGGCAAGTCCTCGCTGGTCAACGGCATTCTGTACCGGGCGCTGGCCAAGCAGTTGTACAGCGCTCGTACGGTGCCCGGCCGGCATCGGTCGATCACCGGCATCGACAACATCGACAAGGCGATCCACGTCGACCAGTCGCCGATCGGCCGCACCCCGCGGTCCAACCCGGCCACCTACACGGGTGTCTTCGACAACATCCGCAAGCTGTTCGCCGAGACACCCGAGGCGAAGGTGCGCGGCTATCAGCCGGGCCGGTTCTCGTTCAACGTCAAGGGCGGGCGCTGCGAGAACTGCTCCGGTGACGGCACCATCAAGATCGAGATGAACTTCCTGCCCGACGTCTACGTGCCCTGCGAGGTGTGCCACGGCGCCCGGTACAACCGGGAGACCCTCGAGGTGCACTACAAGGGCAAGACGATCGCCGAGGTGCTCGACATGCCGATCGAGGAGGCGGTGGAGTTCTTCGCCGCCATCCCGGCGATCGCCCGGCATCTGCG
This sequence comes from Micropruina sp., assembly GCF_027492755.1. Taxonomy (GTDB): domain Bacteria; phylum Actinomycetota; class Actinomycetes; order Propionibacteriales; family Propionibacteriaceae; genus Micropruina. The sequence goes on along the minus strand of NZ_JAPUED010000170.1, from coordinate 2,094 downwards.
CACCCTGGTCGATGTCGGCCTCGGCTACGTCCGGCTCGGTCAGCCGGCCACCACGTTGTCCGGCGGCGAGGCGCAGCGGGTGAAACTGGCCAGCGAACTGCAGAAGCGGTCGACCGGGCGGACGGTGTACGTGCTCGACGAACCGACCACCGGCCTGCACTTCGAGGACATCCGCAAGCTGCTGGGCGTGTTGGGCCGACTGGTCGACGCCGGCAACACCGTGGTGGTGATCGAGCACAACCTCGACGTGATCAAGACTGCCGACTGGGTGATCGACATGGGTCCCGAGGGCGGTTCGCGGGGCGGTCTGGTGATCGCCGAGGGAACCCCCGAGCAGATCGCTGCTACGCCCGAGTCGCACACCGGTGAGTTCCTCCGCGAGGTGCTGCGGGGGCACGAGGTAGCGGTCGCCGAACCGCCCGAGCCGCTGGTGGAGGTGCCCGCCCCGGCACCGGCCAGGCGGCGCCGCAAGGCGAGCTGATCGGCGCCTGAGCCAGGCCTGGGTATCCGTCATCCCGGGCTTGCCCCGGGATCTGGCCGTGAAGGAGATCCCGGCGTTCGCCGGGATGACGAAGGGCTGGAGACTATTTCAGTCTTGACTTATATAAGTCCTCACGCAAATATGGTCTCATGCACGCGCTCGACATCCTCGGAGACCCGGTTCGTCGCCGGATCGTCGAGCTGCTTGCCGCGGGTGAGGCGTCCGCCGGCGAGATCGGCCGAACGGTGCAGGGCGAGTTCGGCATCTCACAGCCGGCGGTCTCGCAGCATCTGAGGGTGCTGCGCGAGTCCGGCTTCGCCAGGGTCCGACCGCAGGGCACCCGGCGCCTCTACGCCCTGGAGCCGGAGCCGCTGGCCGAGGCGGACGCCTGGCTGGCCGCGTTCCGCCGGTTCTGGGAACCACCGCTGGCCGCGCTCGGCACCGAACTCGCTCGCGGGCGGCGGGAACGCCGCCTTGCCGCCGAACGTGACGGATCGCTGCTGCCCGACGGCGCCGCGGCGGGCGAGGGTGCGGTCCCCGACAACACGATCAACAAGGAGCACTGATGGATATCGACAGCCAGGTCGCCGGCGTGCAGCGCGCGGTCAGCAGTACCGAACGGGACGGCATCGCGGTCCGCGTCCAGAGCCTCGCACAGCGCTACCCCTCGCCACTCGACGACGTCTGGGACGCCGTCACCTCCGCTGAGCGGATCGGGCGGTGGTTCCTGCCGGTGGAGGGTGACCTCGCCCTGGGCGGGCGCTACCAACTGCAGGGCAACGCCGGCGGCACCGTGCTGGAATGCGAGCCGCCCGGCACCGAACGTGCCCACTTCCGGGTCACCTGGGAGTTCGGCGGCGGGGTCAGCTGGCTGACCGTCCGGCTGCACGCCGAGGACGCGGACTCGACCCGGCTGGAGCTCGAGCATGTCGCGCCCGCCGACTCGGTACCCGAGGAACTCTGGAACCGGTTCGGCCCGGGCGCCACCGGCCTCGGCTGGGACGCGGCGCTGCTCGGCCTCAACCTGCACCTGACCGCGCCCGATCAGCGTCCCGACGATCCGATGGCCTGGCAGCTCGGGCCGGAGGGGAAGCGGTTCAACCGGCTCGCGGCCGACCGCTGGGCACTCGCCCACGCCGCCGACGGCGCCGATCCCGAGGTCGCCCGGGCCGCCGCGGACGCCGTCTACGCGGTCTACGTCGGTGAGGCTCCCTTCGAGATGTGAGCGGCGCCCGCGCCGTCCGGACCCGGACCGGCGCGGGCCAGTGACCGGCGGCGATTCCTGTCGGTGGCGCGACCTATGCTGGCCGCCATGGCTGATCCGGAGTCCTACCGCCCGGCGACCGGCACCATTCCCACCCAGCCGGGCGTCTACCGGTTCAGCGACGCCGCGGGCCGGGTCATCTACGTCGGCAAAGCGGTCAATCTGCGGCAGCGGCTGACCTCGTACTTCGCCGATCCGGCGTTGCTGCACTTCCGCACCCGCACCATGGTTCGCACCGCGGCCAAGGTCGAGTGGACGGTGGTGCGCAACGAGCTCGAGGCGTTGCAGCTGGAATACACCTGGATCAAGCAGCACGACCCGCGGTTCAACGTGAAGTACCGCGACGACA
>NZ_JAPUED010000169.1 GCF_027492755.1 Micropruina sp. | reverse complement strand
GTGCTGCCGTTCGGCCGCGCCGGTGTGATCAGCTCGGTGATGTTGGGCCTGGGCCGCGCACTGGGCGAGACGATGGCCGTGGCGATGGTGCTCTCGGGTGCGCACGTGATCACCTTCGAGGTACTCACCTCGCAGAACCCGAACACGATCGCCGCCGTGATCGCCCAGAACTTCCCCGAGGCGTACAACCTGAAGATCAACCAGCTGATCGCCGGCGGCCTGGTGCTGTTCGTGATCACCCTGGTGGTCAACGCTATTGCCCGGCTGATCATCTCCCGCTACAAGGAATTCTCGGGAGCCAACTGATGACCACTGCGACCAATACCAAGACGAACCCGCTGACCGCGGGCCACTTGCCGAAGTACACCACCTGGCTCGCGCTGGGCGGTGCCGTGGTCGTCGGTGCCCTCGTGGACGCGGCGGCCCTGGGCGGATTCGATCCCGGAACCACCATCTTCCTCGGCGCGGTGATTTTCCTGCCCGTGATGTATCTGATCGCCTTCGCGGTGGAGGGACGCCGGGCCGCAACTGATCGGTTGGCCACCAATCTCGTGACCGGCGCATTCCTGCTGGCGCTGCTACCCCTGGTGTCCCTGCTGTGGGAGACCCTCTCCAACGGCCTGCCGGGCTTCAATGGGCAGTTCTTCACCTGGTCGATGCGCAACGTGATCGGTGAGGGTGGCGGCGCCGTCCACGCCATCTACGGCACGCTCATCGTCACCGGCATCGCCACCTTGATCGCCGTACCGATCGGACTGATGACCGCCATCTACCTGGTCGAGTACGGCCGGGGTGCGCTGGCCCGCGGCATCACCTTCTTCGTGGACGTGATGACCGGCATTCCCTCGATCGTCGCCGGCCTGTTCGCCTATGCGTTGATGGCGCTGGTGTTCGGCCCGGGCACCATCAGCGGCTTCTCCGGCTCGCTGGCCCTGTCGGTGCTGATGATCCCGATCGTGGTCCGCTCCACCGAGGAACTACTGCGGATCGTGCCCAACGAACTGCGCGAGGCGTCCTACGCACTGGGGGTTCCGAAGTGGCGCACCATCCTCTCGGTGGTGCTGCCCACCTCGATCTCGGGCATCGTCTCGGGCGTCATCCTGGCCATCGCCCGGATCATCGGGGAAACCGCGCCGCTGATGATCGCCGCCGGCTTCACCAACTCGATCAACACCAATCCGTTCGGCAACCCGATGATGACCCTGCCGGTCTTCGTCTACGACCAGTACGCCCACCCCGGGATCGAACGCATCTTCTACAACGAACGGGCCTGGACCGGCGCGCTCACCCTGATCATCCTGGTGATGGTGCTCAACCTGCTGGGCCGCTTCATCGCCAAACGCTTCGCCCCGAAACTCGGGCGCTGACCGAAGGAATAATCGACGCATGTCCAAGAGGATCGAGGTCAACGACCTCAACTGCTACTACGGCAAATTCCTGGCCGTCGAGGACGTCTCGATGACCATCCAGCCGCGCTCGGTGACCGCGTTCATCGGCCCGTCCGGCTGCGGCAAGTCCACCTTCCTGCGCACCCTGAACCGGATGCACGAGGTGATCCCCGGCGCCTATGTCGAGGGCGATGTGCTGCTCGACGGCAACAACCTGTACGGCCCCGGGGTCGACCCGGTGAACGTGCGGCGCCAGGTCGGCATGGTGTTTCAGCGGCCCAACCCGTTCCCCACCATGTCGATCAAGGACAACGTGCTGGCCGGCTACAAGCTGAACAAGCAGCGGATGAGGGCGAGCGAGGCCGACGACCTGCTGGAGCGCTCGCTGCGTGGCGCCAACCTGTGGGAAGAGGTCAAGAACCGGCTCGAGAAGCCCGGCTCGGGGCTGTCCGGCGGCCAGCAGCAACGGCTCTGCATCGCCCGGGCGATCGCGATGCAGCCCGAGGTGCTGCTGATGGACGAGCCCTGCTCGGCCCTCGACCCGATCTCCACCCTGGCCGTCGAGGACCTGATCCAGGAGCTCAAGGAGACCTACACGATCGTGATCGTCACCCACAACATGCAGCAGGCGGCCCGAGTCTCCGACGAGACGGCGTTCTTCAACATCGCCGGCACCGGCGCCCCCGGCAAGCTGATCGAGATGGGCCCGACCGAGAAGATCTTCTCCACCCCCGACGACAAGGCCACCGAGGACTACATCACCGGCCGCTTCGGCTGAGTTCGCTCCCGTTGGTCGAGCTTGTCGAGACCCCTCCCCCTCCCGGGGCGGGCCCGTCATCCGGGCCTGACCCGGGATTTCGACGTATCGAGACCCGTCATTCCCGCGAACATCCGTCGACGGCCATGTGACGGCGCCGGCGTCGCGCCCGAGCACTGGATCGTCCCGTCTAGACTCGCCCCGTGAGTCAGGCTGGATGGTATCCGGATCCGGGTGGACAACCCGGTATGTACCGCTACTGGACGGGTTCGTCCTGGTCGGCGGCGATCACCAACAACCCGATGCAGGCACCCCCACAGGGTGGCCTGGGCGGCCCGCCGCGTCCGACCGGCCAGCCCGGGTGGAACCCGAACCAGCGCCGCCGCTCGCCGATCGGCTGGTGGCTGGGCATTGCCGCCATCGTCGTGGTGCTCGGCCTGATCGGCTACCTGGCGATTCGCAACCTCGGCGGCATCCTCGGGGTCACGCCGTCGACGGGCACCAACCCGACCCAGAACGTCTGCCCCAAGCAGGTCACCACCACCGTCACGCCCTCACCGCCACCGAACGACGGCCGGGTGCACGGCGGGGCACTGTCCTATCCGCAGCTCGGCGACCCGTGGAGCGTGCCGGCTCCCGAGACCCGGGTGCCGTTCGGGCGCGACGTGCTCACCCAGACCGTCATGGTCGAGCCCAACTACAAGGGGGATCAGAACAGCTGGGTCGCCTCGGTGCTGGTCGGCGAACTGGTCGCCGGCGACGGCTTCTTCAGCCCACAGCAGGGCTCCGAGATCGTGGTCAAGTGCATCATGGGCGTCTTCTACGACGACGCCGAGGTGGTCCGCGACGACAAGGTGAACAAGGGCACCACGGTCGGCGGCAAGGAAGCCTGGCTGGTGGAGACCCACCTCACCTTCGACATCCCGAAGCTGAAGACCAAGGGCGAGCTGGCGATCATCCTGATCGTGGCCACCTCGGACGCCTCATCGAGCATCTTCTACGCCTCGATCCCCGACACCGCCGCGCAGTTGGTGCCGGACGCCCGTAAGGCGATGAGCGGTCTGCGGGTCGGCTGACCCGCCCGCCGCTGTTCAGCGGCAGGGCACCAGCCCCTGGTCGATCTTCATCGTCACCACCCGGACGGCGGCTTCGCGCACCTGGGCGGCCACCGCGGAGTCCTTGGCGGCGCTGCGGATGCCGGCCACGAATTCGTCGGCCAACGAGGGTGCCACCGTCATCGCCACGTCACCACCGGCCTTGATGAAGTCGGCGCCGCGCTGTTTCGCCGGCACGGACGCCATCGACTTCGCGGCACCTAGATCGTCGGAGATCACCACTCCGTCGAAGCCGAGCCGGCCACGGATCAGTCCGATCACCGTCGACGAGAACGCCGCCACATGGTGGGAGTCGATCTTGGTGTACGTGACGGTGGACACCATCACGCTCGACGCGCCGGCCTTCACGGCGGCGGCGAACGGCTCCAGGTAGGGATCGTCGGGCCGCGTTGTGGTGTCCTTCACTCCGGAGGTGAAGTCGGTGTTGCCGATCACCCGTCCGATGCCCGGGAAATGTTTCGTGGAGGTGGCGATGCCGGCCGCGTCCATCCCCTTCACGAAGGCGGACACCTTCTTGCCCACCACGTCCGGATTCGACCCGTAGCCACGGCCCAGCGCACCGATCGGCGCATTCTTGGTGCCCACCGAGGTCGGCACGGTGTCAGTGACCGGCGCCAGCGTCCAGTGCACCCCGGCGGAGGCCAATTGACGGCCCCAGCGGGTGGCCCGCGAGGTCAGCTTGGCGTTGCTCCACTTCGACTGCACCTTCGCCGACGGGATGGTGTCGAAACCCGCGCCTTTGAGCCGCTGCACCAGCCCACCCTCCTGATCGACCGAGATCAGCAGCGGTGTGGGCAGGCCTGAGATCTGCAGCTTCTTGGTCAGCCGGCGCACGCCGCTGGTGCCGTCGCTGTGATTGCCCATCAGGATCACCGACCCGATGTGCAGCTTCCGCAGCACCGCCGTCTCGGACGCCGACCCGCTGGTCACTCCCACCATCACCAACTGCCCGACCCGCTCGGCCATGGTCATCTTGTCGACGATCCGGGCTGCGCATTCAGTTGCGGTGGGACGCTGCGCCGTCTCGCTGGGCGCGGATCTGGAAGTGGGGTCGGCCGGGGCCGTGGTCGCCGCGGGCGCACCTGCGCAGGCGGTCAACAACGCCGCCAAGGCGGTGGTCACCAGCGCTCGGCCCCTCATGGTCATAGCTTCAGCCCCAGCAGCGCGTTCTCGACGACCTCGGTGAGTGCCGGGTGAATCCAGTACTGGCCGCGCGCCATGCTCGGCACGTCGAGATCGAAGCTCATCGCCTGGATCAGTGGCTGGATCAGCGTCGTCGCCTCAGGCCCCAGCAGGTGCGCGCCGAGCAGCCGCTTGGTCTTGGGGTCGGCGATCAGCTTCACGAAGTGATCGGTGTCCTCCATCGCCCAGCCGTAGGCGACGTCACCGTAGTTCTGCCGGGCCGTCACGTACGGTTTGCCGCGTTCCTTCGCCTCGGCCTCGGTGAGCCCCACCGACGCCACCTGCGGGTCGCTGAACACAGCATGCGGAATGAACCGGTGGTCGGCGGCGATCATCCGGCGCGGGTGCAACAGGTTGTGCTGCACCACTCGGGCCTCATGGTTGGCGACATGCTTGAGTTGCGCGGCCGACGACATGTCGCCGAGGGCGAAGATGCCCTTCACCGTGGTCTGCTGGTACTCGTCGACCTTCACCCGGCCGTCGGGATGGGTCTCGACGCCGGTCGCGGCCAGGTTGAGCAGGTCACCGTTGGGAATCCGTCCGAGCGCCACCAGAACGCGCTCGCACTCGAAGTCGTAGTGGATGCCCTTGGCGTCGACGCTCTCGACGATCACCGTGTCGCGGTCGGTCATCTCGAACCCGACGATCTGTTGCTTCAGCCGCAGATGCACCCGGCTCGCCAGCTGCTCGGTAAAAGCGGCGGCGATGTCGGCGTCCTCTTTGCGCAGCATCACCTCGGAGCGTTGCAGCACGGTCACCTTGGTACCGAAGGCGGAGAAGACGTGGGCGAACTCGGCCGCCACGAAACCGCCACCGATGATCACCAGCGAAGCCGGCAACTCATCCAGCCGCATGATGTCGTCGGAGGTGTGCACCCGGGCGGCGACCTGAGGATCGTCGAGTCCCGGATAGTCGGGGACGTACGGACGGGAACCCCCGGCCAGCACGAACCGGTCGGCGGTGATCGTCTCGTCACCGATCCGCAGCCGCTTGGGGCCGACGAAGTGCGCGGCCTCGCGGTACAGGGTGACGTTGCGGTTGCTGCGCCGCCACTCTTCGCCGCCCTCGCTGATCGGGTCGATCCGGCCGAAGACCCGGTCGCGGATCGCCGGCCAGTCGGCGCTCGCCGCACCGAGGTCGACGCCGACCCGCTTCGCGTGCTCGACCGACGACGCCAGATCGGCGGGATGGACGAACATCTTGGTCGGGATGCAGCCCACGTTCAGGCAGGTGCCGCCGAACCGTTCCCCCTTGTCGACGAGGGCTACCGAGAGATCGTCGAAGGACTCGTCGATGATCGAGTTGCCCGAACCGGAACCGATCACGCACAGGTCGAAATGCCGCATGCGCCGATTCTTGCACTCGGCAGCGACAGTGCGGTCCCCCGGTCGAGACTCAGATGCCGGCGTACGAGTGCAAACCCGAGACCAGCAGGTTGATGCCGATGAAGTTGAACCAGAAGCAGGCCACCCCGATGATCGCCACGACGGCCGCCCGCTTGCCGCGCCAGCCGGCGGTGGCCCGGGCGTGCAGGTAGCCGGCGTAGACCACCCAGGTGACCAGCGACCAGGTCTCCTTCGGGTCCCAGCCCCAGAACCGTCCCCAGGCGTACTCGGCCCAGACCGAACCGGCGGCGATCGCGAACGTCCACAACGGGAAGGCGAAGGCGTGGAACCGGTAGGCCAGCTCGTCGATCCGGGTCGACGAAGGCAGCTTGGCCAAGTAGCCGCGCACGGTCTCGCGACGCTCGGCCCGGCTCTTCAGCAGGTACAGGATCGACAGCAGCCCGCCCACGTTGAACGCCGCACCGGCGGTGGCCGCGACGACGATGTGGACGACGAACCACACCGAATGCAGCGCCGGCACCAGCGGCGCCACCGCGACGTAGAACACGGTCACCGCCAGGCCCTGACCGATAGCCGTGAGCAGCGCCACCGGCAGGCCCAGCCAGCGCATGCCACGGAAGGCCATCACCAGGTAGAAGGTGACGACCAGCAGCAGCGCCATCGTCACGAACTCGTACATGTTGCCCCAGGGGAACCGGTCGGCGGCGACGCCACGGAACACCACCCCGGCCAGATGGCAGGCCCAGGCGATCACCATCAGCCCCAGCCCCATCCGGCCGAACATGTCGGTGCGCAGCCGGGCGCGCTCGTCGGCCGGCGATGTCGCCGCCGGGTCGTCCGCGACCTCCTCCAACGCACCGGGACCACCGGCACCGGCGGCGACCAGGATGCCGGCGGGCGCGGCCAACGGCTCCAGGCGGCGGGCAGCGGCCCACTCGGCGGCGAAGGCGGCCAGCGCCAACAGGTAGACCACCACCGAGGTCACCATCGCCAGATTCGACCAGTACACGGCCATCACGGTTCTCCCTTCTGAGTGGAGCCTGCGGCATCGGCCTCCGCGGGCGCAAGCCCCTGGTCCGCGCGCAGCTGCAGTTCGTCGGCGATCAGCCGCAGTTCGTCGTCCAGGCCGCCACGGCCCTCGGTGCGGTCCAGGCCGGCCAATTCGACGACGTCGCCCCGGACCCGCAGCCACACCCGGCGGGGCCGGATGAACAGCGACAGGCACAGCCCGGCGACGGCGACCAGCACCGCGCTGAACACCAGCCACAGCCCGGGGGTGCTGGACACCTGCAGGCTCACCCAGCGTTTCCAGTCGTGGAACTGGATGGAGCCGCCGCCGGGCAGGTCGAAGACCTCACCGGGACGCAGGGTGAACCGCAGCTTCGAGCCGTCCGCCTTGGTGTACTGGGTGAGCCCGGTGGTGTCCAGCGAATAGACGTTCTCGGGGCGGCCGGTGGCCGGCTGGGGTGGCCCGTGCCAGGCGTTGAGCAGCAGCCGCGGGTTGAGTGCGTCCGGGAACACCGAGGTGCCGACACCGTCGGTGTCGACCGCGGTGGGCAGGAACAACGCCTCGAAGGCGAGCCGCTCCGGACGCGCGTAGGGCGCCTTGATCGCGCCGACGGAGAGGAAGTTGCCGTCCTGGGGCAGCAACACCACCGGCCCGGCGAAGGCCACATTGCCCTGGGGATCCTTCACCGTGACGTCGACGGCGTAACCGTGGCCGACCAGGTGCACGGTGCTGTCGCCCAGCACCAGCGGATGGTTCACCTCGAGGGTCTGGTGATTCTCGACGCCGTCCACCGTGGTGGTGGTCTCGGCGCGGAACACCCGGGCAGCACCGCGCTGCACCGGCCCGGTTTCGAATTTGGCCTCGAACGAGTCCAGCCGGACGGTGAACGGCACCAGCTGCTGGGCGCGGAAGGCGCCGCCGGCAGTGAAGTCGTCGAACTGGGTGAGGGTGTTGCTGAACGAGCCGCCCTCGACCACCGCGACGCTGCCCTTGTAGCCGAACAGTGAGCCCCAGGCCAGGCCGCACAGCAGGAAGACCAGGGAGAGGTGGAAGACCAGGTTGCCCAGCTCGCGCAGGTAGCCACGCTCGGCGCTGACCGAGTCGTCCAGGCGCCGGATGCGGAAACGCCGCTTCGCCAGCACCCTCTCGGCCTCGTCGAGGACGGCGTCCGGGCGGTCGGCGGTCAGCGACAGATGGGCCGGCAGCCGGCCGAGGTTGCGCGGGGTGACCGGCGGCTGACCGCGAAAACCCCGTAGATAGACGCCGATCCGGGGAATGATGCAGCCGACCAGCGAAACGAACAGCAGCAGATAGATGGCGGCGAACCAGGGCGACGCGTACACGTCGAACATGCCGATGGCGTTGTAGAAGC